>JAKAWH010000135.1 GCA_021817065.1 Actinomycetes bacterium
GGTCGTCATTCCCGCCGGGATGGCCGGCGGGAAGTTCCACGGTGCGATCACCGCTACAACGCCCCTCGGGTCGTAAATCAGGCGGTTGGACTCGCCGGGAGGGGAATCGACCCTCCCTCCCATTTCGAGGCGGAGGGCCTCCCTGCCGTAGTATTCGCAGAAGTCGATCGCCTCGCACACGTCGGCGTCGGCTTCCGCCCAGGGCTTGCCGACTTCGAAAACCTCCAGCGCTGCGATCTCGTATCGGCGCGCGCGCAACCAATGGGCCGCCCTAAAAAGTATCCCAGCACGATCGGCAGCATTGGCGCGCCTCCATATCGGGAGGGAAGCCTGGGCGATCTCCACCGCCCGGGAGGCATCGGTGACTCCTGCCATCGACGATCGGGCGACCACCCGATCAGGGTGAGTAGGGTTCACCGAGTCGAGGAATTTCCCGGTGTCCACCCTTCGTCCGTCGATGAGGACAGGTATGTCCCGGACGGGCTGTTCCGCACCCCTCTCGATGGCCGCCGCCATCGCTTCTCGCACGGCGCGGCTCCGCCATTGGAGCGGCGGCTCGGGCCGGTAGGGGGGTGGGGCGTGAGCGTCGGTGGCCGGGCGAAGGATCCGTGATACTGGCGGGAGGGCGGGAATCTCGCCGACTTCTGGAGGGTGCAGAAGATCGTCGAGCTTCTTCCCCTCGGCGAAACGGTGTCGCACGAAGCTCTCGTTGGAGGTGTTCTCCAGCAGCCGACGCACCAGGTAGGACATCCCCGGGACAAGGGCGCCCACCGGCGAGTAGATGCGCAGCCGCGTCCCCAGGGAGCGGAGAGCTGCTTGGACTGGCTCGGCCATGCCGTAGAGCAATTGGATCTCGTAGTGGGAATCGGGAATCCCCGATCTACGGGCCGAAGCCATCGCATAGGCGAGCGAGCGCAGGTTGTGGGAAGCGAACGCGCAATGGACTGTGTCGAGATGTGCCAGGAGGACCCGAATGCACCGTTCGTAGTTGGCATCAGTGTGTGCCTTATCTGCGAAGACCACGTCGGGCCATCCGCAGGCGGCGGCGGTGATCGTCTCGGTATCCCAGTAGGCACCTTTCACCAGACGGACCGATAGCGGCACCACCCGCGCCCCGGAGAGTTCGATCACCCGGAGCAGGTCGCTCAAAGCATCGTCCAGGTACGCCTGGACGACCACGCCGAGATGAACCCGATCCCAGCGCCGGTCGGATGTCAGTCGGGTTAGGAGAGAGTGGACGACATCCTTGGTTTCGTAGGATTCCATGTCCAGGAAGATCGATGCCTTGCCACCGGCGGCGACGTCGAGTAAGGGACCCATGCGCGCTTCTGCCTCGTCCACCGCACGGTCGATGGTGAGTGGCCCAAAAGCGGCAGTGAGGGCGGAGACCTTGATGCTTAGCGATATCCGTGGTGCCAGGGTAGTGCGATCGCGTTCCAGGAGATCGTCGTGGGGCCACGTGTCGCTCGCAATTACCAGAGCGTTCAAGAGCCTGAGGGCGCGTTGAGCGTAGGCATCGGCTTCCCGGTCGGAAAAGGTGTGCTCGCCCAGGAGATCCACGGTGGTGGCCAGTCCGTGCCGCCACAGCTCTCCCGCTCGCCGGGCCGCTTCGTTTTCGTCCCTTCCCGCGATGAACTGGCGGGCCATCCTCTCCACGTTGCGAACCGTCACCGACGAGGAGAGACGCATCCCGCCGGGGATCTTCTCGGACAGCGAGAGACCTATCTCCACCAGTCGCGGAATATCGACTCCCGAGAAGTACTGGTCGAGATAGTCGGCAATAGCGGCGTCGTCTCCCCCCAGGGAGGGCAAGGTATCGACTAGCCGGAAGAGCTGGGTCTTGAAGTCCTCGTGGGACATCGCCCAATGCAGCACCCGATCGCTCCACCAGGAGAGGTGATAGATGCCGGCGCGCGAGCGTGCTCCCAGCGCGCTGACCTGGTGGGCGATTGCGATCACGTCTTCTTCGTCGGGAGGGGGGACCTCGGCGAGCAGTGGCGCGATGTCTCCCGAAGTAAGAGCGGCAGCGTCGGGGCGGGTCACCGACTCAGGAGCCGAACATCGCCATCCACTGTTCGGGGGTCGAGAGGCGGAAGACATAGTTGCCCGACCGCACGGCTCCCAGTGGCTGGGACGGCTCCACGGAATAGAGATGGCCCGGATAGAGAACGGCATCGTCGGGCACCCGAGCCAGCCGTTGGTGAAGACTGCGGTACAGCTCTTCGGGATCACCCCCCGGTAGATCGGTGCGCCCGCACCCGTTGAGGAAAAGGGTGTCGCCCGCGATCAGCTTCCCCTCCACCAAGAAGCACTGGCTCCCCGGCGTGTGCCCCGGTGTGTGGATCAACTCGACACCGATCTGCCCGACCATGACGACATCGCCACTGGCGTGGAAGACGAGATCGTCGGTGGAGATTCCTGTCGAACGGGTGATCCAAGGCGCTTCGGCAGTTTGCACGTGGACCGGGACTTGGTGGGACTCCAGAAGGGCGGTGATCCCTTCGATGCGGTAACCCATGATCTCTCCCCCCACGTGGTCGGCATGGTAATGGGTGGCCAGTGCGCCGGTGAGCTGCATTCCCTCCATGTCGAGGATGCCGACGATGCCACCGACATCGTAGGCGGGGTCCACCACCAGTGCCTCGCCAGTCTCCCGGTCCCCTATCAGATAGCAGAAGTTGACCATCTGGCTGGCAATGGCGTCGGTGCCGGCGAAGTCCACCCCGGCGAGCAACTGGCGAAAAAACAGCCGGTCTTCCACTTCTGGGAACCTTACCTGTCGATGGGCTGGCCTGACGTGGAATAGTTGGCGGATGCCCCCGAGTGACATGCTTCGAGAAGTGGCCAGCCAGCCGGAGTGCTGGCGTGAGGTCGGTCGACGGCGTGCGGAGGTGGACGCCCTTTTCGCCGAATCCGGGGGGCGGATGGCGCTTGTGGGGTGTGGCACGTCCTACTACGTCGCGGCGGCGGCAGCTCGGTTAAGGGAGGATGCTCGACTGGGCGCCTCGGACCCTTTTCCTGCCTCGGAGGTTCCCTTCGGGCGTCACTATCCCTGGGTGCTGGCGGTGTCCCGAACCGGGACGACCACCGAGGTGATCCGGGCTGTGGAATCCCTCGCTGGGGCGCGAAGGCTGGTTATCTGCGCCGACGGGAATTCGCCGCTGGCAGCGATGGCCGATCGACTGCTCCTCCTCGACTTTGCCGACGAGCGGTCGGTGGTGCAGACCCGGTTTGCCACCACGACCTTGGTAGCGGTGCGCACCTACCTAGGCGAGGACGTGGACGCGCTGGCGGGTGCAGCGGAGGAGGAGCTCAGCGACCCGCTTCCCTGCGACGCGGGGGAGTACGCCCGGATCGTATTCGTCGGGAGAGGGTGGTGTGCCGGGCTTGCCGCCGAAGCGTCCCTGAAGATGACCGAGGCTGCCGGAGCGATGTGCCAATGGTACCCGGCGATGGAGGTGCGCCACGGCCCGATCTCTTCGATGGACGGCGACACATTGGTGTGGCTGATGGGGAAAGTCGACGGTGACCTGGTAGGTGCAGTTCGCTCGACCGGTGCGCGGTTGATCGGAGGCGACCGAGATCCCTTGGTCGAGTTGGTGCTGGTTCAGCGCACCGCCGAGGACCTGGCACGGAAACGGGAACGTGACCCGGATGCCCCTCCACACCTGGGTCGTTCGGTCATATTGTCATGACCGCTGCGGCCGAGGCGGGACGTCGCTCGGATGGGAGTCGGCGTGCCGGGCCCGGGGAGTCGGGAAGGCGCGCCGCCGGACACCGACCCGCTAGGCCGGGAGAGGGCTCATTCTTCCTGTCGGGCGAGTTCCACTACTTCCGGGTGCCTCGGCAGGATTGGGACGCACGCCTGTCATCGTGCCGCGCCGCCGGGCTCGCTGCAGTCAGCATCTACGTGCCCTGGAACTGGCACGTACCAGAGCCCGGCACGATAGATCTCGATGGCGCCACCCTTGCAGAGCGGAATCTGCGGGGGGCCCTCGATTCGATCGCGGCGAGCGGTCTCGACTGCATTATCCGGCCCGGTCCTTTCATCACCGCTGAATGGAGGAACGGGGGCTTGCCCGACTGGCTGCTGGGCTCCCATCCGGAGATCATCGCGACGAGCGCGGCAGGGCAACCGTCGCTGGGTGGCGGGTATCCTGCAGTCACCTACGCGCATCCGGCCTTCGTTTCGCACGTCGAGGAATGGTTGGAGCAGGTTTTCGACGTGGCTGGCGGGTATCTGGCGGGAACCGGGGGCCCGATCATCGGCGTCCAGCTCGACGACGAGCCGTCCTATTTTCAGAAGCTCGTCGACCCGATGGCGGTCGACTACAACCCTTTTCTTGTTGAAAAGGGACTCTCTGATGTGAACCTGTCGGTTTGGGCACAATGGCTCGCCTCACGTTACGATGGGCTGGAAGACCTGAGCGATGCACATTCCAACCCGTATCGCAGCTGGGATACGGTGACTCCTCCGCGGGTTCCCATGTCATCCCGGGAGCAGCTACCGCTCTACCTCGACTGGCTCGCTTTCAAGCTCCACCAGATCGACGAGTTCGTTCGTATGCTCCACCTACTGGTGACGCGCTTGGCCCCGGGAGCGCCCGTGTCCGTCCTGTATCCGTACCTGCAGCCCCTCCTGGCTGGAGAGTTCGCTCGGTTTGCAGCGAAGGAGGAGTTGGATCTCCAGTTGACCAATGAGTGCTACCTGGCCCTCAATGCGCCCGATGGTTGCGGGGAGCAGAAGCTCGGTGCGATCGTGGCATGCCACGAGGTGTACAACATGTGGCGCGGGTCCTCGCAGGGACCGGCAGTGTCCATGGAGCTCCAATCATCCAATGCGACCTACATTGCTCCGGGAACGATGGAGATGCTCTACGCAGCAACAGTTGCCCGCGGCATCGACGGGGTGAATTTCTTCATGATGGTGGGGGGCTACAACCCTCCCGGTTACGAGAACGACACCGGAGCCCATTACGACATCGCCGCACCGGTCGCTCTCGACGGTTCGACTCGCCCCCACTACGCGACGATCGCCAAGTTCTCGCGGGTTCTGCGGGTGCTCGGACCACATCTCGACCGAACGCTGCCCCTCTACGACACCTGGATCGGATGTTACGGAGGATACGAAGCGGCAGCGATGGCAGGAGCGGCTTTTCTCTACGATGCCTGGGGTCACCAGGTCCTCGGCAATCTCGGCGACATGGGCCTGGCCGATGCCAACAGCCTGGCTGCTTTGATGGCGCTTTCGTCGGTGAGCTTCGGCTGCATTGACGTGGAACACGGCATCGACGGGTCGCATCTCCGCGGGGTAGGTGCGGCGACCTATCGGGGGGCGGTACGCCAGATCTGGGTCCCGGCTCTCGAGTTCATGCCGGAACGCATCCAGCGCGCCCTGGCCAGCTTCGTGCGTGGCGGAGGCCATCTCATTCTCCTTCCCACGGTCCCCTCGGTGGACGAGTACGCCCGCCCGTGCGGGGTGCTCCGGGCCCTAGCGTTCGGGGACCCCGGGGGAGGCGGCGAGATCGCAGGCTATTCCGAAGAGTGGAACGAGCACTGCGTGGTGAACGGTCCTGCTGGTGAAAGCCTGGTGGCACCCGGCCGAGCGTCCTCACTGGTGCCGCCCACGGGAGCAGAGGTGATCGCGACCCGTGCCCGCGATGGGTCACCCTGCGGGTTCACCCGGCCGGTGGGGGACGGTAGGGTGACTTTTCTCGGGTTCCGCCTTCAATATGCCCCAGGGGCTGACCCCGCTCAACACTCTTTCGTCACCGCCCTTGTCGAGCAGAGTGCCGGTCCCCGCCACGCATGGGCGGAGCGGGTCCCGCTGGTGGCAATGCAGCGATCCGGTGGAAGGGGCGAGGAGGGAGGTGGAGGCTCAGGGAGAGGGGGAGAGGCTGGGGGGCTGCTATGTGTTGTCGATCCGGTCTCCATCGGGGCGGCGGCGCGTGTCTGGTACACCGACCCTCGATCTCCGGAGGAGCGGGTCCCCCTCCCGGTGGTGCTTCCATCGCTTGCTCTGCCCGGTCGCGGTGGGCTGCTCCTCCCACTCCGCCTCACTCTCGGATCTGGATGGGTACTCTGCCACTCGACTTGGGAGGTGATCGGGTTGGAGACGGCTCCTGGGAGATGCGTGCTGGAGCTGTCCGTTCCTCCATTTCCCGGGTGCCGGGTCGTCGAAGGGGAGATCCTTCTCGAAGGGCCCACCGCCTCGGTCACGGCTGCAGGAGGGGAGGTACGCCAGCAGGTCGATCTGGAGGGTGGCCGCAGGGCGGTTGTCCTGGCTTCCGCGGGCCCTTCGGTGATGGTGACAATCGATGCACGATAGGTGCGGGGAACGGATGCTGCTAGTGGACTTGCGGGTTCGATGAGCACGGGTCCCGATCTCGTGGTGGTGGGTGACTGCAATCCAGACCTGATCGTGAGTGGTTCCGACACGGTGCCCGAGTTCGGCCAGCACGAGAAGCTGGTCGATTCCGCGTCTTTGGTGCTCGGCGGCTCGGGGGCGATCACTGCTGTCCAGGCGGCGAAACTGGGAGTGTCCACCATCACCGAAGGGC
>JAKAWH010000024.1 GCA_021817065.1 Actinomycetes bacterium
CGGCGACCGGGCGCCGGTCAACCGTGACTGTCAACCTCTCGCCGCCTTCGACTCGACGGAGCACTTCGCTGACCGTGTTCCGCAGGTCACGAACGGAAATGGAGTTGGCCACGTCCCTGACTGTAGCATATGTAGCCACATGTGTTGGTGGAGGCGATGGGACTCGAACCCACGAACCTCTTGCATGCCATGCAAGCGCTCTACCAGCTGAGCTACGCCCCCGTAGGTCGAGGCCGATGATAGCACCGGGCCTGTGACCTGCTAATCCCGAGAGACCGCCTACCAATTCGGCTGAAATGGCCGGATGACCGATGCCGAGATTGTCCAGGTCCAGTTCACCGCCGATTCGCCGGAGATCGCCGACTCAATCGTTCGCCATCTCCTCGACGGGCGTTTGATCGCCTGCGGCCAGAGGATCGGGCCCGTGGTCAGCCGGTACTGGTGGAAGGGCACCCAGGAGACGTCCGAGGAGTGGCTGGTGATCGTGAAGACCACAGCGACTCTGGCCAGTGCGGTCTCCGATTCCATCGGCGCACTCCATCCGTACGAAACTCCGGAGATCCTGATCGTCCCGGTCGTGGGCGGGAACGCTGCCTACCGGGAGTGGATCGAAGCAGAGACCATGATCCCCGGGTAGCCGTCAGGGGCGGTGCTCGACCTCGGCCTTGATGCGCTCCAGCGTCGCCTGCATCCCCTTCTGGTTGGTCTTGCCGCGTGTCCAACCGAGCAGCGTCCAGTAGAGGCGAAGGAGGGTCGTATCGGCTAGGCGGAACGACTCGGTTACCTCGGTACCGTCGCCCGCAGGCGCGAGAGCGTAGCTCCATACGTTCAGGGGCTTGTCGGCCGATCCCACCCCAAAAGTGAACTCCCGTTCCGGCTCGCAGGCCAGCACCCAACAGGTGGTCCAGTAGGTCGGGCCCTTGCCATTGCGCTTGACGTGACCCCGGAACCGGGCGCCCACCGCCGGTCCGGTGACCCCGTCGAGCCACTCCGCCTCGAAGGTTTCCGGACTGTACCGGCCGATCTTGGTGACGTCGCTCACCAGGTCCCAGACGGCGGCCGGGGTCGCATCCATGTGGAGGGTGACAGAGCCGTGCATGGGAGGACTATAGGGCGTTGCCGGCCGAACGAGAAGTCGCGGAGTGAGGCGGGCCGGGCGCCACACCGGGAGGTCCTTTGCGAGCTGCTTCTCTGCCGACCGCCGGAAGGACGGGAGTCAGGACGTTCGCCCGCCCGCAGCGAGGAAGGCCCGGTACACCTTGATGACATCGCCTTTGAACTCCTCGGCCAGCGAGGCATCTGCGGCGACGGCCGACTCGACACTCGCCACCTCCTCGACCAGTCCCGCGGCCAGGAGAACCCGGCCGCGGGGGACGCCGAGTCCTCTCTCGATCGCGCTGACGTCGCCCAGGTCGGGCACTCTCTTGCCGGTTTCCCAGTAGGACACGTCGCTCTGCTTGGTCGGCCGTCCGGAGGCCGTGATCGCAGCAGCGAGACCTTCCTGGCTCAGCCCCTGCTGTTTCCGGATCGACCGGATGGCCGCTGCGATATTCGCCGGCGTCATAGTACATAGGAGAATATAACGAATCGGCATATGCTCACCATAATTGACCTCTATAGCGGATCGACATATCTTCATGGATGATGTTCGAAGAGATCCGCCAGGACTGGGGGAAGAGGATCCGCGAGGCGAGGAAGGCGCGCTACGGGACCCAGGTGGAATTCTGCGCCGTCTTGGGTGTCACCCAGGCCACCTGTTCCAAATGGGAGTCGGGCAAGAGAGCTCCGTCGGACTACTGGCGATGCCGGATTGCCGGTGCGCTGGGCATGCAGGTGTTCGACCTGTTTCCCCTGGAGCCCATTGGGGAGCCGGTCGAGCGGGGAGAGCAGCATTGCCCGGTGTGCCACACGGTCAACGGGCATGTGCATCGGCACCTGACGAGCCCTGCCGACGGGAAGCGGGGGTCCAGGTGAGGCGGTGCCCGAGCCTCGAAAAGGCGATCGTCCTTGCTGATCCGGTTCGCGGAGTCGACATCCCGTCCGCCCAGTCGCGGGAAGCTCAGGTCCTCCTGCGGTCCATTCTTGGCAGGCACAAGAGGAGACCCCGATTCCGCTTGCGTTCCACGCCGCCTCGGTAGAGCTTCGCCGGTAGGGTACCCTTTCCGCGAGGTACCTTCGGGCAGCGTTTCTGGGTTCCGGAAGACGGAAACCCGAGGCGCTACACGGCGACCACGACGTGCGATCTGTCTGCGAGGAGCCTGTGAGATGGGATGGCAGTGTCAGCGATGGACATGAACGATCTGGACGCAAAGGTCCGCTCCGCCCTGGAATCGAGTGACACCGACGCGATGCTCAAGCCTCTCGATCCCGCCGTGCATTGGGGACCGGCCGAGGAACCCGAGCGGGGGTGTCACGAACGCCACCAGGCGATGCGCGCCGTGACGTCTCGATGACGGGCCGCAGCCGGCGGCAAGATCGGATTCCGTGACGACTTTCATTCGGCGCTTCGAGACGTCGGGAACGGGTATTCGGTTGGCAGTCAAGGATCTGATCGACATGGAGGGAGTCCCGACGACGGCGGGGTGCCGTGCTCTGGCAGAGAGGGCCCAGCCCGCAGAACGAGATGCGGCGTGCCTGGCGGGTGCCCGAGCGGCGGGCGTACGGATCGTCGGCCGAACCAACCTCCATGAGCTCGCCCTGGGGGTGTCGGGGGTCAACCCGTGGTACGGCACGCCGATCAATCCGCTCGATCCCTCGCTGGTCCCCGGCGGATCCTCCAGTGGATCGGCGGTGGCGGTGACCAGCGGTGAGGCCGAAGTCGCCTTCGGAACCGACTCGGGCGGCTCCGTGCGCATCCCAGCCGCATGTTGCGGGGTGGTCGGTCTCAAGACGACCTTCGGACGGATCCCTCTCGACGGCGTGCGGCCGCTCGCCCCGAGCCTCGACGCTGTCGGCCCCATGGCCCAGGACGTCTCCGGGCTCTTCGTGGGAATGGAGCTTTTGGAGCCGGGATTCCGAATGAACGAAAAGTTTGCCGGCCGGGTAGGGAGGTTGCGCGTCGAATGCGACCCGCTTATCGATGCCGCCATCGACCGCGCATTGGCGGCGACCGGGTGGGAAATCGTCGACATCTTCGTCCCCGAGTGGGACGAGGCTGGCGCGGCGTGCGGTCTCATCATCGTTGCCGAGGCATGGCAATCGAACCGGCCGCTCGCAGAAGGAGCCCCCGAGCTGATTGGAGAGGATGTCCTGGAGCGACTCCGGGTTGGGCGGGACGCGGACGCCTCTGCGCTCGCTGTCGCTCGCGGAATTGCCGACGTGTGGAGAGCGAGATTGTCGGCTCTTTTCGAGGAGATCGACCTCCTTGCGACACCGACCATCACCATCTTTCCTCCACCGATCGATCGGGCCGGTGAGCTCCTCGCTGCGCGCTCGCGATGCACCCTTCAGGCGAACCTTTCCGGCGTTCCTGCACTGGCCCTACCCGTTCCAACGGAGGGAAGCATTCCGGCGAGCCTCCAGCTCATGGCGCCCTGGGGCGGGGAGGAGTCGGTATTGGCTGCCGGGCTGGCAATCGAGAATGCTTGCGCAACGATCTTAGGTTGACAGACAGGGAGGGCAGTGGGTCCTGACCGAAATATCACCGCAATCCCACCCCTTTAGTGGTGGTTCAAGGCGACTCGCGCTTGTGTCGCAGGGCTATGCGATACCTGGTACCGTCGAGAACCCCGGAACCAACGTCGCCCAAGAGCGCGGCCTCAATCGGTCCATCTCCAACCAGGGCTGTTCGCTGCTGCGTCGAAGAATCGAAGACAAGGCGGGCACCTGTGGTGTCGACGTCATTGCGATCAACCCATCTTTCACATCGAAGCGTTGCTCGGTCTGCGGGCATACCGACTCGAAGAATCGCGAGAGCCAAACGGTCTTCGCCTGCCGGGCCTGCGGGCAGACGGACAACGCCGATGTGAATACAGCCAGAAACATCCCTGCCGAAGGGCTTGCGGTCACAGCGCGTGGAGGGACGCCCGTCTACGGGCCTGATAAAGCGCGACAACTGGAACTACGACTACCCCGAGAGAGGTGCTGCAGAGGCCCTTCATCGTCTCCAGCAGCAGTTCGCCGGGATGAACCAGGGCCCGATGCGGAAGATCGCCGCGCTGGCCAAGGCCTGCGTCACAGCGAGCTGAGATCTCGGGGCGAGCAGGATGCGCGGACCCAGGTGGGATCAACCGGCGCCGCCGGGTGGACCTAGCTCAGATCCGCTGTCGACGCTCCCATCCAGGCCGGCCTCTCGCCCCCACCATGGACGAAAAGATCGGTACCGGTGACATATGACGCGCTCGGCGAGGAGAGCCAGAGCACCGCCTCGGCTATGTCGGCAGGCGTTGCCATCCTTCCCATCGGGATGGTCGCTCCGACCGCCCGGATCCCCTCCTCGTCGCCGAAGTGGAGCGCCGCCTGCTCGGTGACGATAGGGCCGCCGACCACGCAGTTGACCCGCACCCGTGGTGCCCACTCCACCGCGAGGCTCCGGGTGAGGTTGGACAGTCCCGCCTTGGCCGCGCCGTAGGCCGCGGTGCCGGGCGATGGGCGGAAGCCGCTGATGCTGCCGATGCTGACGATGGATCCTCCGGTGTCCTGTTCCTGCATTACTGCATTGGCCGCCCTGGCGAAGTGAAGCGGCGCGATCAGGTTGAGGGCGATTACCTTCGCCGAGTAGTTCGGCGAGGAATCGGCCACCAGGACATGGGGCGCCCCGCCCGCATTGTTGACCAACACGTCGATCCGGCCGCATTCGGCAACCGTGTGGGCGACCACCCGGTCGATCTGTTCGGGTTCCCGGACGTCGGCAGCGATGAAGGAGGCTTGCCAGACCGGCTCCTCGGGTATGGTCCGGCCGCACACCACCACCCGAGCTCCGGCAGCCAGGAGCCGCTCGGCGATGCCACGCCCCACGCCCCGGGTGCCCCCGGTGACGATGGCGACCTTGCCGGTCATGTCGAGCGAGTCGGGCATCGATCTCCCTTTTTCCTTGGTGCGGAGCTGCTGTATAGGATTCTGATTGTACGTCAGAAATTTCCGGGACCCCGAGCCCGGCCGGCACGGAGGCAACCCTCATGGCTATCACCACCGAAGTGAAGGACCGGGTCGCCGACGTCGTCATCGACCTGCCTCCGGTCAACGCCATCCCGGTCGCCGGGTGGTTCGAGCTGGCCGACACCCTCCTCGCGGCCGGCAACGATCCGCAAGTCAGCGTGGTGGTCCTGTCGGCGACCGGGCGGGGTTTCTGTGCAGGGGTCGACGTCAAGGAGCTGGCCGCCTCGGGACCCGAGGCGTTGATCGGTGTCAACCGCGGTTGCTATGCGGCTTTTCGTGCGGTGTACGAGTGCGCGGTCCCGGTGATCGCTGCGGTGAACGGGTTCTGCTTGGGCGGGGGGATCGGACTGGTGGGCAACGCCGACATCATCGTCGCCTCCTCCGACGCCACCTTCGGCCTGCCCGAGGTGGATCGGGGAGCGCTCGGGGCTGCCACCCATCTAGCCCGGCTGGTACCCCAGCACAGGATGCGATCCATGGTCTACACAGCCAAGCCGGCACCCGCCCAGGAGCTCTTGCACTACGGGTCGGTGCTGAAGGTCGTGGAACGATCGGAATTGCTCGATGCGGCCCATGAGGTTGCATCTGATATAGCAGCCAAGAGCCCCACCATCGTTCGGCGGGCCAAGGAATGTCTCAACGGGATAGATCCGGTGGATGTCAATCGCTCCTACCGTTTCGAGCAGGGGTTCACCTTCGAGCTGAATCTCACCGGTGTGGCCGACGAGGCCCGCAACGCATTCGTCGAGAAAAGGGAGGCTAGCTTCGATGCATGAGTCGAACCGGTTCACCCGCGCCACAGGGGGGACAGGGGGAGTGCTGGTCAGCGGCATCCACGGTGCCAGGGGAATTCGCGGTGGCTGACAAGCGGATCACCGAGGACGAGGCGATCAGCCAGCTCTCCTCCGGCATGACCATCGGGATCGGCGGGTGGGGTTCCCGTCGCAAGCCGATGAGTCTCGTCCGGGCTATTCTTCGCTCGGACCTTGATGACCTGACCGTGGTCTCCTACGGGGGTCCCGATGTCGGGTTGCTCTGCGCTGCCGGCAAGGTGAAGCGTGTGGTGTTCGGGTTCGTCTCGCTGGACTCGATTCCCCTCGATCCCTTTTTCCGGGCCGCTCGGCAGGAGGGGCGGGTGGAGGCGACCGAGCTGGACGAAGGAATGTTGCAGTGGGGTCTCTATGCTGCTGCCCTCAGGCTGCCTTTTCTGCCGACTCGGGCGGGGCTCGGTTCTGGTGTCATGGATGTGAACCCGTGGCTGCGAACGGTCACTTCTCCGTATGCGGACGGGGAGGAGCTGGTGGCGATGCCGGCGATCACCCTTGATGCGGCGCTTGTCCATGTCAACTGTGCGGATGTGCGCGGGAACGGGCAGATCCTGGGGATCGATCCCTATTTCGACAATCTCTACCTGATGGCGGCGGAGAGGCGGTTCATGTCGGCGACCCGGTTGGTGGGCACCGACGACTTTTCCCGGTATGGGCCGCCGCAGACTCTGGTGGTCAACCGGATGATGGTCGACGGGGTGATCGAGGCTCCCTTGGGGGCCCACTTCACCTCCTGCGAGCCCGACTACGGACGGGACGAAGCGTTCCAGTCGATGTACGCCGGCACGGCCCGCGACCCGGATGAGTGGGAGAAGTTCCGGACCACCTACCTGGAGGTCGATTCGGAGCACCAGTACCGCCAGGCTGTGGAGGCGACCGCTGCCGAGGTCGCAGCCGGAGCGATCCGATGAGCGCCGATCCGAAGGTCGCTCGCGCCGTGGAGGTGTCCCGATGAGCGATATGGCACCCACGCTCGCCGACGTATGCGTGGTCGCCTGCGCGGAGGCTTTTCGCGGGGACGGGGAAATCATGGTCAGCCCCTTCGGCACCGTCCCGATGGTGGGCGCGCGCCTGGCCCGCGCCACTTTCGAGCCTGACCTGCTGCTCTCCGATGGCGAGGCATGTTTCGTGGCCGGCCTTCTTCCCATCGCAACTCCCGGGGCGGCAAGACCGGTCGTCGAAGGATGGATTCCCTACCGGACGGTGTTCGACATGCTGTGGTGGGGGCGGCGTCACGTGATGATGGGCGCTACCCAGGTGGACAAGTACGGTAACCAGAACATCTCGTGCCTGGGCGATTGGTCCCAGCCGAAGGTCCAGTTGGTGGGGGTGCGCGGTGCTCCGGGCAACACGGTGAACCACCCCACCAGCTACTGGATTCCCAATCATTCCCCCCGGACATTCGTGGAGCGGGTCGACATGGTGTCCGGGGTGGGATACGACCGGGCCGCCGCCGCCGGGGAGGCCGCGACGCGCTACCACCAGATCCGGGTGGTCATCTCCGACAAAGGGGTGTTCGACTTCGCCACCGAGGACCGCAGCATGCGGCTCCGCTCGATCCATCCAGGAGTATCGGTGGACGATGTGGTGTCGGCGACCGGCTTCTCCCTGACCATTCCCTCCGATGTCCCCACCTCCCGGCTGCCGACGCCCGAGGAGCTGGTGTTCATCAACGAGTCGATCGACCCGACCGGAGCCCGTTTCGCCGAGATCCCCAGCAGGCAGTCAGTGGGATGACCGCCGAGGAGGGGTCGGGACCCGCAGCGAAGCGGGTCCTGTCCGACCGGCCTGTTTCGGGGTCAGGCGGTTCTGGCAACCCGGTATTGCGCACGCGCTTGTGCGAGCTTTTCGGCGTGGACTACCCGATCGTCCAGACCGGTATGGGATGGGTGGCCGGTCCCCGCCTGGCATCGGCGACAAGCGAGGTAGGCGCGTTGGGCATCCTGGCGGCCGCGACCATGACGATCCCGCAGTTGAAGGATGCGATCAGCGAGGTGCAATCGCGCACCTCCAAGCCTTTCGGCGTCAATATCTTGACCAACCAGAACGACACGGACGACAGGGTCGACCTGATCGCCTCGTCCGGGGTGAAGGTGGCGAGCTTCGCCCAGGCTCCCACCGCCACGATCGTGAGGAGATTGAAGGACGCGGGGGTGGTGACGGTCGCGACGGTGGGCCAGCGGCGCCATGCAGAGAAGGTGGCCGGCTTCGGGGTGGACGCAGTGATCGCCCAGGGTGGCGAGGGGGGTGGCCATACCGGTGCCATCCCCACCTCGCTCCTTCTGCCGTCGGTGGTGGACGCGGTGGGGATCCCGGTGATCGCGGCGGGAGGGTTCTTCGACGGGAGGGGATTGGTGGCGGCTCTCGCCTACGGTGCCGAGGGGATCGCTATGGGGACTCGGTTCCTGCTCACCTCCGATTCGCGGGTCCCCGATCCGGTGAAGCGGGCATACCTCGACGCCGGATTGCTCGACACCATTGTCACCGATGCGATCGACGGGGCTCCCCAGCGGGTGATCAGGACGCCGGTGATCGATGAGATCGCCAAGGCCGGGCGCGTCGCCGCCTATACCCGGGCGGTACGGGCTGCTCTGGCCTTCCGCAAGCTCACCGGGACCCGCCTGAGCGCGTTACTGAGGGATGGGGCGGCCATGAAGCAGAACCAGGAGATGAGCTGGTCGCAAGTGATCATGGCTGCAACCGCTCCCATGCTCACTCGGGCCGCCATGGTGGAGGGACGCCTCGACGCCGGGATCCTCCCTACTGGACAGGTGACCGGCCTGGTCGGCGAGCTGCCCAGCGCGGGCGAACTGGTCGAACGGGTGATGGGGGAGGCGAGGGCGGTTCTGGAGCGGCTCGGGGCGGGCGCACCGACCGTGTAGTCGGAGACCCCGGCTCCTGGGTACGCCTGTTAGCGCACCTTCTAAGCTTGAAATTCTAACATGCATAGTTAGAATTTCGTGATAATATCGTTTCGTGATTCCGAGGCCGCATGACGAGGAGCGGTTGCGATCCGCACTGGGGCGTTCACCAGTTGTCGTGATGACCGGTCCCCGCCAGGCTGGCAAGTCCACTCTCGCCCGTTCGGTCGTCTCCGTCCCCCGTTCCAACCTTTTCGACCTGGAGGATCCCCGCGACCTGGCACGATTGTCCGAGCCGACCCTGGCTCTGGCGCCGGTGGCAGGCACCGTCGTCATCGACGAGGCCCAGAGGCTTCCCGGGATCTTCCCGGTGCTGCGCGTCCTGGTCGACGAGGACCGGCGCCCCGGTCGCTTTCTGGTCCTGGGAAGCGCGTCGCCGGAGCTTATCGGCCTCGCCTCTGAATCGCTTGCAGGCCGGGTCACCTTGATCGAGCTCGCTGGCTTTCGTCTCGCTGACGTGGGCAGCGGGAAGCGGGAGGAGCTCTGGCTCCGTGGAGGATTGCCGCCGTCCTTCCTCGCCGGAGACGACGTCGATTCAGCCCGATGGCGTGACGACTATATCGCCACCTTTCTCGAACGCGATCTCGCCAACCTCGGATTCACGATCCCGTCGACGACGATGCGTCGCTTCTGGACCATGATTGCCCACTATCACGGCCAGACCTGGAACGGTGCCGAGCTGGCCCGTGCGATCGGGGTATCGGAGCCGACCGTGCGGCGTTACCTAGATTCCCTTACTGACGCTCTGGTCGTGCGCCAACTCCAGCCCTGGTTCGCGAACATCTCCAAGAGGCAGGTCCGCTCGCCGAAAGTCTACGTGCGCGACAGCGGTGTTCTGCATCGCTTGCTCGGTGTCGCTACAGCGTACGAGCTGTCCGGCCATCCCAAAGTCGGAGCGAGCTGGGAAGGTTTCGTCGTCGAGCAGATACTTCGCCTCGATGTCGCCAGTCCATGGTTCTGGGCGACTCATGCGGGAGCCGAGATCGACCTCGTCGTCGAGGTAAATGGTTCCCGTGTCGGGATCGAGATCAAGAGGACCGACCAACCCCGGGCGACCCCGTCGATGCGGCGCGCTCTGGAGGCCCTGGAAATAGAGCGGGTTGTCATTGTCCACGCGGGATCCGAGAGATTCCCCCTTGCCGACCGTATTTTCGCGGTGGGTATCGACGACCTTCTCATCAGCGGGGGAAGCCTGCTCGTCGGCTGATAGTTCCAAGTGGGTCGTAGGTCGACCTCAGGAACCGAGTAGGCCTCCTATCAGGCCACCGGCCGAGCCCCCGGAGTTGCCCTGAGGCTGGGGCAGATAGGGCTGGATCGCATGGGCGAGGTTGGCTAGCGGCATCGACTGCAGCCACACCTTGCCAGGACCGGTCAAAGCTGCAAGGAACAGCCCGTCACCACCGAAGAGCTTGTTCTTGATCCCGGGGACTGTGGTGATGGTGAAGCTCACGCTGTCCTGAAAAAGGCCCACATGGCCCGGATGGACCCTCAAGGTATCGCCCGCACCGAGTTCATAGGTGACGACCTCACCGCTCAGCTCGATGAAGACTTGCGCTTGGCCTTCGATCTTCTGCAAAACGAAGCCTTCTCCACCGAATATCCCGGCTCCGAGCTTCTGCTGGAAGCCCAGCGATATCTCGACTCCCGGCGTCGCGCACAAGAACCCGTGGCGGTGTGCCATGTAGCCAACGCCAGGGGCGACGTCCATCGGGAAGATCTGGCCTGGGAGCTTGGCGGCGAATGCGACCATACCGGCTCCGCCCTGAGCGGTATATTCGGTCATGAAGAGCCCACCACCGCCCACCATTCTCTTCAACCTGCCGAATGCCCCCCCGGAATTGGTCGCCATCTTGGTCGACGTCTGAAGCTGGACGGCGGCAGACATCCACGAAAGTTCGCCAGACTCGGCAACGATGCTCTCCCCTGGCTGCAACTGCATCTCGAGCACCGGCATGGTGGTTCCGACAATGCGATGTTCCATCTAAGTCTCCTTATGTCTCGTGGTGATCGTGCTATGGCGTGGACCGGCGGCGACCGTCAGACGCTCTTGCAGGCGGAATTGTAGGTGTCGATGAATGGCTTGTCTGCCGGATTGCTCGCTGCGTTCACCTTGTCGATCTCTGCACCGTGTTCCTTTCTGTCAGGATGGCCGTCAACCGCGTATCCAGGCTCAGCCCAACCGCTCGATGATGGTGGCGTTGGCCATTCCGCCTCCTTCACACATGGTCTGGAGCCCGTAGCGAGCGCCTGTGCGCTCCATCTCGTTGAGCAGGGTCGTCATGAGACGCGCCCCCGAGCATCCAGTCGGGTGGCCGAGCGCGATGGCCCCACCGTTCGGATTCACCCGTGTCATGTCTGGGCGGTGCTCACGCTCCCAGGCCAGGATCACCGATGCAAAAGCCTCATTGATCTCGATCAGGTCGATCTCTTCCAGCGACATCATGGCTTTGGAAAGCACCAGTGATGTTGCAGGGATCGGAGCGGTCAGCATGATTACCGGATCGTCGGCGGCCACAGCCATGGCGACGATCCGTGCCCGGGGGATGAGGCCCAGGCGGGAGACGGCTTCCTCGCTGGCCACCAGAACTGCTGCCGCGCCGTCGGAGATCTGGGAGGAGTTGCCGGCGGTGATGTCTTCGACTCCCTCGAAGGCAGGGCCCAGTCCAGCCAGCCTCTCCATCGAGGTCGAGCGGCGGATGCCTTCGTCGGCAGTGACCGGATCGCCTTCAGACAGTCCCTCGGGCACCTGCCCGGCGAAGCGTGCTTCCAGGGGGAGTATCTCGGCGGTGAACCTCCCCTCGTCGGTGGCCTGTGCCGCTCTGCGATGCGACTCCAGCGAGAGAGAATCCATATCCTCTCGCGAGATTCCCCACTTGGAGGCGATCATCGCTGCGGAGATTCCCTGGTGGACCAGCTCGTATCGGCGGGTGAACTCAGGACCGTAAGGTTCGCCAGGTCCCGGGACGGTAGTGGATCCGATGGGTACCCGGCTCATCGATTCGACCCCGGCGCCGATGGCGATGTCCATGCATCCGGACATGACAGCTTGGGCGGCGAAGTGGATCGCCTGCTGGGCGGAGCCGCACTGCCGGTCGACGGTGGTACCGGGCACGCTCTGGGGGAAGCCGGCGGCCAGAGCTGCGTTACGGCCGATGTTCATCGCTTGTTCGCCGACCGTCATGGTGCACCCCATCACCACGTCCTCGACCAGAGCGGGGTCCAGGTCGTTCCGCTCGATCAGGGCAGCGAGGGGCTGGGCGGCCAGGTCGACCGGGTGCCAGCCCGACAGGCGACCTCCCCTCTTGCCGACCGGGGTGCGGATGGCGTCGACGATGAAGGCGGTGCTCATGAGCGCGATCCTAACGCCGCGTCAGATTCTCGGAAAAGGGGGCGCCACCGGTGAGGCCGCGCGCGGTCCTCTCTGCTGGACGAAGGCGTCCAGCAGCGCCGGCAGCACATCCTCGAAGGGCGCCAGGATGGAGACATCTGCGCGGCGGACCATCGGCGCCTGTGGATCGGGATTGACCGACAGCACGGCACCTGCGTGACGGATGCCGGCCAGGTGACTCGGTCGTCCCGATACCCCGATGGCGATGTACAGCTCCGGTGCGACGTGACGGCCGGTGATGCCCACCTGGCGGGAGCGAGGTAACCAGCCCTGGTCGGTCACCTTGCGGGTGGCAACGATGGCCGCCGGAGCGAGCGCCCGTGCCAGCTCCTCGACGTCGGGGTAGCGGGACGGGTCGACACCCGCACCCACGCAGATCAGGGTGGTCGCGCCCCGGAGGGCATCCGGGTCGTCGGAAGGCCGGCGGGAAAGGAAGGTCACCGACGGATCGGGGGGGCAAGCGAGGACGGCAGGTGCGACGGACGAGTCGCTCGGGGGGTGGAGAGCCACGGGGACGGTGGGAGGTGCCCCGCTCGGGGGGTGGAGAGCCACGGGGACGGTGGGATTCGATCCAGGAATGACGGTCGCGATGGCGATCGGAGAGGCGAAAGACACGGTCGCCAGGACATCCCCCCCGAATCCGGGCTTGAAGGCGATGACGCTGCCGTTATCGGCGGACATTCCGGTGACGCCGCCGGCTAGTCCCATCCCCAGACGTGCAGCCAGGCGACCTGCCACCTCGCGGCCCCAGAAAGTGAAAGGGGCTACCACCATCGCAGGCGCCCTTTTCCCGCACCATTCGGCAAGGGGGCCGACTAGGGCACGGGGCGTGGGTGCGTCGAAGGCAACGATCTCTGGGGATGGCGCCCCCGGAACGCCGGCGCCCGAGGCCGCCATTTCGGTGAGAGGTGAACCAGGGGAATGTATGTGCTCGGTGAACAACACCACCGGAGCGCCGAAGAGGGCGACGTGGCAGAGCAGCTCGGCGGTGCACTGGGGGTCTCCGGGCTCCCCGACCACTGCAATGGGAGACGTGATGGGAGAGGGTGCGGCGGCAGGGGCGGAACCGGGTGGCCGGATCCCCACACCAACGCCCGCGAGCGCCTCGACGGCCTTCGCTGCCAGCTCAGCGGGGTCGGCACCGGAGAGCACCATGCCGAGGGACGGTCGGCGGGGCATAGTCCGGAATCCGGTCACACGGGTGGGACTTGCTTCCTGTCCCCACGGTCCTGGCCCCAGGTCCGCAGCAGCGATCACTGTCAGCCGACTACCCAGGTCAAGTTCGGCCCACTCCTGCCTGTCGACCTTGCAAGGTGCGCAGAGCCGTTCGGCGCAGGTGACCACCACCGGACTGTTGGCCTCCGCCTCGACCATGTGGACGTCGTGTTCCAGAGTCGCCCGGACCGCGAGAGCCCCGGTGACCGGAGGAGGCCGGACCGCGAGAGCCCCGGTGACCGAAGGAGGCCGGACCGCGAGAGCCCCGGTGACCGGAGGAGGCCGGACCGCGACAGCCCCGGTGGCCGGAGTGACCGGAGTGACCGAAAGGTGCCGGGCACCTGCCAGAAGCCCCCATCCGAGAAGCTCAGCCACCTGCGCGGGTACCTGCCCGGTGTCCGAGTCCAGGGACGCATTGCCGCACAAGAGCAGGTCAAAAGGCCCGCACCGGGTGAGGGCTGCCACCAGTGCCCGGGCGGTGGCGAGGGTGTCGCTCCCGGAAAAGGCGGGATCGCTTACCAGGACCGCCTGCGCATCGACGCCCCGGGCTCGCCCCCACGCATACGCTTCGCGAAGAGCATCCCGTGCCGGAGGAGCACCCATGGTGACCAGGCACAGCTCCGCTCCGAGCGTCCCTGCCAGCTCCACCCCCATGGCGATCGCCCGCTGGCAGTAGGAGCTGATCTTCGCCTTGGAAGTGCTCCGGTCGAGCCGGTGGTCCGGCCCCAGCGACAGGTCATCGAAATCGGGCACCTGCTTCAGGAGGACGGCGATCCTGGTCACGCAGCGATGCTAGGGCCGGACGGATAGACCGCGGGCGGCCGGATCGACCTGGAGCGTGCCCCGGTACCGCGCAGGAGCGGCTTGCGGGTCGGCCTCACCCGCGGAGGTAGGCGATAATGGAGTCGGGACCGTGAAAAAGCAGACTATCGACGATCGACAGGGAGGACGCGTTCCGCGCGAATGCGATTCCGAGGAGAGTGGCGCAGGCGGCCGCTTGGACGACCGCAAGGCCACCATCTTGCGGTCGGTCGTGGCCGAGTACATCGATACGGCCCAGCCGATCGGCTCGTCACATGTGGTCCGCTCCGCCGGGTTGGGTGTCTCGCCCGCCACCGTGCGCAACGAGATGGCCATTCTGGAGGACGAGGGCTACCTGGCCCAGCCCCACACCTCGGCAGGGCGCGTCCCGACCGACAAGGGCTACCGCTTCTTCGTTGACGGGCTACCCGAGAGGGCAGAGCTGTCCGGAGCGCAGAAGGAGGAGGTGCGGGGGTTCTTCGCTCGCACCCACGGAGAGCTGGAACAGCTTCTCACCGAGACCTCCCGGATGCTCTCGACGTTGACTCGGTATGCAGCGGTGGTGGTGGGACCCAATCACGAATCGGCGACCATCCGCTCCGCCCAGCTGGTCTATCTCGGATCAAGATCGGTTCTCGCCGTTCTGGTCCTTTCCGACGGCGCGGTGGAGAAGTACAGCCTGGAGGTCGACGAGGACCTCACCGGACCGTTGGTCGAGGCAGCGAGCCAGGGCTTCGCTGCCCGCTTCGTTGGCCACCGTCGCAGCCGGATCGATCGGGCTCACGAAAGCGGTATGGAGGGAACTTCGGGAGATGTTACGGAAAGGCTGATCGCGGCGGCGGCGGCCGCAATGGACTTCTCCATCGGCGATGCAGACCAGGAGCCCATATTCGTGCGCGGTGCCTCGCAGATGGCGGAGGCGTTCGACGCCATCGAGACGGTGAGGTCGGTGCTGTCGATCCTCGAACAGCAGATCATGGTGGTTAACTTGGTTCGTGGTGTGCTCGACCGCGACGAGCTCACTGTCGCTATCGGCCACGAGCACGGAGTGGTCCCCCTTGCCGAGTGCGCAATTGTGGTGTCGCCCTACCGTTTCAATGCCGACGAGGTGGGGGTGATCGGCGTGTTGGGTCCTACCCGGATGCACTACGCCCAAGCGATAGCGACGGTTGCAGCGGTCGGCCAGGAGCTAGAAATGCGACTGGTGGAGGGCTGAGGTGGACTTTGTAGCAGCGCTCTTTGCCGGCACGGGAGTTGGCTGACATGGCAGAGCGAGACTTCTACGAGCTGCTCGGAGTCGGCCGGAATGCGTCGCAGGACGAGCTGAAGCGTGCCTACCGGCGCTTGGCGCGCCAACTTCACCCCGATGCCAATCACGGAGACGCGGAGGCCGAGGAGAAGTTCAAGGCGGTCACCCACGCGTACGAGGTGCTCTCCAACGCCGAATCCCGCCGCCAGTACGACATGTTCGGGCCGGAGGGTATCCGAGGGACCGGAGCCACCGGGACCGGAGACCCTTTCTTCGGTACAGGGGGGATCGGCGACGTGTTCGAGGCCTTCTTCGGGCGGGGCCCGTTCGGGGGAGGATTCGGGAACGCTTCCGCCCGACGGGGGCCCCAGCGGGGGAACGACGCGGAGATGCGTCTCGCCCTCGAATTCGAGGAGGCGGTTTTCGGTGCGACCAAAGAGGTCTCGGTCAAGGTGCCGGTGGGATGCACCGCCTGCAACGGTGTCGGGGCGCGACCGGGGACAACCCCCAGCTCCTGTACGACCTGCGGGGGGACCGGCGAGCTGAGGAGGATCCGCCAGTCGATCCTCGGCCAGATGGTGACCGCGTCGCCCTGCGGGCAGTGCGGGGGGACCGGCGAGGTAATCTCCAGCCCCTGCCCGGAATGTCGGGGGGAGGGCCGGGTGACCCGCGAAGAGAGTTTTCCTGTCGAGATCCCCGCCGGTGTCGACGACGGAGCAACGCTTCGGTTGACCGGGCGGGGTCCGGCGGGGTTCCGGGGTGGTCCCAACGGGGATCTCTACGTTCATCTGAGCGTGACCCCGAGCCAGTTGTTCACCCGCGACGGGTACGACCTCATCCACCAGCTCGTGGTTCCGATGACAGCGGCGTCCCTGGGGACGAGCGTGACCATCGAGACCCCGGACGGCGAGGAATCCCTGGCAGTCCCTGCGGGTACCCAGTCGGGCAAGGTTTTCCGGATGAAGGGGAAGGGCGTTCCACACGTGGGAGGTCGCGGTCGTGGTGATCTGCTGGTGAACGTGGTGGTCGAGACTCCCACCCATCTGACCAAGGAACAGGAGGAACTGCTTCGGCAGCTTGCTTCGGCGCGGGGAGAGAAGATCGAGCCAGCGGACGACCCCTCGATCCGCTCCCGGCTCCGCTCGGCATTCCGGTAGGTGGAGCCCGACCCCGACCTGGCAGCAACAGGGCCGGACCCGCAGAGCGACCCGCTGGCAACAGGGCCGGACCCGCAGAGCGACCCGGCGTTGGGCGGCGGGCCTCACCCGGAGCTTGTCTCCTCGGCGGCCCACGTATTCGTCCAGAGCGTCGATGAGCCAGTGTTATCTGAACACGATATGGCGCATCTGGTCGGTTCCCTGCGGCTTCGGGACGGCGAATCGGTCACCGTTTCCGATGGGGCCTCCCAGTGGCGGCGGTGCACCTTCCGAGGGAATGGAGTGCTCGTGCCCGCCGGTCCGGTTCACCGGCGCGTCCCCTCTCCGACGGTTGGGGTCGCCTTTTGCCTGACCGGATCTTCGTCGGCGCGCGAGGTGGCGACGAAGTTGTGCGAGGTGGGGGTCGACCTGATCGTCCCGATGGTCTCGGAGCGGTGCACCTCCCGATGGGAGGGGGAAAAGAGCGCTCGTTTGGTCGAGGGTCTCCGCCGGGTTGTCCGGGAGGCTGCGATGCAATCGCGGCGGGTGAGCGTTCCGTCGGTGGACAAGGTGAGAACCTTTCCGGAAGTGGTGGCCGAATGGGCCGGGTCGGCCTGGCTGGCGGACCCCTCAGGCGGTGTGTGGCTGGGCGTGGACCGCGATCCCGGTCGCCTCTCCGTCCTGATCGGTCCAGAGGGGGGGTGGTCGCCCGAGGAACGAGCGGGCGGTCTGCCCTGCAGAGGGATGGGAACCACCGTCCTTCGAGCGGAGACGGCCGCGGTGGTCGCCGGAGCCCTCCTCTGTCGCCAGCGGGATTGGCTCACGGTGAGTGGGACATCTGCAGCAGGCGCTCATCGGTTCCCTCACAAAGGGTGACCAGCACGTTTCCGCTCTGGAGCAAGAAATGCACCTCTTGTAGTCACTGAAAGTAACCGCCTCGGACTGCCTAGTCAGGAGGGAAAAGCGGCCGCTTATTGTGAATGGCTGGTTACGAACTGCGGGAACACCACTCCCCGGCTTGCAACCCGGCCCGTGTTGCACCACACTTGGTGTGTGGCGTTCAACCCAATTTCCTCACGGGCAGCGGCCGGCGATGAGCCGACCGATGCCGAATCTCTCTCTTACTCCGTCAAGGTAGGGGAACGTCTCCGCGCCGTGCGCGTTCAACAGCGGCTTTCTCTCCAGGCAGTCGAGGCAGCCTCCGAGGCGGAGTTCAAGGCATCGGTGCTCGGCGCCTACGAGCGGGGCGAGAGGGCCATCTCGGTCCCCAGGCTCTACCGGTTGGCACGCTTTTACAACGTTCCGGTGAGCCAGCTCCTCCCCCGGGAAGAGACTCTTGTCCCGAGCATGGCCGAAGGGGTCGAGGGGATCACCTCGATCCTGGATGCCGCCCAGTCCCACCAGGGCAATGGCGGCCAGGTAGACCGGCGTGCATCCAAGGTCACCGTAGACTTGACCCGCCTCAAGGACGTGGAAGCTCCCGAGCGCGACCTGATGAAGCGCTATCTGGAGATGATCCAGGTGCGCCGCCAGGATTTCAATGGGCGGGTGCTCACCATCCGGGCCGAGGACGTGGTGGCAATCGCCTGCCTCTTCCAGCTCACCGCCGACGAGATGGCTCGGCGGCTGATCGACATGGGAGTGCTCCAGCAGCACGCCTGACTGGCTCCGGGTCGCCGGTCAGCCTAGATCGGATAGAGGGCCGAGGGCGGCCCGCGCTGCCCGCAATCCTTCGCGAGCGCTCGAAGCCGTTGCCGGCAACTCGGATATGTTTCGGCATTCCCGCTCGATTCGGGACAGGTACGGCGACGGGTTACGGACGGCCCGGCCGCGTCTGGATGCCCAGGTGAGGTGCAGCTCGATGGCAGCGCGGGTCATCGCGACATAGAGGAGGCGCCGCTCTTCGGCGATCGCGTCCGGGCTCGAAGCGTGAACCAGGGGAGCGAACCCCTCCTCCAAGCAGGCTACGACCACCGTCTCGAATTCCAGACCCTTGGCGCGGTGGAACGTTATCGGGGTGACCGGGACTTCCACCGAGCGGAGGCGGCGGGCGAGCGACAGCGCCAGTGCATTCGTACGTACCAGGACGGCCATTTTCGACCAGGGAGTGCCGCGGGCGGATGCCTGCCTGAGAAGTCGGGCAATCCCACTCGCCTCGTCGCGGTCGGAATCGAAATGGTGGATCCGGGGAACGCCCGCCGGTGCCGCATCCGGTCGTGCAGTGGTTGCAGACGCCCGAGAGCCCGATGTCTGCCGGGTAGCTCGGAGTGCCGGAAGCGTACCCTCCAGGACGGAGGCGGCCACCGTAGCGATCGCAGGACTGCACCGGTAGTTGCGTGACAGCTCGACTGTCGCGGTCCCCGGGAAGTGTGCATGCAACTGCTCCAGCAGGGCGGGGTCCGAGCCGTTCCACGAATAAACCGCCTGGCGCGGGTCGCCGACCACGAAAAGGTCCGGATCGCCGCCGACCCACCCATCGATGAGCCGGAACTGCAATGGGGTCAGGTCCTGGAATTCGTCCACGAAGAGATGGCGAAACCTCCATCTCTGGGCCTGGGCGAAACCGGCGTCCTCTTCGAAGGCTCGGGCGCATAGGGAGAGCACGTCATCGTGGTCGACCATGCCGCGGCGGGCCTTTTCGGACCGGTACCGGTCCATGGCGTCTGCCGCCTTGCGCGCGGCAGCAGGAGTGAGCCGACCGGAGGCGGAGGCGACCTGTTCGTAGCGGCCCGGGGACAGCATCCGGGCTGCGGCCCACCCGATCTCCACCCCGACCTCGCCGGGAATGTCGAGCCGCCGGAGGAGCTCGTCCCGCTCCGCCATGTCCGGGACGGCCATCGCGTGTGAGGCCCACCAGTGCTTGAGGAGGCCCCAGGCGGTTGCGTGGAGGGTACCCGCCGCCACCTTGCCGGCGATGCCGAGGTGGGCCAGCCGGGAGGAGAGCTCGGCGGCCGCGGCGCGGGTAAAGGTAACCACCAGGCAGTGATCGGAGTCGATCGTCCCGTCCAGGGACCGGTATGCGACTCGGCGGGTGAGCACCCGGGTCTTCCCCGAGCCGGGGCCGGCGAGTACCCGGACCACCGGTGCTTCGGCTGTGACCGCTCTTACCTGGTCCTCGTCCAGCCCACGGAGGAGGTGGTCAGCCCGAGGGAGGGTCATCGCCGACCACCGTAGCGGGCTGGTTGGTGCGGGTCGGTTCGGCGGCGCAGCTCACGGCAGGGCGAGCGCGGGGCAGGACGTGCGTGCGCCGGGAAGGTCCTTGTGCGTCTCCCCGGATCAGGAGCTACCGGGTGCTCGCCCGCTAGCCGGCGGCCCGGGCGTGGTCGAGGAAGCCCGGTGAGCCGGGGTCCAGGTGGCGGAGCCCGGTAACCCGGCCGAACGATCGGTCGGCAGAAGCCAGCCCCGATCCGCGTCGCCGGGCAGTGGCAGCGAGAACCGCATCGAAGGGGCCCAGTTCATCGGTCACTTCGAACAGTTCGAGACCGTCGAAAAGGTCCTCGGGTTCGAGTAGGACCAGGGGTGCCAGGCCCCGCCCGTATTCTCGTGCCAGCAGCGCGGCTTCCTCGCGAGATCGACGCCGCGATCGGACGTGGGTGAACTCCTGTATCACTTCGATGGTGGTTGTCGCGCGGACCGCACCGTCGCGAACGAGCTCGATCAGCTCACGGCAGGGTGCTCGCAAAGGGTGGTCGGTTCCCACCGCGTAGACGAGGATCGTCGTGTCGAGAATGATCACGCCGAGAGACGGCCCCGGATCGCGTCGAGCTCGTCGCGGAGCTGGTCGGGATCGGGTACTTCCATCGGCTCCGCCTCCAGGATTGCCTGCAAGGCTGCGCGGCGTACGCCAGCATCCCCAGGGAATTGCTCATCGATTGCTTCGCGCACCAGGACTGCGATCGGCACTCTTCGCTGATCGGCCGCTTGCTGGAGCCGGGTCCAACGGTCTTCGTCGATGAGAACCTGGAGCCGCCGATCCAACATGCTCATATATTAGCATAACTCTTGCCTTGCTTTCCCATCGGGGGAAGTGCGTGCGCCGGGAAGGTCCTTGTGAGCCTTCCCGGACCGGGAGCTACCGGGTGCTCGCCCGCTCCCGGTACCGTGTGGCGGATGCTTTCCTCCTTCTGCGGCGGCAGGTACCTCGGCGCCCGCTACGGTGCAGGCCCGGTCCGGGCGATCGCCCTGCCGGGCTGGCGGCGCGACCATAGGGACTTCGATGCGGTGGGGGAAGGACTCCCCTTCACCCTGTCGGTGATCGACCTGCCCGGCTTCGGGTCCACACCCCCCCCGGAGGACGGGTGGGGGACCGAACGGTATGCCCGGGCGGCAGCGGAGGTGGCCGAAGAGGCGGGTGGCCCTCTCGCCGTGCTGGGCCACTCGTTCGGCGGCCGGGTGGCGGCACGGGTGGCTGCTTCCCGGCCGGAGCTGGTGGGCTCCCTGGTCCTGACTGGGGTTCCTCTCCTAGCCCCGCCTGGCCGGGTGCCGAACAGACCTGCCCTCACCTACCGCCTGGCCCGCAGCCTGCATCGCCGTGGGGTGATCTCCGACCAGCGGATGGAGACCCTCCGCCGCCAGCACGGTTCCGCCGATTACCGGGCGGCGTCGGGAGTCATGCGAGACGTGCTGGTACGAGCGGTCAACGAGAGTTACGAGGGGGTGATCGCAGCGATCGGCTGTAAGGTCGAGCTGGTCTGGGGTGAGACCGACACCGAGGTACCGGTGGCGGTGGCCGAGGAGCTTCAGCGCCGTATCTCTGCGGCGAATCTCACCATCGTCCCGGGTGTGGGGCACCTCTTGCCTCTGGAGGCGCCCGAAGCGTTGCGCGACGCGCTGTTGAGAGCAGCCGGATGAGCTTCTGGATCTCGTACGGGCTGGTGGTGTTAGCCGCGGTGGCCGGCTCGCCCCGCTGGCTGCGGGTGGCCCAGCGGGAGCACTACCTGGCCGGTTCGGTGACCAGATTCGCTGCCCGGTGGTATAGGTCGACCCCCGCCAACGCTGCACTGTTCGCTGCCGGATTCATTGCGGCCGTCGTTTCGGCACGGGTGAGCGTGACCATAGTGGTCACTGCCGCGGTCGTGGCGCTGGCACCACTCGGGCTGTCGCTGTCGGGGCGGACCTCGCCTCTCGCCTGGACGCGCCGGATGCGGACAGTCGCTGTGGTTGCCGCGGTACTTGCCGCAGCCGGGTGGGCAGGTACAGTGCTCGGCGCGGGCCACTGGATCGGTCTGATGGTGGCGGGGGTGGTCGCGATGGGACTCCCGCTCGTGGTCGACGCCGCTCTGTTCGTAACCGGTCCTTGGGAAAAGTTCCTCGCTCGACGATACGTCGCCGCCGCGACGGAGAAGCTACGGCGGGTGAAGCCTCGGGTGGTCGCCATCACCGGCTCCTACGGGAAGACCTCCACCAAGAACTACGTGGCCCACCTTCTGGGAGCGCGCTTCTCGGTGGTCGCGAGCCCGGCCAGCTTCAACAACATGGCTGGGTTGTCCCGTGCGGTCAACGAGAAGCTCAGCCTGGGGATCGACGTATTCATCGCCGAGATGGGGACCTACGGCCCCGGCGAGATCGCAGCCCTGTGCGGCTGGATGGTGCCGGAGGTGGCGGTGATCACCGCGATCGGCCCGGTGCACCTGGAGCGGATGAAATCCGAGGAGAACATCCTCGCCTGCAAGAGGGAGATCACCTCCGCCGCTGGTGCCGTGGTGCTCAACACCGATGACCCCCGGCTGGCGGACCTGGCCGGGGAGTTGGAGGCGGAGGGCAGGGTCGTACGACGTGCCGGCGCCGGGTCGCTTCCCGATGTATCGCTTCCCGAGGGGGTCTCGGCTACCAATGCCGCTTGCGCGGTCGAAGTGGCGCGCTTGTTCGGCGTCGAGGAAGCACAGATCGCCTCGCGCCTAGAGACTCTTCCCACGGTACCCAACCGCCGGACCAGCTACCTCTCCGAAGCCGGCTTCACCGTCATCGACGACACGTATAACTCGAACCCCGCCGGGTGCCGGGCGGCGCTGGCGCTGCTGGCTTCCTCCGGCACGCCGGAGGGAGCGAAGGTGGTGGTCACCCCCGGCATGGTCGAGTTGGGAAGCCGCCAGTTCGGGGAGAACGCCGCGTTCGCTGCGGAGGCTGTGGGGGCAGGGTACCGCCTGGTCGTGGTGGGGCGGACCAACCGGGCAGCGCTTCTGACCGGGGCGGCCGGCACCGAGGTGGTCACCGTGGCCACCCGGGAGGATGCGGTCGCCTGGGTGCGTGCCAACATGGGCGAAGGCGACGCGGTGCTCTACGAGAACGACCTGCCGGATCACTTCCCTTGAATCCTCCCCACGGATAAATCCGGGGGATTACGACACCGGGCCCTGGTCGTGGTGACCCGGGTTGGTGCGGCGGCCGGCTCGGGCCGCCCGCTACCCTGAAACCTATGTCCCAGGTGAAAAAGATCGGCGTCGTCTTCGGTGGTCCCTCTCCCGAGCACGACGTTTCGGTGCTGACCGGGTTGCAGGCAGCTCGCGAACTGGAACGGAACGCCTCCCGGACCGTCTCGGCCCTGTACTGGTCGAAGGCGGGGGAGTGGTTCGAGGTCGATCCCGCCCTGGAGGCGGCAGCGTTCGCCGAGGGGGTGCCGTCGGGCGCGTCCCCTCTGCGGTTGATGGTGGGCAGCGACGGAGGTTTCGCCGCTCGCGCTGCACTGGGCCGGCAAAAGCCCCTGCCGGTAGACGCGGTGCTCAACTGCTGCCACGGCGGTCCTGGGGAGGATGGGAGCCTCCAGGCGGTGCTCGACCTGGCCGGGATTCCCCACGCGGGCCCCACCGTGGCCGGTGCCGCCCTCGGTATGGACAAGCTGGCGTTCGGGGCGCTGGTGACAGCCCTGGGCCTTCCCGCCTTGCCCCGGGCACTTCTCACCTCCGGGGAACCGGTTTCTTACCCCGGTCCCTACATCGTCAAGCCTCGCTTCGGAGGCTCGTCCATCGGCATCGAAGTGGTGGACGAGTTGGCGACCGCACGCGCTCTGCTGTCGGCCAGCCCCCATCTGCGGACCGGCGCGGTGGTTGAACCCTACCGGGGCGATCTTTTCGATCTGAACATCGCCGTGCGCTCCTGGCCGGACCTCTCCCTCTCTGCCATCGAGCGACCCATTCGCGCAGGGCAGGGGAATCCGGGAGGGGCGGGCGAGATCTTCGGCTATGCCGACAAGTACGTACCCGGTGTCGGCATGACCGGGGCACCCCGGGAGCTTCCGGCCAGGATCGACCCGGTAACCGAGAAGAGGATCCGGGAGGCGGCGGCGGCGGTGGCCGATGTTTGCGGGGTGCGGGGGGTTGCCCGGCTGGACTTCCTTTCCGATGGCAACGAGATCTACGTCAACGAGATCAATACCATTCCGGGTTCGCTCGCCCGGCACCTGTGGATCGAGCCGCAACTCGGCTTCGGAGAATTGCTCGAGTTCATGTTGGGCGAGGCGATCGCGCGGCCAACAGCTTCTTACACCACCGCTGGGGCCGACGGCAGCGTCTTGGCCGCCGCCGGCTCCATTTCAGCCAAGCTCGGATAGGGGCGCCGCTCGATGTGCTGCCGGCTACGCACCGTGTTCGCCCTTTCCCCTGGCGGGACGGAGGGTAACATCGGAATTGAGCTCCCGAGGGGGAATTGCGCGTGACCGACAACGTGAACGAGTCCCGGATCCTGGTCGTCGACGACGAGCCGGCCAATGTGGCATTGCTGGAACGTCTGCTGACCCGTGCTGGATTCACGAACGTGGTGTCGACCACCGATCCGGAGCAGGGGATTTCAATTGTCAGGGAGCGCGATCCGGATCTTGTGCTCCTCGACCTGATGATGCCTGTGATGGACGGCTTCACCTTCCTCAAGGAGATTCGCGGCGACGGCGACTTGTTCCAGCTCCTTCCTGTCCTGGTTCTGACTGCCGATCCTTCCTCCGACACCAAGAAGAGGGCTCTGTCGGTCGGTGCAAGCGACTTCCTCACCAAGCCATTCGATCCGGTGGAGGTTGTCCTCAGGGCAAACAACCTGCTCAAGATCCGCCACCTCAATAGGGAATTGTCGAAGACCAACGAGCACTTGGAGCAATTGGTGGGCTTGCGGACCGCCGAAGTGGAGAATACCCGGGTGGAGGTTCTGGCGCGCCTAGCCCTCCTCGCCGAGTATCGCGACGACGAGACTAGGCGCCACACCCGGAGGGTCGGCCAGGCAACCGCCATTCTGGCGGCGAGCTGGGGACTCCCCGCTCAAGAGGTCGATGCCATTCGCAAAGCCGCTCCGCTCCATGACATCGGCAAGATCGGTGTCCCCGAGGAGATCCTTCTCAAGCCGGGAGAGCTGACCGACCAGGAATTCGAAGTGGTGGAACGCCATGCGGAGGTCGGTGCCGGGATTCTTGGAGGGTCGCAGGATCGAATCTTGGAAGTGGCGAAGGAGATGGCGGCGGCGCACCACGAGAACTTCGACGGAACTGGCTATCCGAACGGCCTCAAAGGCGACCAGATCCCGCTAACCGCTCGAATGGTGGCCATTGCCGACGTCTTCGACGCTCTGACCCATGATCGCCCGTGGCGTAAGGCATGGACGATGGACGACGCGATCGCCGAGATGCGGTCGCAGTCGGGGTTGCAGTTCGATCCCGAGCTGCTCGGGACTTTTCTTGATCTGGTGGAGAAGAAGCGGATCGCCATATGACCGTTCCCCGGTGGGGAGCGGTATTGATGCGAGACCGTTCCCACGCCGCGGCCCTGCCCGGGGATTCGGGCGAGCGCAGGGCAGGATAGTAGACGATGGCCGTCTTGCCCCGCCGATCGTCGGAGCGCCCGACGTCGATCCCCGTCGAGTTCGAACCGGTGATCGTCAAGTTCATCGAAGACCACGAGCGCAAGGCGCGCCGGCTCAAGTCGGCGAACAAGAAGTGGGAAGCGCTGAAGATCATGGGTTTGGCCAGCGGCGCTCGTGAAGCACTCACCGTTCTCGACAAAGCCAAGCGGGGCTGGTTCGGTTTCGACCGGTTGCCTGCCGAGTTGCGCGAGCTTGCTGCTATGTACGAGCGCAAGTCGCGATCGGGGTTGGTCGGGCGGGACAACGACCTGGAGGCGCGGGCGGAAGCTCTGCGCTGGTCCGCATCGGTCGCCACTCAGTACCTGCGCAAGGTCTCCAAGGGTTCTGCCAAGGCGATGGGGATGATGACCATCATGGAGCGGCAGATGGACCGGATGGAGGCCGCTCGCCAGGCCGCCCAGCAGGCCAACCAGTCCAAGTCCGACTTCATCTCCCGGATGAACCACGAGCTGCGAACGCCGATGAACGCCATCCTGGGCTTCGGGCAGCTCCTCGAGGCGGACGACAACCTTTCCGATGAGCAGCGCGAGAACGTCCAGCACATCCTCAAGGCCGGTCGCCACCTCCTCCAGCTCATCAACGAGATCCTCGATATCGCCCGGATCGAGGCAGGCCGCATGGACGTCACCATCGAGGTGGTCGATGTCGGGGAGATGGCCCGCGACGTTGCGGCCTTGATGACGCCGCTTTCGGCCGACCGGTCGATCGTGTTCGTGGTCGATCCGACCTGCGATGGCTGGGTGCTTGCCGATATCCAGCGCCTCCGGCAGGTGATCCTCAATCTTGCCTCCAACGCGGTGAAGTACAACCGGGAAGGGGGGACGGTGACCATCTCCCGTGTCGAACAATCGGGCGGGACCACTCGGATCATGGTCACCGACACCGGCAACGGGATTCCTCGCGAGCGTTTTGGAGACGTCTTCGCTCCTTTCGAGAGACTCGGGGCGGAGAAGACCAAGATCGAGGGTTCGGGAATCGGACTCTCGTTGTGCAAGAAGCTGATCGAGGCGATGGAAGGCGAGCTCTCGTTCGACAGCGAGTTAGGGAAGGGGAGTACCTTCTGGGTCGACCTTCCCACCGCGGATCCGCCCATTTCCTCCACACTGCGTACTACCGGCGGGGAGGAGAGCCCGACCTTCTTCGCCGACAAGGAGCAGTTCCACGGCAGGATCCTCTACATCGAGGACAATCCGGCCAATATCGCGGTGGTCCGGCGTTTCCTCGACAAAGTGAAGGGCGTGGAGCTGGTTACCTCCTCCCACGGGACCAAGGGGATCAGGATGGCCCGCGAGCACAGCCCGGATCTGATCTTCCTAGACCTCCACCTGCCAGACATATCTGGATACGATGTTCTTGAAGCTCTGCAGCGCGACAAGCTCACCCGGCAGGTCCCTGTGGTAATCATCAGCGCCGATGCGTCGGAAGCGTCGACGCGCCGCTGCATCGAGGGTGGGGCCAAGGACTTTCTCACCAAGCCTCTCGACATGCAGGCTTTTTATGACGCGCTGCTCCGCTATCTGGGGGTAGCGCCGGCACGCGCCCTGGGATAAGCGCGGCGCCTCTTCTCCGGTTGGCACGGCGCCCTGGGATAAGCGCGGCGCCTCTTCTCCGGTTGGCACGGCGCCCTGGGATAAGCGCGGCGTGCGGCGAAGCCGCCCGCTCCGGCCGGCGGGAATCAGGCGCCCAGGGTCGCCTCGTTGAAACCACCGGGCACCACCACGCCCTGCCCTTCGATGGCGAGCGGGGCTCCGTCCGCGGTTGCGGTCGCGAGCGGCTTCCCGTGGAGCACCAACCGGTAGGCATCGGGGACCGGGTAATCGCCGACGCTCGTTCGGGACAGCATCGAGTCGCGATAGGTGAAGTGGTCGTATCGGTGGGGACCGTATCCGTCACCTGCGTCGTCATAGAGAGATCCATGCGCGGCGCCAGAGGTATCGACGAACAGGTGGAGCTCGGTGGCAGGTCCGCCAGAGCGTGCCACCCCGCCGCGAGTGCCCGGCCCTCCAGAGCCTGCCACCCACCCGAGAGCGCCCGTCCCACCCGAGCGCGCCACCCCGCCGGAAGCTGCTAGAGGAACTATCGCCCCCGCCCGCACCAGCACGGGTATCGACTCGAGGGGGGTGGCCAACGCTGCCTGGCGGCCCCCGGTGATGACCCCTTCGCCGAACAGGGGCTCAGGGGCGGCCAGCTCGTCCATGAGGGAGTACCAGTGGCCGGCCGGCAGGCGCACCACCCTGCTATCTCGTCCCGGGGAGAGGACCGGCGCGACGAGGAGATCGTTGCCGAGAAGGAAGCAGTCGTCCACCTCCCACAGGGCAGGATCACGATGGTCCGCCCACCACAGGGGGCGCATGAGTGGATGCCCGGACTCGGAGGCTTCGCGGGCGAGTGTATAGAGGTAGGGGAGGATCCGGTAACGGGTCCGTATTGCCTCGCGGATGTGCGAAACAATCGGCTCGTCGAAGCACCACGGTTCTCTGTGGGCGGTGGACAGTGACGAATGGGTGCGGCAGAAGGGGGTGAACACCGCGGCCTGGAGCCAGCGCAGGTACAGCTCGGGCGAGGGGGAAGCCGAGAACCCTCCGATGTCGGAACCCGAATAGGGCACCCCGGACAGCCCCAACCCGACCAGTGAAGGAATCTGCTGGGAAAAAGCTTCCCAGGAGGTGTCGACATCAGCGGTCCAGTGCCACGCGTAGCGCTGCACTCCCGCCCACCCCGACCGCGACAGGAGAAAAGGCCGTCGGTCGGCTCGTAGCTCTCTCAGCGCCTCGAACGCTGCCCGGTCCTGGAAAAGACCGTAGAGGTTATGAGCCTCCCGATGGTCCCCACCGCGCCCGCCCAACGAGTGCCGGGTTTCCGGGGACAGGCTCCGATCTCCCCATAGGGCGAGGGATGTCGGTTCGTTCATGTCGTGCCAGATTCCCTCGATTCCCTCGTTGGTGAGCCGCTGGTACAGGCCTCCCCACCATCGGGAGGCAGCGTCGTCGGTGTAGTCGGGGAAGGCGCAGAGCCCGGGCCAGACCACCCCGTGGGACACCGACCCGTCGGGGAGGGTGCAGAAGTGCCCACCCTCCAGCCCGTCGCGGTAGATATCGAAGTCAGCGTCCACCTTCACACCGCAGTCGACGATCGTCACCAGGCGGATATCTCGTGATACGAGAGACGTTGCCAAGCCGGCCATGTCCGGAAAAGCCGCCGGATCGATGGTGAACACGCGGAATCGGTCCATGTAATCGAGATCGAGATGGATCGCACTGAGAGGTATGTCGAGCTGCTCGAACCGATCGGCCAAAGTGGCGATCTCCTGCTGGGAACCGTATCCCCAGCGGGACTGGTGGTAGCCGAGCGCCCAGCGGGGGGGCAGGGGTGGCCGCCCGGTCAGCTCGGTGTAGCGCTCGATCAGGGAGGCCGGCTCCCCTACCATCAGCCAGGTGCGGAGTGCCCCGCCGGAGAACTCTGCTTCCAGGCGGGGTCCGATGGTGACCCGACCCCGGTGGGAGTTCTCGTGAAAAGCCAGGTACGCACCGTTCTCGTGAATTCCCCAGTAGACCGGGATCGCCATGTAGAGAGGGTCCTGCCCGGTCCCGTACGACCCGCCAGGGTCCCGATTGAAGAGAGTGAAGGAGTGCCCGGCGAGGTTGAGGGGCGCTGCCTGGAGGCCGAGACCGTGGATCCTCTCACGGGGGTGCAGCCGCGCGCGGTGGACCCACCCTCTCCCACGGCGCTGGGGAGGGCGTGCTTCCCATACGGCGACCGGTTCGCCGCTCCCGTCCCGACGGGCAACCCGGATGGAACCGTCTGCATAGACGGTGGCCTCCAGAGCGCTGCCGGAGATCGTCCAGCGGTCCTCGGCATGGCTGACCGAGGTGGTGGGTGCCGGCCAGGCGGGCGGCTGCTCGACCGCGATCGGAAAAGGCGGCTCCCCGGGGGTCCACTCGATGCGGAGCACGTCCTCGGCGACCAGGGAGATGTCCAGCTCCGCGTTGGTGAAACGGGCATGAAGCCCGGTGGCCTGAACCTCGACCTCCTCCAGGTCTCCGATCGGAGTGCGCCGGCTGGCCCCCTTGGTCAATGCCTGCAGGTCAGCGATGCTCGTGGCCAGGGTTCGCCTTGCCACCAGGGCCGAGGTGGACAGCCCGATCGCGGTGATGCCCCGCAGAGCGTTGATCGTCTTGCGGCTGGTGGCTCCGAACCCCTTCATGGTCGGTAGTCTTGCCCGCGATGGCTTTCCCGTCCAGGCTCTTGAATCCGGGCGAGTCGGTGGTGGTCGAACTCCATCCTCATTGGTCGGTGCTGGCCCGGCCGGCAGCAGTGGCCGTCCTCGCTGGCGGCGGATCAGGTTGGTTCCTCTTCGCCTTCCCTTCGATGTCCATCTGGCTGGCCGGCGCTCTCGGGGCGGTCCTGGCGGCGGCAGTTGGATGGCTGGGGGCGCGCTGGCTGCAGCGGAACTCGACCGTTTTTGCTGTGACCACCCACCGGGTGGCATTGCGAGGGGGTGTGGTGGTGAAGAAGGGCTGGGATATCCGCCTGGACCGGATCAACGACGTCTCCTTCGACCAGTCCCTCATGGAAAGGATGCTGGGGGTCGGCGACCTGTGGGTGGATACCGGGGGAGAGGCGGGGATGAAGGGAATGGCCCGCATGCCCCATCCCCAGGCGGTGCGACAGCTCATCTTCGAAAAGCAGGAGTCCCTGCGCACGGCTCCGCCATCCGTTCCAGCGGCGCCGGCGGTTCCGGCGCCCCCTGCTGTGTATCGCGATGCGGGTCTGTCGGTCGCCGAGCAACTTGAGAAGCTGGACGAGCTGCGACGGAGGGGAGTGATCACCGACGAGGAGTTCGACGCGGAGAAGTCCCGCCTGATCGGTTTGTGAGCCGCGGCTTTGCCAGTACCGACCGGTTCTCGGCCCCAATACCTTATGCCAGTACCGACCGGTCCCCCGCGCGCAATCCCGCGATGATCGTGGCGTAGGTGCCCGCCGCGTCGTGGCCCGCCGCGTCCGTCTCCATCCATCGAAGCCCCCTTTCCCGGTCCATGCCGAAAATGCCGAACCGGGGTTCGAAGCTGCCCCACTCGTAGTTGTCGACCAGGCACCAGTGCCAATACCCGCCGATCGGTATGCCTGCGTCGATCGCACGGACCACCGCCCTCATGCTTGCTTTGAGGAAGGAGGGCCGGTCCCAGCCGTCGAGGCGGGGGTAGGAACGGCCCCGGCGTACCCGATTGCACAAGCCGTTCTCCACCACCCACACGTCGAGGCCGGGTTGGTGGTTCATGCGGGAGTAGCTCGCCAATCCGTCGGGGTTCTCGATGTGGTCCCACAGCTCCCGCCCGGGAAGCCAGTTCCGCCCGCCCGCGGTGCGGTGTCCCGGGAGGCGGAAATGGTGCGAAGCAACCGGGTCGTAGTAGTCGATCTGGGTGACGTCGAGACAACGCTCGTGGGGGCTGGCGTAGACGGCGGCGATCGCCCGGTTGAGGCCCTTTTCCATGCGAACCCGACGGGCGGCCAGATGCGCCAGCAGGTTGTCCCTGCGACGGTAGGGCGGCTCGATGAGCGCACCACACTGGTTGGCGTAGGTGAACCGCCGTTCCTCAACCCACAGGTGTAGGTCTTCCCGGCTTACTCCTTGACTGCGGGCCAGGAGAACGTCGGTCAGAAGGCGGTCCATGTCGTACAGGGAGAAGCAGAAGTTGTTGGTGCCCACCACTGCGTTGGGTTGTATCCGGTGGATCACCTCGTATGCTCCGACATGCGCGGTGAGAAGGTGGTCCATGGCGGTGACCATCGAGCGGGTGTCGCCCCGCCTCCCGGGGGGGAACGACCCGGTCAGGTAACTCTCTATCGCGTAGATGTTGAGCTCATTCACCGTTACCCAGTTCGTGCACTGCTCGTGGAGCGCGTCCACTGCCGTCTGCACCCACTGGAGGTAGCGCTCGGGAGAAGACGGGTCCAGCCAGAAGTCGACTCCGAGCCACGAGGGGTGGGTGAAATGATGGAGGGTCACTAGCGGCTCCAAGCCAAAAGCGCTGGCCGCGCGGAGGATCTCGCCGTAATGGGCGAGGGCGCCCATGTCGAAATCGCCTTCTGCAGGCTCGCAGCGGGCCCACTCCACTCCCATCCGGAAAGCGTTGCAGCCCATAGCCCGGGCCCGAGCAAGGTGGTCTTCGTAGCGATCCCAGAACTGGACCGCCGCGCCGGAGGGCTCGACTCGTCCCTCCCGCTCCCAGGTGAGCCAGTTGTTGGCCGGCTCGCCTGGACCATTGAAGCCTCCTTCTACCTGGAAACCGGCAGTCGCCACTCCGAATCGAAACGACGGGGGGAGGATGCCGCCGCCAGCAGGTTCGTCTGTCGCGGGCGCAGGGGCTCTTTTTGCCATGGTGGGCCAGGCTAGTGGGAGTCATGCCTGGGCTCCCACCGTCGGTAGCTGGGAGTCATGCCTGGGCTCCCACCGTCGGTAGCTGGGAGTCATGCCTGGGCTCCCACCGTCGGTAGCTGGGAGTCATGCCTGGGCTCCCACCGGTAACCCATGCCGTAGTCTGGAACCTGTGCCCGGACCCCTGGAAGGCGTGAAAATCATCGAGCTGGCTGGGATCGGTCCCTGCCCGTTCGCGGCGATGGTGCTGGCCGATATGGGCGCCGACGTGGTGGCGGTAGCACGCGCCGACACGGTTATCGGTGGTGGCCCCCCACGTCCTTCGATGGACCTGAACAACCGGGGCAAGCGTTCGCTGGGAGTCAACCTCAAGGATCCCGCTGGGGTCGAGGTGATCCTGCGGCTGGTCGAAGGCGCCGAGGTCCTGGTGGAGGGCTTCCGTCCCGGAGTGGCCGAGAGGTTGGGGGTTGGGCCGGAGGAGTGCCGGGCTCGTAATCGGCGCCTGGTCTACGGGCGGATGACCGGTTGGGGACAGGAAGGCCCGTACGCCGCGATGGCCGGTCACGACATTAACTACATCTCGCTTGCCGGCGCACTCCACGGCATCGGCCGACCCGGAGAGAATCCGGTGCCACCCCTCAATCTGGTCGGCGACTACGGCGGTGGCGGGATGCTGCTCGCCTTCGGGGTGGTGTGTGCGCTCTTGGAGGCGACCCGCTCGGGGGAGGGGCAGGTCGTCGATGCCGCCATGGTGGACGGATCGGCGCTCCTCACCACCATGATGCACTCGATGATGGCGATCGGATTCTGGAACGACGAGAAGGGGACCAACCTCCTGGACGGAGCTGCGCACTTCTATGACACCTACGAGACCGCGGACGGGAAATGGATCTCGGTGGGCGCGATCGAGAAGCAGTTCTACGCCGAGTTGCTCCGATTGACAGGACTGGGTGCGGGGGGGGCGGCCGGTCCCGAGGAAGAGGGAACCGGCCTTGCCGGCAACGAGCTTCCCTCCCAGATGGACCGGGCGCAGTGGCCGGCGATGAAGGAGAAGCTTGCAGCGATATTCAGATCCAAGACCCGCGACGAGTGGTGCGGGATCATGGACGGCACCGACGTGTGCTTTGCTCCAGTGCTTTCCCTGCGGGAGGCACCATTTCATCCCCACAACCAGGCTCGGCAGACTTTTGTCAACGTGGAGGGGATCGAGCAGCCTGCACCCGCCCCAAGATTCTCCCGGACGCCCGGTGTCATCGCCCGGCCCCCGGTGACTGCCGGTTCGGACACCGACACGGTGCTGTCCGACTTCGGATTCGGCAGCGGCGAGATCGCCAAGTTGCGTGAGTCCGGCGCGGTTGCCTGAGCAGCCGGGCCCGGTGCCTCCAATTGGCCCGACCCGAAGCCAGGGCGGGAGCCGCCATGGATGACCGCGACCTGCTCGTCGAGCAACAGGAGTACTACCGGGCACGGGCATCTTCCTACGAAAGGGTGGTGGACTTGCCGGGCGGCCCGGTCGATGTGGCAGCCTTCCTCGCCGAACGAGACCAGGTGCTCGGCGCATTCGACGCTCTCGATCTGGGGGCCGACGTGCTGGAGCTGGCAGGGGGGACTGGCATCTGGACCCGCCGCATCGTCGAGAGGCGGGCGACCCGAGCGGTGACCGTGGTGGACTCTTCGGTGGAAATGGTGACGGCCAATCTGTCCCAACTGGGAAGTTCGACTAACACGGTGCGGTTCGTCATATCCGACATATTCGCCTGGAAGCCCGACCACTCCTTCGATTCGGTGGTCTTCTGCTACTGGCTCTCCCACGTGCCGGAATCTCGCATGGAGAGCTTCCTCGACATGGTGGCGAGCGCACTGAAGCCTGGGGGTTCCCTTTTCTTCGTGGACGACAAGGCTCCAACGCGGCCGGGCCCGCCGAGCGACCCGGCTCCAACGCGGCCGGGCCCGCCGAGCGACCCGGCTCCGGCAGGGTGGAGCGCGAATGACGACGAGGTGAGGGAGCGCCGCACGCCCGAGGGGAAGATATTCCGTATCGTCAAGCGATACTGGGAGCCGGGGGACCTTCGCGACCGTTGCGCTAGAGCCGGGCTGGATGTGGCCGTCACCGAAACGGCGGGCCTTTTCCAATACGGGGTGGGGCGCCGGGCCTGACGCTTCTTACCGGGAACTTCCTTTGGAGCCGCCGCTCCCGGTCGTCGAGACCGCCGACGGCCGGTCTCCAGCCAGATCCTGCGCAGCCCAGCTTTGCTGGCCGGTAGCAGAGCGGAGCACCCTCTTAGTCCTCGGCCAGGCTCTCGATGGCTTCCTGGACCACGCGCTCCATCGAGCGCTTCTGCACGTAATGGAAGATCACCTCGGCCAAGGGCAGCACCGAGGCGAGCACGTCGGGATCCTGGGATGCCAGCGCCTCCAGCTCGTCTTCGAGGGACGTGCGGTACTGCCCGGCGATCGCGTCGATGAGCTCCTTTTCCAACTCGGAGAATTTCTTCACGTAGAGCTCGACGAGGAGCAGGACGATCGGGCGCGGCATGCCCAGGGCCACCAGGTTCTGTGCGGCCTCCACCGCAGCCAGCTCGTCGGTGCCGCAGGTGCCGGAGGCGCCGGTGCTGTTCACCAGGCCGGCCCGGCGCAGGTCGTCGACCAGGCCGGGGTCTATCTCGGGCGCTACCCCCGCAGCCGGGGCGACCGATGGCACCGAGGGTCCTGCCGGCAGCGGACTGAAAAGAACCTCGACCAGGCCGAGCCTTCCTTCCTCGGCAAGCGATTTGATCGCTCGGAGAGAAAAGTGCTTGGCCTGGAGGTCCTTGATCCTGTTCAGCGCCCGCAAGTGGGCCGCACCGTAGGAGATCGACCGCCCCTGGCGGGTCGCCTCGGGGAGCAGTCCCTCCCGCTGGTAGAAGCGAATGGTGTCGACGGTGATCCCGGTCTCACGGGCCAGGTCGTCGATCTTCCACGAGAGCTCGGCTGGTTCCGGTACAGCCGGGTTTGCCGAGCCAGCCGACAGGGAAGCGGCCGGACCCGCCGAGCGGACCGGCTCCGCCCCTGCCATGGGGTCAGTTTCCTGCTTCCGGCGCCGCCTCGGCAGCCATCAGAAGAAGATCGG
>JAKAWH010000025.1 GCA_021817065.1 Actinomycetes bacterium
TCTCCGGGACCACCTGGCAGCGGCAGCTACGGCAGCTCACCTGGCGACCTCGGCCTCTGAGGCGGCGGCAACAGCAGCCCAGACCGGAAGCGAGCTGGCGCTGGCGGCCCTGGCCGCAGCCGAGGCGGCGGCAGCCGCTGCTTCGGCGATCTCCAACCCTCAGAAGGCGGAGGCTTCCTAGGGAAAGACTCCTCGGACCTCGATCGCCTCGGCCACCCGCTCCATGGCCAGGGCGAACGCGGCGCTCCTCATGCTCACCCCCAAGGCATCGGACCGGGACCACACGCTCGAAAAGGCGCGCTCCATGAACGCCTTCAGCCGTGTCGCATGCTCGTGGGCCTCCCATGCGAATCCCTGTCGATCCTGGGCCCACTCGAAGTACGAGGACGTGACTCCGCCGGTATTGGCGAGGATGTCGGGCACCACGGTCACTCCCTTGTCGATGAACACCTGATCGGCCTCGGGGGTGGTCGGGCCATTGGCCGCCTCCACCACCACTGTTGCCCCCAGCGCGCGGGCAGCATCCCCGCTGATGGCCCCCGACAGGGCTGCCGGGATCGCCAGGTCGCAGGGCACCGCCCACAACTCCCCCGGAGCCAATTCCTCACCACCCGGAAAACCGGCGACAGTCCCGGTCTCCCGGCAGTGGGTGGCCAGATCGGCCGGGTCGAAGCCGCTGGGACTGGCCACTGCCCCCTGGACATCGGCCACCGCCACCACCCTCATTCCCAGCGAGGAGAGGAGGAAAGCAAGTGGCCCGCCGACGTGGCCGAACCCCTGGATCACCACCCGAGATCCCGCCACCTGCTTCCCCAGGGCACGGTAGACCTCCCGGACGCAAGTGACCACCCCGGCAGCGGTTGCTCCCGCGTGGTCGGTAATGCCTCCCATAACGACTGGTTTGCCGGTAACGGTAGACCAACCGGACTGGCCGGTGACCATCCACAGGGTGTCGGCGAACCAGGCCATCACCTGCTCGTCGGTGTTGACATCCGGCGCGGGGACATCCCTATCCGGCCCGACCATGGGAGCGATCTCCATGGCATACCGTCGGGTGACCCGTTCCAGCTCGGCATGGGAGAGGAGTGCCGGATCGCAACGCACCCCACCCTTGCCTCCGCCGAAGGGCAGGCCGGCTACCGCCGTCTTGAAAGTCATCGCCGCGGCCAGCGACATCAGCTCGCCGATGTCGAGGGCGGGGTGGAAGCGGATCCCCCCCTTCGCCGGACCGCGAGAGGTGTCGTGGTGAACCCGCCAACCGGTGAAGACTTCCAGATGGCCGTCGTCCATCTTGACCGGGACGGCGACCTCGAGGATCCTGCGGGGAACTCGGAGGAGCTGGTGGACCTCGGTGGGAACTCTGGCCAGACGGGCTGCCTCATCCATCCTCTCGCACATCGCCTGCCAGGGGTCGAAGGGCGCCGTCGGGGTCACTGCCCGCCACCCTAATTGGCGCCAGGCAGCCTGGAGCGTATCCCCCACCCTGCCCCAACTGGCGCCAGGCGTCCAGAGGGGGTATGCAAGAACAGTGACCGAGACCGCCTCCCCTACCCTGGAAGATTTCGAAAAGTCCGTCCTGGAGTTCCTCGACTCCAACGCTGAGCTCCGCAGCGAGGAGCATGTGGAGTGGGGAAAGGGCTCCGACAGCGTCGCACTCTTCCCCGAAAAGTCGCCGGAGGAGGAGCGTTGCGACGTGGAGACCGCGCAGAGCTGGCGGCGACAGATCTTCGACGCCGGTTTCGGATGGATCACCGGGCCGACCGAGTACGGGGGTGGGGGCCTCCCCTCGTCTTACCAGGCACGGTACAACTCGCTGGAGAAGCGGTACCGCACACCCAGTCAGGGACCGTTGGGCATTGGCCTCGGCATGGTCGCCCCCACCATCCTCGCCCACGGCACCGACCTGGCGAAGGATCTCTACCTGCGGGGAATGTGGCGCGGCGATATTGTCGGCTGCCAGCTCTTCTCCGAGCCGAGTGCCGGATCGGACCTCGCCAGCATCCAGACCCGGGCGGTGCGGGACGGCGACGAGTGGGTACTGAACGGGCAGAAGGTGTGGACCTCCGGCGCTCAGTTCTCCGACATCGGCGAGATAATCACCCGCACCGACCCCGATGCCCCCAAGCACAAGGGCCTAACCATGTTCGTGGTCGACATGCACGCGCCGGGCGTGGAGGTGCGCCCGTTGCGCCAGATGACCGGAGGCGCATCCTTCAACGAGGTCTTTTTCAACGACGTTCGGGTACCGGACCACCATCGCCTCGGTGACGTCAACGGTGGGTGGACGGTGGCGCTCACCACCTTGATGAACGAGAGGGCGGCCATCGGTGATACCGGTGCCGGGATCATCGGAGTCAACCGGACCTTCGAGATGCTCATGGCCCTGGGAAGCATGCATCGCGAAGACCCGATCGCGCGCCAGCAGCTCGCCGACCTGTACGTGAACATGAAAGCCGCCAGCTTCACCAGCCAGCGCGCACTGGCGAAGATCCGGGCCGGCCAGCTCCCCGGTCCCGAGATGTCCATCGCCAAGCTCTCCCTGACACGCAACCTCCAGCGGATAGCCGCATTCGTCTCACACGTTCTCGGTCCCAAGCTCACCGCCGACACCGGAGAATGGGGAACCTACGCGTGGACCGAAGTGGTGTTGGGCACGCCGGGAATGCGAGTTGCCGGCGGCACGGATGAAGTGATGAAGAACATCATCGGCGAGCGGGTCCTAGGCTTGCCCAAGGAGCCCACCCTCGCACGATAGGCATCATCGGGCGCTACCGTTCAGCGCGCAGTGACGGCAAGATTCCCGCTCGGAGCCAGGGAAGGGCGTCCATGAATGCCCAGGTGGTCCGGTGTATCGCAGTCGGACCGAATCCGGCGAGAGCGATCTGGTGGGCGGGACTGGGGTATCCCTTGTTGGACGCGAAGTCGAACGGAGGGAAGTGGTGGTCGAGCGACCGCATGTACCGATCCCGCGTCACTTTGGCTAGCACCGAGGCGGCTGCGATGGTGAGAGAGGACTGGTCGCCCTTTACCAGGGTGGTCACCGGAGGAGCACCGTTGCCGGTGAGATCCACCGCTCCGTCTGCTTCCACCCGCCTGGGTCCGGCGAGGTAGTTATGGCTCCCGTCGAGGAGGATATGGTCGGGAACCCGGCCCAGCTTCTCTACGACCTCAGCCAGGGCCCGTCGGGTCGCCTCCCGCAATGCAGCGGTCATCCCCAGCTCGTCGCACTCGGTGCTGGTAGCCGAACCGACCGACCAGATAACGCACCAATTAGCCGCCTCCTCGAATGCGGTCTCCCGGCGCCCCTCGGAATATGCCTTCGAGTCACGGATGCCCGGAGGGTTCCCCGTCGCTGCTGTGCGACGGTCGATACAGGCCACCCCCACGCTAACCGGACCCGCCCAGGAACCCCTGCCTACCTCGTCCACCCCGACGACCAGTTCGGCCCCCCGCGAGAAAAGCTCCTGTTCGGCGTCGAGGGTCGGCCTCGGGCGCGCCCGGGGCCCCCTCGTCGGGCTCACCCCTGGAGGAGTTGGGTGTACCGCTCGGCGGGTACCGCTGCCATGGTGGCGGTCTTGAGGGTCCCCCGCGCCGCGAGAGCGAGAGCGACCTCCGACATTGTCTCTACATCGGGTGCTTCTACGACGGTACAGAAGTCGTACTGGCCGAGCAGGGCCCACTGGTGCAGGACCTTCACCCCCATCGCCTCCACCTCGGCGTTTACTTCCTTCAGTCGAGCGGGATTGGAATGGAGGGTGGCGGCGCCGTCAGGCCCCAGGGTGGACAGCATGACGAATGTGGGCATGTCCCGAAGTTAGCTCAGCCACCTGCACCATCGGGGTATTCGGAGGCGCGGTCTAGTCTTGGCCGATGAGCCAGACGACTGTCTTGGTGGTCGACTACGGCGCCCAGTACGCCCAACTGATCGCTCGCCGGGTCCGGGAGGCACACGTCTTCAGCGAGATCGTCCCCCATACGGCCACGGTCGCCGAGATAATCGCCCGCCGACCGGCAGCGGTGATCCTTTCGGGAGGTCCGGCGAGTGTCTATGCGGAGGGAGCGCCCTCCCTCGACCCTGCCCTGCTCGACGCCGGGATTCCGGTACTCGGCATCTGCTACGGCTTCCAGGCAATGGTCCTGGCCATGGGAGGTCGGGTCGAGCGGACCGCTCGCGCAGAGTTCGGGCGGACCGAAGCGACCGTCCAGCCTTCCTCCCCACTTTTCCGGGACCTGCCGACCGTCCATTCGGTATGGATGTCCCACCGGGACAGTGTGGTCGCCCTGCCCGCCGGCCTCGACGCCATCGCCACAAGTCCCGGAGCGACCGTCGCTGCATTCGAGGACGGTTCCCGCACCCTCTACGGGGTCCAATGGCACCCGGAAGTCCTCCATACCGAGCACGGTCAAGCTGTTCTGGAGCGCTTCCTCCATGTATGTGCGGGCATCGCTCCGGATTGGACCACCGCGTCGATCATCGACCAGCTGGTGGGCTCGGTAGCGGCGACGGTGGGAGACAACCACGTCCTGTGCGCGCTTTCCGGTGGAGTGGACTCGGCAGTGGCGGCCGCTCTGGTCAACCGCGCAGTGGGTGATCGGCTCACCTGCGTCTTCGTCGACCACGGTTTCCTGCGCGCGGGAGAGGCGGGTCAAGTGGAGAGCGACTTCGTCGCCGCCACCGGGGCGACTTTGGTCGCGGTGGACGCGCGGCGACGGTTCCTTTCCGCACTCGACGCGCTGGAAGACCCCACCGACCCCGAAGCCAAGCGCAAGACGATCGGTCGCGAGTTCATCCGCGTCTTCGAGGAGGAAGCCGCCAAGATCATCGCCGGGACCGGGGCAGTCGGCGGGGTGGAGTTCCTGGTGCAGGGGACCCTCTACCCCGACGTTGTGGAATCGGGCGGAGGAGAAGGTACCGCCAACATCAAGAGCCACCACAACGTGGGTGGCCTCCCTCCCGACCTCGCCTTCGAGCTGATCGAGCCGCTCCGGACCCTTTTCAAGGACGAGGTGCGCGCCATCGGGACCGAGCTGGGGCTACCCGAATCGATGGTGTGGCGCCATCCTTTTCCCGGACCGGGACTGGCCATCCGGATCATCGGGCGGGTCACCGAGGAGCGTCTCGACATCGTGCGGCGCGCCGATGCGATCGTGCGGGACGAAGTCACCGCTGCCGGCCTGGACCGCGACGTCTGGCAGTTCCCGGTGGTGCTGCTGGCCGACGTGCGGTCGGTCGGTGTCCAGGGAGACGAGCGCACCTACGGACACCCGATCGTACTGCGACCGGTTACCAGCGAAGACGCCATGACCGCGGACTGGGCGCAGCTCCCCCACGAACTCCTGGGTCGCATCTCCTCGCGGATCACCAACGAGGTACCCGAGGTCAACCGGGTCGTCCTCGACGTGACCAGCAAGCCCCCGGGCACCATCGAGTGGGAGTGAGCTTCTCCCGGCCGGTAGGTCAACCCTGCCCGTGATCTCCGCTGCCATCTTCGATCTCGACGGGCTGCTGGTGGACACCGAACCCCTGTGGCGCTCAGCTGAGGTGGAGATCCTCACTCGCCTGGGAGTCCCGCTCACCGACGAGATGTGCCGGGAAACCCAGGGGACCCGGGTCGACCGAGCGATGACCCACTGGTTCGAGCGCTTCCCGTGGAAGGGTCCCGGCGTGGAAGAGGTCGCAGAACAGGTTGTCCACCGGGTTGTCGAGCTGGTATCCACCGATGCCCGACCGATGCCGGGAGCGGTCGCGGCGGTGGAGGTCTTTTCGCGGCGGGCAATTCCCACCGCGGTGTGCTCTTCGTCGTGGACCGTGTTGATCGACGCCGCGCTGACCCAGGTGGGTCTCTCTGGCGCGTTCACTATTCGCCATTCCGCCCAGGACGAAGTACTCGGCAAACCGCATCCGGCCTGTTACCTCACCGCCGCAGCGAAGCTCGGGGTGGAACCACAGCGCTGCCTGGCGCTGGAGGACTCCTTCAACGGAGCCATTGCTGCCAAGGCGGCGCTCATGACGGTGATCGCGGTGCCCGAGCCGTCCCTGCGAGACCCGGTCCGGTGGGGATTCTGCGACTTGGTGCTCGATTCGTTGACCGACCTCGACGACGAAGTCCTCGATGCTCTGTCGCGCCCGCGCATCCGCCGATAGGCCCGAAGCTCCACTCCCGGCTCTATCCCCGCCCTTAGAAGTGGCCCGGCCCTGGGCCGTGCGGGTCGTTCCCCAGCCACGCTGCATACATTCCCGCGTAGACACCGCCGACTTCGACCAGCTCTTCATGGGTTCCCACCTCGACGATCCGCCCTCCGGCGACCACGACCACCTGGTCTGCACGCATCGCAGTGGACAATCGGTGGGCGATGACCACCACCGTCCTGCCCTCGGTCAGCACCGCGATCGCCTCCTCCACCGCCTCCTCGGTGACCGGATCGAGGTTCGAGGTCGCTTCGTCGAGCACCAGCACGGCGGGCGACACCAGCGCCACCCGGGACAGAGCGATCAATTGCTTCTCGCCGGCCGACAGGGTCGCACCCCCGGTCGCCACCCTCGTCTCCAATCCGTCGGGAAGCGCCATGAATCGCTCCAGCGCGCCGACGGAGGCGAGTGCCCGGGACACTTCCTCAATGGTCGCGCCTGCCCTCCCCATTGCCACGTTTCCCGCAATGGTCCCGTCGAAAAGAAACCCCTCCTGGGGCGCGACGACGATCCTTTCCCGAAGGGAATCGAAGGTGGCCTCCCGGAGATCCATGCCGCCGAAGGTAACCGTCCCCTGATCGGGATCGTAGAAGCGGGAGAGCAGTTTGGCCAGCGTCGACTTCCCCGCACCGGTGGGTCCTACCAGAGCCACCCGGGTGCCGGCGACGATTCGCAGGGTGGCATCGACGAGTGCGGGCGAACTACCGGACTCATAGGTGAAGCTCACCTCGCTGACCACCAAGTCCCCGGTCGGCGGAAGCGCCCGGGCGGAAGGCAGCTCGGTGAGGGGGGACGCCAGAGAGAGCAGCCCGAAGAGCTTCTTCAATGCCGCTCCCGCCGACTGGAGTAGATCGAACTGCTGGGAGGTCTGCTGGATTGGAGCGAACAGGTTCCCCAGATACAGAGCAAAAGCCACCACCGTCCCGATCGGTGCCAGATGCGCGTGAGCCATCCACCCCCCGACACCGACCACCCCCGCCATGGTGGCCACGCTGGACGCCTCGATAACCGGGAAATAGCGTGCCGAGATAGATACTGCTCTCATGTTGGCATGGAGTTGTTCGGAGTTGTGGGAGCGAAACCGGCGCTCCACTTCCTCCTCGCCGGCAAAGGCTTGCACGACTCTGATGCCCGACAGGCCTTCCTGCAAGGTGGTGAGGGTCTGTCCTATCGCATCGCGCACAGATAGGTACGCTCGGGATGAGCTGCGACGGTAGCTCGCGGACGCGATGTAGAGAACAGGTGCGGAGAGAAGGCACAGCCCGAAGAGAAGAGGCGACATGACCACGAGCACCACCATGGTTACAAGGATCAGGAGCGCGTTGGAGAAGAGCTGGACCAGGCCCTGCTGAACGAGGTTCTCGCACGCGTCCATGTCGGTGGTCATTCTCGCCACCAGCCGGCCGGTCCGCTCTGAGTCGAAAAAGGCCATCGGCATCGACTGGATGTGGGCGAAAACCCGATTGCGAAGTTCCTGGAGCGCCGTCTCGCCCACCCTGGTCACCAACCGCACCAGGAGTCCGGAGAACAAAGCACCGCTCAACGCAGCAACGAGGTAGCCGATTACCGCCATGTCGAGCGGACCGCTACGGTGGCGGCGGATCCCCTCGTCGATGGCGAAAGCCACCAGGGCCGGACCGGCGACAAGAGTTCCCGACCAGGCAACGGTACAAGCCAACGCCCCCAGCGCGGCCGGCATCTGGGGGCGCAGGAGGGCGCACAGGCGCCGGACGGTCAGATCCTCTCGATAATGGTGCCGGTGGCCAGTGCCCCGCCGCAACACATCGAAATGAGCGCGAGCTGGCGATCGGAGCGCTCCAGCTCGTGCAAAGCCGTGGTGATGAGGCGCGAGCCGGTCGCTCCCACCGGATGCCCCAGCGCAATAGCGCCGCCGTTCACATTCACTTTGGCCGGATCGGCCTCGGTCATCTTCGCCCAGGAACAGGTCACCGCGGCGAAGGCCTCGTTCACCTCGAAGATGTCGATGTCCTCCATGGTCATGCCCGCCTTGTCGAGGACCTTGCGGGTGGCATCGATGGGCCCATCCAGGTGGTAGTAGGGATCTGCACCTACCAACACGTGGGCCACGATCCGACCCCGGGGACGGAGCCCGTCCGCCTTGGCACGCTCCTCGCTCATCCACAGGACGGCGGCCGCCCCGTCGGAGATCTGCGACGAGTTGCCCGCGGTGTGGGTCCCATCGGGCAGGACCGGCTTCAAGCCGGCCAGTCCCTCCACGGTCGACGCGCGGATACCCTCGTCCTGTGCGACGACCCGCTTCTCACCGGTCGGTTGCCCGTCCACCACCACCGGCGCCTCGACGGGCGTGATCTCCCGGTCGAAACGCCCGGCGTCACGGGCAGCGGCTGCCTTCTGCTGGGACGCCAGGGCCCAGACGTCGAAATCCTGGCGGGTCAGCCCCCGGTTGGCCGCGATCCTCTCCGCCGCGGTGAACTGGTCGGGCAAGTCCCAAGGAAAGTTGGCGGGCTGCGGCGCCCCAGGCCCGTTGATCGCATTGGCACCTAAGCCAACCCGGCTCATCGCCTCCACTCCGCACGCGATGCCCACGTCGAGGATACCGGCCGCGATGAACGAGTGGATCATGCCGTTGGCCTGTTGGGAGGAACCGCATTGGCAGTCCACCGTGGTGGCCGCCACCTCGTAGGGCAAGCCTGTGGAGAGCCAGGCCATCCGCCCGATATTGAACGCCTGCTCCCCCGCTTGGGTGACACAGCCGGCCACGATCTGCTCGATGGTCGAGGGGTCGACCCCTGCCCGCTTCACCACCTCGGTCTGGGCGACCGCCAGCAGCTCCGCCGCGTGGAAGCCGGAAAGGCCCCCGTTGCGCTTGCCGATCGGGGTGCGTACAGCCTCGACGATGACGGGTCGACCCATGGGAGCTCCTCTTCTCAGGCGTAGTCTCGGGTGTGCAGGAGCCTACCGGGCGGTAGGCATGCCCGCCTTATTATAGAACGCGTTCTATGGGTGTCCACCCGGCGAGCGCTGCTCAGTCCTCCAGCCGCAGCGCGGAGACGAAGGCCTCCTGGGGAACCTCCACCCGCCCGATCGCCTTCATCCTCTTCTTCCCCTCCTTCTGTGCTTCCAGCAGCTTGCGCTTACGAGTGATGTCGCCCCCATAGCACTTGGCGATCACATCCTTGCGGTAGGCCTTGACCGTCTCTCGAGCGATGATCCGTGACCCGATGGCAGCCTGGATCGGAACGTCGTAGGCCTGCCGGGGAATCAGCTCGCGCAACTTGGCGGTCATCTTCCGCCCGTAGGACTCGGACTTATCCTTGTGCACGATCGAGGAAAAGGCGTCCACCGGCATCCCGTTCAGCAAGACGTCCACCCGGACAAGCTGTGAGGGTGCGTATCCCGCCGGTTCGTAGTCCAAGCTGGCGTACCCCTTGGTGCGTCCCTTCAGCTGGTCGAAGAAGTCGATCACCAATTCGGCCAGCGGAACCCGGTAGACGATCTCGACCCGCTCGGGCGACAGGTACTCCATCCGCTGCATCTCACCCCGCCTCGACTGGCACAGATCGAGGATCGTCCCGGTGTACTCCGCCGGGGAGATGATCGTGGTGGTGAGATAGGGTTCCTCGACCCGTTCCAGGTTGTTGGGCGGGGGAAGTGCATTGGGGTTATCCACCCGCTGGGAGGAACCGCTGGTCAGGTAGGCCATGTAGGCGACCGACGGGGCGGTGGCGATCAGCTCCAGGTTGAATTCCCGTTCCAGCCGCTCCCGCACGATCTCCATGTGGAGCAGCCCCAGGAAGCCGCACCGGAAGCCAAACCCGAGGGCCGAGGAGGTCTCCGGCTCGTAGGTGAAGGAAGAGTCGTTCAAGCGAAGCTTCTGGAGCGCCTCCCTCAGGTCCTCGAAGCTGTCCCCGTCGATCGGGTACAGACCGCAGAAGACCATCGGCTTGGGCTCGAGGTAGCCGGCCAGCGGCTCGCCGGCAGGATGGGAGGCAAGGGTGACCGTCTCACCCGACTTGGCTTCACCCACGTCGCGAACATTGGCGATGAGGTATCCCACCTCGCCCGGCCCGAGCGAGGGCACCGGAGTGGGATCGGGGGTACGGACCCCCACCTCCTCCACCTCGTGGACGATTCCCGCCTGCATGAAACGGACCTTGTCACGGCCAGAGAGAACCCCGGCCATCACCCGGATCGAGCTCACCACTCCCCGGTACTGGTCGTAGTACGAGTCGAAAATGAGCGCTTGGAGGGGAGCCGCCGAGTCTCCCTCCGGTGCGGGAACCCGGGCAACCACCGCGTCCAGGAGCTCGGGTACCCCGTCTCCGGTCTTGGCCGAGATGTGGAGGATCTCCCCAGCGGGGATGCCGAGCACCTGCTCGATCTCCGCAGCGCACCGCTCCGGGTCGGCCGCGGGCAGGTCGATCTTGTTGAGCACCGCCACGATGGCCAGATCGTGCTCCATCGCCAGGTAGCAATTGGCGAGGGTCTGGGCCTGGATACCCTGCGAGGCGTCGACCAGCAGGACCACTCCCTCGCAGGCGGCCAAACTGCGGGACACCTCGTAGCCGAAGTCCACGTGGCCGGGGGTGTCGATCAGGTGGAGGGTGGTACCCCGCCAGGTGACCCGCACGTTCTGAGCTTTGATGGTGATCCCCCGCTCCCGTTCGATATCCATCGAGTCGAGGTACTGAGCACGCATGGCCCGGGGATCCACCGCCTTGGTCAACTCCAGGATGCGGTCGGATAAAGTGGACTTGCCGTGGTCCACATGGCTGATGATGGAAAAGTTGCGGATCTGGGTGCCGGGGCGCATTTACACTCACTGTATGGGAATCCGTAGATCGACCCGCGCGGGGGCTCGGCCGGCGAGGTGGGACATGCCCGGCAGATGGACGGGTGGGGCCCTGCTGATCGTCGCGGCGCTCGCCACCGCAGGTTGCGGGATCGTCAACGGGATCACCTCCGAGCGCAACTCCACCGATCCCCTGCTCCAGAATTACGGCTTCCCCTCCGCCAAGGTCACCTACTCCCCCTCCCGGCCGTCCTCTCCTACCGCTGCGATGACGGTGAACGTGGTCGCTTCTCCCCAGACCATGGAATCCACCGGTGGGAACGTTGCATCCATCGACCAGCAGTACCTCGAGCTCGCCGGGGAGGTGTGGGATCACTTCGCCTACTCGTTCACTTCCATCGCAGTCACGATCAAGGGATACGGCACCCGCACATATCCCTATGCCGACCTCACCCAGTACTTCGGCAGCCGCCCCAAGGGCTTCGGTACGACCAGCCTGGCCAAGGAGGAGTACTCCGCCTGGAGCTACATCTACGACGGCGGGTACGCCTTCGGGTCCTTGGTGGTGGTGCTCGTCATCGTGAAGATCTACCGCCGCCAGAAGAGGAAGGTGGCCAAGGTCCCCGTCTCCGAGGGCAAGTACGGGGGATGGCATCACCAGATGACACATCTCGCCCCCCATCACAACCCGCCGAAGACCTGGACCGCGCCGGTTCCCGAGCCGGCAGCGGTGGTCAACCCTTCCCCTGCGGGTGCCTCCCCTCCGGCCCCCGGACCGCCACCCGTCCCGGTTGCACCCAGCCAATGGGTCCCTCCCGGCCAACCCGGGCAGGCACCTGCCCCCCGGCCGGCCCCGCGACCGGTCGCACCCCAACCTGCGCGTTCCGCCGTTCCTGAACAGGAACCATCGGCCGGGTTCGCCCGGCGACCCTTCGCCCGGCCCGGCCCCCCGGCCGACGTATCCATGCCGAAGATGCCGACTCTCCCGGCCAAGAGCCCGCCCGCTCCGGCTCCCGCCGAAACCCCGGGGGACGCCCCCGGCTGAGTCCCCCGGCGTGGCTGGTCGCGGCGTGCCTCTGCTATCCTGAACCCGCCATGGCGAACATCAAGAGCCAGATCAAGCGCAACCGCCAGAACGAGAAGCGCCGTCTCCGCAACAAGGCTGTACGTTCCGAGATGCGCACTCGCACCAAGGTGGCGGTGGCCGCCTATCAGTCCGATCCGGCTGGCGAGACCTCGGTCGACGCCCTGCGCATCGCCATGAAGCGAATCGACAAGGCCGCCGCCAAGGGAGTCATCCACGCCAACCAGGCGTCCAACCGGAAGTCCCGCCTGATGCGGCGGATCAACCAGCTCACCGGCGGCTGAGCTGCTCCTGCGGAGCAGCTCACCACCAAGGTTGGCGTCGGGAGTGCTCACCGGCGGCTGAACCCTTTAGCCTCGCCGTGCCGGCGCCCGCTGAGCCACCAAACGGCTGAGCCGGGCGACCAGAACCTCCATCACCAGCTCCGGCGGCCATCCGGTCCCGCCCTTCAGGTCGAGATCGGCATCTGCCAGTAGGGATATCGCACGAGCAATCCGGGCGGAACCGAGCTTGGCAGCTTGGCGTCGCAGCTTGGAGGCTCGGAATGCTGCGGAACCACCCGAAAATCCGAGAATCTCCGCCGCGGCAGCGTCGGTCCCCGCCCCCGAACCGTCGAGGGCGAGCATCTGTGAAAAGTGGCTGTGCAACGTGGCCATCACCCCCAGAGCATGGCGGCCTCCCGCCCCGGTCATCCGGGCCAGGAAGCGCAGCGCTCCGGCAACGTCTCCCCGATCGATCGCATCTGTAAGGTCCCAGGGAGGAACGTCCCCTGCCGACCCGAGAAAAGGCTCCAGCTCCGCGACGCTCACCTTGGTTCCCGCCCCCCAGGTCGCTTCCAGCGAGGAGAGGATGCCCTCCAGGCGTTCCACGTCCTCCCCCAAGTGATCGGCAAGGCGCTCTCGCGCAGCGGGATCGAACCGGAGGTTCCGGTCGGCGATGCGGGAGGCCAGCCACTCCGCCCGTCTCTTGGCACCGGTGGGTGCCGATGCGTCGACAACCTCGGCACCGGCCGCTCGCAAGGCTTTGTCCAGCACTGCAGGCACCCGACCCCCTCCCCACGCCACCACCAGCACGGTGGACTCCAGGGGTTCGGCCAGGTACCCGGCCACCAGAGCAACGTCCTCGGCACTCATCGCGTTGGCCTCCCTCAGGACCACCACCCGAGAATCGGTGAGAAAAGGCGGCGTGCGGCACGCGTCCATCACTGCGGGCACATCGTCGGCACCGGCACGGTAGTCCTCCACCGCCAGGAGATCGCCCCCCTCGGAACCACCGGTCAGGCGGATCACCAGCGCATGGACGGCCGCGTCGGTCAGGGAAGGGTCTGCCCCCTTCACCAGGAATGCGCAGGTCTCACCCATCAGGTCCCCTGCCGGGCGGCGAACGGCTGGCGGTGACCCTCCCGCGCCGCCGAGACCATCTCCAGGGCGTCGCAGACCCGACGGGTCCCCGCCACGTCGTGAGCCCGCACCAGCCGAGCCCCGAGCGAGATCCCGATCGCAGCAGCCCCCAGCGAGGCGTCCCGCCTCTCGTCAACCCCCAGCCCGAGCTGGGCGCCCAAGAAAGTCTTGTTGGATGCCGAGACGAGGAGCGGAAAGCCGAGGCCGGCGAGCTTCCCCGAAGCATGGAGCAAGGCGAGCGAATGCTCGGATGTCTTCCCGAGATCGAGCCCCGCGTCCACGATCACCGACTCGGGGGCAATTCCCGCCTCGACTGCCCGGGAAGCCAGGCCGGTGAGCCGCTCGGCAACCTCGTCCACAACGTCCTCGTAGACCGGGTCGGGATCAGGTATTCGGGGGGCCAGCCGAATGTGGGTAGCCACTACCGCGGCGCCCGCCGTGGCCGCTGCAGGCAGGTAGCCCGGATCGGCGAAACCGCTGATGTCGTTGCCGAGAACCGCGCCTGCCTCGAACGCCAGAGCCGCCACCTCCGAGCGCCAGGTGTCCACCGACACCGGGACGTCGAATCGACCCGCCACCGCCGACACCACAGGGACCACCCGTTCGAGTTCCTCGTCCAACCCAACCTCTGGACCGGGACCGGCCTTCACCCCCCCCACGTCTACCACGTCGGCCCCCTGGGCGACCATCTCCTCGACACGGGCCAGGCACGCGTCGAAACCGAAATAACGGCCCTTTTCGGTGAACGAGTCGGGAGTGCGGTTCACGATACCCATCACCAGAGCTCGATGGGCGATGTCGAACTCCCACCGCCCTAAGACCAACCGCTCGGGCACCGCGCACCCCGCCTCTCCGGGAAAAGAGCGGTCGCCGCTGGGCCGGTCCCCCGAAAGGTCCACCCGTGCTTTCCCCGGAAAAGAGTGCCCGCCGCTCAAAACAGCTTCGACGCCATTGCCCGGCGGTACGAACCCACCCGGGGATCGGCCGGATCCATCGTCTCCAGGATGTCGACGATCTGCTGGCGGGCCTCCTCGTCGCCGGGAAGGCGGGACAACAGGCCCTCGACGGTCTCCTCGACGGACGCTTGTGCCCCCGATCCACCGTCGACGACCACGTTCGACTCGGCCAGGCGTGCCCGGGCTGCCACCTGGCGCACTGCCGCGGTCTCGGGTATCCGTTTCAACAGCTCCAAGGCCTCATCAGGCTCGCCCCGATCCACCAGCAATCCGGCCAGTGCCACCACCGCGCCCGGATGGTCGGGGTCCACCTCCAAGGCTGCCCGCAACGAACCCTCGTCCCCCGCATCGACCAGCCGGTCGGCCTCTGAGGGAGCCAGGCGCCCGACGAACTCTTCTACGAACTTCTCCCCCTGCGCGCCCACGAAACCGTCCACCACCTTGCGGTCCTTGACGGCATAGACCGCCGGGATCGATTGCACCTGGAACTGGGCCGACACCCGGGGGTTCTCGTCCACGTTCACCTTGACCAGGTCGACCTGGCCTCCGGTCGCGTCCACCACCTTCTCCAGGATCGGACCGAGCTGGCGGCACGGGCCGCACCAGGGCGCCCACAGGTCGATCACCACCGGAACGGTCTCGGAGCGGGCGAGAACGGCTTCTTCGAAGGTCGCGTCGGTAACGTCGGTCATACAAGGCTCAACATAGTTGGCCGTCCCCCCCTTCCCGCCAGGTATGGTCGGGCCATGACCGAGGGCATCGACGCCGACCGGGTGTCCGGCTGGCTGGAGGCCAACGTGCCCGGAGCCACCGCCCCCTTCGAGATCGAGCTCATCGCCGGAGGTCGCTCCAACCTCACCTACCGGGTCACCTCGGCATCCGGCGAGCGCTTCGCCCTGCGCCGCCCCCCCACCGCTCAGGTTCTCCCAACCGCCCACGACATGGGCCGGGAATACCGGATCATCTCGGCGCTGGGGGCGACCCCGGTACCGGTCCCCACCGCCCTCGCCTTCTGCGGCGACCCGGAGATCACCGGCGCGCCCTTCTACGTGATGGGCTTCGTGGAGGGGCACATCCTGCGCAACGTAGAGGAGGCCGAACGGCTCGACCGTGCCGCGCGGAAGCGAGCGTCCTTTTCCCTCGTCGACACCCTCACCGCTCTCCACTCTGTCGATCTGGCGAGGACCGGCCTGGACAGCCTGGCGCGCCATGAGGGCTACATCGAGCGCCAGCTCAAGCGATGGTACGGCCAATTCACCACCTCCCAGGGATTCACCGGCCGGCGAGTGCCTGCGGTCGACGCGGTGCACGACATCCTGGTCTCCCGCATCCCCGAGCAGGGTCCGGCAACCATCGTGCACGGAGATTTCCGGCTGGACAACACCGTGCTGGGCGACGATGGGACTGTGATCGGCGTCCTCGACTGGGAGATCTGCACCCTGGGGGACCCGCTCGCCGACGTGGGGCTGCTGATGGTCTACTGGGCCGAGGCGGGAGACCCCCACCTCGCCCTGGACGTGGCACCCACCCTGGCCGGGGGCTTCGCCACCCGGGCCGAGCTTGCCGACCGCTATGCGGCAGCCACCGGCCGGAATCTCGGTTCACTCCCGTTCTACGTCGCCTTCGGATACTGGAAACTGGCCTGCATCTTGGAAGGGGTCTACTCCCGTTACTCGGCCGGGGCGGCCGCTGGGGATCGCACCGACCACGAGATATACGCAGAGCAGGTGGGCGTCCTGGCCAATCTCGCTCTGGAGACCGCAGCGACGATCTGATTGGCCCGGCGCTCGGAGCGGATCAGGATCCGCCGCTTTTCGCCGAGTCCGTCGAAGCGGGTGCCGCACCGCCGCCGATAGGGGCTATTGCCTGGTGCCCTCCCGGCTCGGCTGTGGGACAATGAGTACACATGCCGCCTCTTTACTGGGTCCATCGCAACTCGAAGCCGACCGACCCCGTCCTCATCGTGTGCATGGAGGGCTGGGTGGACGCAGGTTCGGCTTCGTCCACGGCGTCGCGACTCATGCTCGCCCAGATCCCCAACGAGGTGGTGGTGACCTTCGACGCCGACGACCTGCTCGATCTGCGGGCCCGGCGCCCGACCATGCAGGTGACCGACGGGGTGAACATGACCATCGATTGGCCCGCCATCGAATTGCGCCTCGGGCGTGATCGCGAAGGAAACGATGTGGCCTTTCTCACCGGATATGAACCGGACTTCCGCTGGCACGCCTTCACCGAGGCGGTCGGCGACCTGGCCACCGACATGGGAGCGCGCCTCGCCATCGGCCTCGGAGCTTTTCCTGCCCCCGCCCCCCACACCCGTCCCGCTCGGCTGACCTGCACCGCCTCGTCCGCCGAGCTTGCCGACCGGGTGGGATACCTGCCCGGGACCATCGAGGTGCCCGCAGGCATCGGGTCGGTGCTGGAGCAGACCTTCGCCTCGCGAGGCATTCCTTCCATCGGGCTGTGGGCCCGAGTGCCCCACTACGTCGCGGCGATGCGCTACCCGGCGGCGAGTGCCGCCCTGGTGGAAGGGGTGAACCGCCTCACCGGCCTCAACTTCGACACGTCGGAGCTCCACGAGCACGCCGAGGAGACCCGCCAGCGGATTGACGAGCTCACCTCCGCCAATCCGGACCACAGGGAGATGGTGAGGCTGCTGGAGTACCACGTCGACTCGGAACAGGACGGTTTCCAGGACAATCCCGACTTCCAGTTCGGTGCTCTGCCCACCGGCGACGAGATTGCCGCCGAGCTGGAGAAGTACCTCAACAAGCGGGTGGGCGACTCCGGGCAGGACTGATTCCCTCAGGCCAGCCGCAAACCAGCCCAAGGCGGGAGGCGTAGACTGCCGCCATGAAAGTCGACGGAGGCATCGGTTTCCAGCCAGACCCGGTGGCCATGGGAGTTGCCGCCAAGAAGATCGAGGACGCCGGATACGACGGCGCCTGGTGTCCGGAACTGGGTCACGGCCCGTTTCTCCCCCTTGCGTTCGCAGCCGAGCACACCGAATCGATGATGCTGGGCACGGGCATCGCGGTGGCCTTCGCTCGCAACCCCATGGACATGGCCACCATGGCGAACGACCTCCAGCTCCTTTCACAAGGGCGCCTGCTGCTCGGATTGGGGACCCAGATCAAGCCCCACATCGAGAAGCGATTCTCGATGCCCTGGTCCCACCCGGCCGCCCGGATGCGCGAGTACATCCTGGCGATGCGGGCGATCTGGGACACCTGGCACAATGGCTCCAAGCTGGAGTTCCGGGGAGATTTCTACACCCACACCCTGATGACCCCCTTTTTCAGCGCTGGCCCCAATCCCTATGGCCCCCCCAAGGTGCTCCTCGCCGCGGTGGGCGAGCTGATGGCCGAGACGGCCGGAGAGGTCGCCGACGGTCTGCTGGTCCACGGGTTCACCACCGAGAAGTACCTGAGGGAAGTTACCGTCCCTGCCTTCGAACGCGGCCTGGCCGCGGCGGGTAAATCGCGCACCGATGCAATCGTGTCTTACCCGGCTTTCGTCGCGACCGGAGCCACCGACGGGGAGAAGGAAGCAGCCATCGGCATGGTCAAGAACCAGATTGCCTTCTACGCCTCGACCCCCGCTTACCGGGGCGTGCTGGAGCTGCACGGATGGGGCGACCTGCAACCCGAGCTGAACACGCTTTCCAAACGGGGTGAGTGGGTGAAGATGGGCGAGATGATCACCGATGACATCCTCAACGCTTTCGCGGTGGTCTGCGAGCCCGCCGACGTCGCGTCCGGCCTCCTCGCCCGCTTCGGTGGAGTGATCGACCGGATCAGCTTCTACGCCCCCTACGACGTCGACTCCGGCATCTGGCAGCAGACGGTCGCTTCGCTGCGGGCCGCTTAGCTAGTTCCCGCCTCCCGGGGCAGACCCAGAGCCCGCTCGGCGATGATGTTCCGCTGTACCTGAGCGGTCCCGCCTCCGACGGTGAGCGCTGGGGAGAACAGGAAGCCGATACCCCACTGGAATCCCTGGAAATCGTCGCCCTCACCACCCTGTGGACCGGGCGCCGAGACGGTGAGCATTCCGGATGCCCCGGCAAGGTCCTTGGCCAGATTGAAAAGTTCCTGGCCGAGTTCGTCGGACATCAGCTTGCGGACCGATATCTCCGGTCCCGGCTCGCGTCCCTGAATGGCGGCGGTGACCGTGCGGTAGCGAATCAGATCGAGGATCCGCGCTCGGGCGTATAGGGATGCCAGCCTCTGCCTCAAGAGAGGGTCGGAGCAGCCTCCCGAGCCCCTCACCAGTTCCACTAGGTCCTGGACAGTGGGACCCGCACCCCAGATCGCCCCACCTCCCGACAGCGAGATCCTTTCGTTGGCCAGGGTCACCTTCGCCAGCGACCATCCCTGTCCCTCCTCGCCAACCCGATTGGCCACCGGTATGCGCACCCCGTCGAGGAACACCTGGTTGAAGGTGTGCATCCCGGTCATGTCCACGATGGGGGTTACCGTTATCCCCTCTGCATCCATCGGGCAGATCAGGTAGGTGATCCCCTCTCGTTTCGGCACATCCGGGTCGGTGCGAGCCAACAGGATTCCGAAATGGGCCTGGTGCCCGTAGGAGGTCCAGATCTTCTGTCCCTCCACGACATAACAGTCTCCGTCCCGGACGGCCCGGGTAGACAGGCCGGCCAGGTCCGAACCCGCGTCCGGTTCGGAGAAGAGCTGGCACCAACCCTCCTCCCCCGACAGCATCGGCATGAGATAGCGATCCTTCTGCTCGGAGGTGCCCGCCACCAGCAGAGTAGGACCGGCCCATCCCGTGCCGATCGGGTTGGACGCGACGGAAACCCGAGCCCGCTTCAGCTCCTGATCGATGACGATCTGGGTGATCGGATCGGCATCCAGGCCCCAGGGCCGTGGCCAGTGGGGCGCCACGTAGCCGGCTTCGGCGAGCTCTCGGGGACCTGGCGAGGGATGTGCGGCGAGCCAGGCCCGTATCGCGAGGCGTGTCGGGTGGTCGTCTTCGGGCAACTCGAAGTCCATATCAGCAGGCTAGGCTGGCGCAATGTCATCGTGGAACTTCGCCGACGTATGGGAGGTTGTCGCAGAGAAGATCCCGGAGGCGCCCGCCCTCCTCCACGGCGATCGGCGCTACACGTGGGACGAGACCAACACGCGAGCCAACGGGATCGCCTCCGCGATTCTCGAGTCCGGGGTGTCCCAGCAGAACAGCGTTGCCCAGTACCTCTACAACTGCCCAGAGTACCTCGAGTCGACCTTTGCCATCTTCAAGGCGGGGTTGGTCCCGGTGAACACCAACTACCGGTACGGGCCCAAGGAGCTTGCCTATCTATGGGACAACTCCGACGCCGTGGCAGTCATCTTCCACGCTTCCTTCCTCCCCCTGGTCAGCCAATTGCGCGCCGACCTCCCCAAGATCCACGCCTGGATCTGGGTGAACGACGGTACCGGTGGCTCCTGTCCCGAGTGGGCCTTCGACTACCAGAAATGTGCCGCCCGGGGGACCGGCGACAACCTGCGCGCCCCCTGGTCCCGCTCACCAGACGACGTCTACATGCTCTACACCGGCGGTACAACCGGAATGCCCAAGGGGGTGATGTGGAGGCAGGACGACCTTTTCTCGGTGATCAACGAGGGGGGATTCTGCTTCTACCCTCCGGAGGGGACCCTCGATGACGTCCGGAACACCCTTTCGATGCCCGGGCCGGTCCATCTCTCTGCCTGCCCCCTCATGCATGGCACTGGCGCCTTCACCGCCTTCAACGCCCTGGACACCGGAGGGAGCGTGGTGACCATGACGTCGCGCGCTTTCGACGTCGTGGAGCTGCTCGACACCGTCGAGTCCGCCCAGGTAAACGTGATCTCCATCGTTGGCGACGCCTTCGCCAAGCCGATCCTGGCCGCTCTCGACGCCGATCCCGGCCGCTGGGACATCTCCTCGCTCAAGATCATCATCTCCTCAGGGGTGATGTGGAGCGAGCAGACCAAGGAGGGACTTCTGAAGCACCACGGCGGAATGCTCCTCGCCGACACCTTTTCCTCCTCGGAGGCGCTGGGGATGGGGATGTCGGTCTCTTCGGCGGGCGGGTCCTCCCGGACTGCCACCTTCACCATCGGCGAGCACGCCCGAATCGTCGATGACGAAGGCAAGGAAGTCGCCGCAGGCGAGGTCGGGCGCCTGGCGGTGCGGGGACGCACCCCGATCGGTTACTACAAGGACGAGGAAAAGTCGGCACGGACGTTCCCGATCATCGATGGCGTCCGGTACTCGATCCCGGGTGATTACGCCTACGCCGAGGCCGACGGTACCGTCCATCTGCTGGGACGGGGTTCCCAATGCATCAACACGGGTGGGGAGAAGGTCTATCCCGAAGAGGTCGAGGAGGTGCTCAAGCTGCATCCCGACATTCGCGATGCAGCAGTGGTCGGCATCCCCGACGAGCGCTTCGGCGAGGTGATCTGGGCAGTGGTCGAGCCGGCCCCCGGTGCCGATCTGGACACTGCCGAGATCGTTCAATTCGTCAAGGACCGCTTGGCCAGCTACAAGGCACCTCGGGGGGTGGTCGCCGTCCATTCGGTGGGACGGAGCCCGTCGGGCAAGCTCGACTACAAGGCCGCCAAGGAGAGGGCCGTGGCGGCTCGGGACGCTTCCACCTCCGACTCATAGCCCCGGTGCTCGCAGGCTCCCTGACATCGTCTGTGTATCCGTAGCCGGTGCGCGACCCCCGGGGCATGCACTGGTCCCGTATCGCCAGCACCAACCGGTTCTCCCGAACAACCGGACTGGCCCGGACCGGCCTCCGCATGATCGCCAACCGGGGCGTTGCCGCTGTTCGTTCTTCTGTTGTTCCCCGATCCAAGCGCGAGGCGATCCGCGACGCTGCCCGCCGGCGTTCCTCCGAAGACCTGGCTGCAACTCTCGCAGCTATGAAGGGGCTCGCCGCCAAGCTGGGCCAGATGGCTTCCTATCTCGACGAGACCCTTCCGGAAGCAACCCGCGATGCTCTGGCATCCCTGCAGTCGGACATGCCGCCAATGCACCCGGACACCGCTGCCGAGGTAGTGCGGGAGGAACTGGGCCGGCATCCAGCCAAGCTGTTCGCATCCTGGGATCCCGAGCCGTTCGCCGCCGCCTCGATCGGCCAGGTGCACCGGGCGGTGACCCGCTCGGGGCTACCGGTGGCGGTAAAGGTGCAGTACCCGGGCATCGCCGGCACCGTGGATGCTGACATGTCCACCGCTTCGATGCTCTTCCATGCGTGCAAGTTCGCCTTTCCCACCCTCGATCCCAAGCCGATCGTCGAGGAATTGTACGCCCGCTTTCGCGAAGAGATCGACTACCGCATCGAAGCCGCCAACCAGCAGCTCTTTTGCGACCATTATCAGGATCATCCCTTCATCCACATCCCCCAGGTTCTCCACGAGCTCTCCTCGGAGCGGGTGCTCACCACCGAGATGGCATCGGGGTCACGTTTCGCCGAGTTGCTCACCTGGCCGCAGGAAGAGCGCGACCTGGCCGGCGAAGCAATCTTTCGTTTCGTGTTTCGCAGCCTCTATACCCTGAACGCTTTCAATGGCGACCCCCATCCTGGTAACTACCTCTTCCGGCGCGGCGGGCGGGTGACCTTCCTCGACTTCGGGCTGGTGAAACACTTCGAACCGAGTGAGGCGGCGGTATTCAACGACATGGTACGGACCATGGTCACCGATGCCGACCCGGAAGCCTTCCGCCGGGTGATCGAGAAGGCGGGTCTCCTCAAGCCAGGGGCCGACGTCGCGACCGATGACGTTGCCGGGTACTTCGGTAGCTTTTACGAGCTGGTCCGGGAATCCCGGGAGATCACCGTCTCCGCCGAACTTGCCTCCGCTATGGTCCGCTCGTTCACCGATACATCCAACCCGGTGACCAAGCACACCACGGTTCCTCCGGCTTTCGTAATCATCCAGCGGATCAACTTGGGTCTCTACGCCCTCCTGGCCCAACTGGGAGCCGGGGTGAACTGGCGGGGCGTGGCCGAGGAACTCTGGCCTCATGTGGCCGGACCGCCCTCCTCTCCATTGGGCACGGAGGAGGCGAATTGGCAAGAAAGGATCGGCCGGCAGCGAACCGGCTAGCTAGCCGGGGAAGGCTCCGGCGGCGAGCTTCTCGAACCTTTTTTGCTTGGCGGTTAGCAGTTCCGAGGGAACGGCTCAGCTGGCGGTGAGCTGTGTTCGGCGGGGGGCTCGGGCGGCGTGCTGACGGGCGATCTCGTCGGCCAGGACGTCGCGCAGGGTGTCGATGGCGTCGAGCACCTTGGGATGGCGCAGCGAGTAGAGAACCCTGTTGCCGTCCCGCTCGGTCGCCACCAATCCCCGCTCGCGCAGCACGGCGAGGTGCTGGGAGGTGTTCGCCTGGGGGACGCCGAGCGCGTGGCACAACTCGGAGACCGTATGGGGTCCGTCCCGCAATGCGTACAGGGCGATCAGCCTCTTCGGATCGTTGAGCGCCCTGCACATGGACGCGACTACCTCGTCCAGTTCTTGCCGAAGAAGCGGGTCGACCTCGATTACAACCGCGCTCGCGGGTACACCCCGACGTACGGGTCCAGAGGCGCGGGTCCTGGTGGACCCAGTTGGCCGACTGATGTTCTGTGCCATGCGTCCACTCTCTCTTTCCCCAAACGTGGATAACCGCTGTATGGTTCGCTTCAGAGCCGGGGCACTTCTCCTGCACGATGATACGGGGCACCCCGGCACCCTGCAAGCAAAAATAAGGATATTCGAATGTACGAGCTTTCGCTTTCCGCTATTGGAACCGACCGGCCGGGCATCGTCGCGGCGATGACCGGCGTGCTTGCTGAGCTCGGATGCTCCATCGAGGACTCGGAGATGGCGGTACTGCGGAACAACTTCGCGATGATGCTGGTCCTCTCGGCTCCCGAGAGGACCAGCGCCACCATGGTCGAATCGGCACTCGCTCCCGTCGCCTCCCGCTTCGAACTAGTGGTGGCGGTCCGGCCCCTTGCCGCGCCCGCATCAGGCTCGATCCCCGCCAAGCCCGTTTCCGGACCTGGGACCGCCGAACCCGGCCAGACCGTGTCGCTATCGGTTCACGGAGCAGACCGGCCGGGCATCGTGGCGGCTGTCTCGGGATCCCTCGCCGAGGAGGGAGCCAACATCGTGGAGCTCCGGACTCACGTCGCCGGAGAGGCTGCCAACCCCCTCTACGTCATGGTGATGGAGGCGATCCTTCCCGCAGGGGCCGACCTCGCCACCCTGGGAGAACGGCTCGACTCGGTGGCCCGCGACATGGCCATCACGGTCACCATCACGCCCGTCGAGGGCGAGGTCTTCTGAACGCCGGCCCTCCCCTAACCCCGGTCCCCCATGCCCGTTCGACCCGTCCTGCAACTCCCCCACCCGGTTCTGACCTCGCCAGCTTCGCCGGTGGGCGACGACATCGCTGCCGCGCGCGCGCTGGGAGCCGACCTGGTGGACACTATGTACGCATCGCCGGCATGCGTCGGGCTCGCCGCTCCCCAGATTGGGGTCGGCCTGCGCGCCTTCTGCCTCGACGTCTCCGCGCACAAGAAGGTCACTGCCTGCCACGGGCTGGTGGTCCTCGTGGATCCGGTGATCCTCTGGGGGGAAGATCCGGTCGTCCAGAGGGAAGGGTGCATGAGCGTCCCGGATTTCACCGGCGATGTGGCCCGCCCCCGACGAATCGCTGTATCTGGTTACGATCTTTCGGGCGAAACTATCACCATCGAGTCGGAGGGATTCGAAGCGCGGGCGTTCCTCCACGAGATCGACCACCTCGACGGCAGGGTGTTCCTCGATCGGGTTGCTGGTCCCCACGCCGTCTTCCCTCGCAAGGTTTACCGGTAGCTCACCCATCCCGGCACCGCCGTTCACGGCTGGCTCACCCGTGAGGTTGGCGCGGCCCATCCCGGCACCGCCGTTCACGGCTGGCTCACCCGTGAGGTTGGCGCGGCCCATCCCGGCACCGCCGTTCACGGTCCCGTAACCTGGCGGTCATATGACCACACGAAGAGATTTTCTGGCCGGTAGCGCTGCCGGACTGGCACTCGCTGCCGGCGGCGGGTTGCTGGATTCCTGCTCAGCTACCGCGAAAAAGGCCGCCTCGGTGAAACCTGCCGGCTCCGACCTGGGAGCGATCGAGCACGTGGTCATCCTCATGCAGGAGAACCGCTCTTTTGACCATTACTTCGGTACCTACCGGGGAGTCCGCGGCTTCGACGACCACCCTTCCGGGAACCCGGGGGTATTCGCCCAGCGGTGGCCGGGAGGGCCGGCGTCCTCGGCGGGCAAGCTGCTCCCCTTCCATCTCGACACCGCCACCCAGGATGCCGAGTGCACCGCCGACCTTTCCCACGCCTGGAACGCCCAGCACCTGTCGGTGAACGGCGGGAAGATGGACAGCTTCGTCGCCACCCACACCTCCCCTGTCTTCGAGGGGAACACGAACGGCCCCCTCACCATGGGCTACTACGCCCGCGCCGATCTTCCCCTCCACTACGCGCTCGCCGACGCATTCACCATCTGCGACGGCTACCACTGCTCGGTCCTGGGACCCACCCATCCAAACCGCCTGATGTCCATGTCGGGGACCCTCGACCCGGACGGGCATGGGGGCGGTCCGATCCTCCAGACGAACCTTGCCGAGTCGGCCAAGTTCAGCGTCTCATGGAAGACCATGCCCGAAGTTCTCTCCGCCAAGGGGGTCTCCTGGAAGCTGTACAACCCCTCGGGAGCCACCTACCAGCCGTCCAGCTCGGTCGCCATGCTGGTCTCCAACAACATCCTCCTCTACTTCAAGCAGTACCAGGATCCCGCTTCGCCCCTGTACCAAGGGGCGTTCGGGCACACCTTCGAGTCCGACTTCGCCCGCGACGTCGCCACCGGCTCGCTCCCGGCGGTCTCCTGGGTGATCCCCGCCATCGGCTACGACGAGCATCCCCCCGCCCCACCCTCCAATGGGGAGTGGTTCATCGACCAGGTGCTCTCCGCCCTGGTGGCCAATCCCAAGGTATGGGCTAAGACGGTTCTCTTCGTCACCTACGACGAGAACGACGGGTTCTTCGACCACGTCGCCCCGCCACTGGCCCCGGCAGGGACCCCAGGCGAGTACGTGACGGTGAATCCGCTCCCCGCCGACGCCTCCGGTATCGCCGGCCCGATCGGTCTGGGTGTGCGGGTTCCCATGCTGGTGATCTCTCCCTTTTCTCGGGGTGGGTACGTGTGTTCCGACCTGTCAGACCACACATCGACCCTGCGTTTCCTGGAAACTCGCTTCGGGGTGACCGTGCCCAACCTGTCGGCGTGGCGCCGCGGCACGGTCGGCAACCTGACCGGCGCCCTCCCCGTGCTCGGCAAGCCCGATAATTCGGTCCCCACCCTTCCATCCACCGCCAACGACAGCGCTCTGGTCGAGCGGGAATGCACCGCCAGCCAGCTCATGGAGCTGCCTGGGCCGACTCACCCCTACCCGATCTCCTTCCCCCAGTCCATGCCCACCCAGGAACCTGGGAGCGCTCGCCGGGGCTGACCGGTCCGTCTCCGCTGGAAACTTGACCGCGCGGTCAATATGCTGGGCCCATGCTGCGCACCCGCCTCACCGAGCTGCTCAACGTCGACCATCCGGTCATGCTGGCCGGGATGGGGGGCGTCTCCTACAACAAGCTGGTCGCCGCGGTGTCCGAGGCCGGTGGTTTCGGGTGCCTGGGCGCGTCCACCATGATCACCGACCAGATGATCACCGAGATACGCAAGGTGAAGGACCAGACCTCCAAGCCGTTCGGAGTGGACCTTCTCACCGCCATGCCGGGCGACATGGTCCGCCAGGTCGAGATCGTCATCGCCGAGGGAGCATCGGTCTTCGTCGCCGGACTGGGCATCCCCGCTGACGTGATCGAGCTCTGTCACCGCCACGGCGTACTTGTCGTAAATATGTGCGGCAAGGTGATCCACGCTCGCAAAGCAGTGGATGCCGGATGCGACATCGTGGTGGCTCAGGGGACCGAGGCGGGAGGCCACACAGGTACTGTCGCCACCATGCCGCTGGTTCCCCAGATCGTCGACGCTGTCGGGGGGCAGGTGCCTGTAGTGGCTGCAGGAGGCATCTTCGACGGGCGTGGACTCGCCGCCGCCCTCGCCCTGGGTGCCGACGGCGTGTGGATCGGTACACGATTCATCGCAACTCCAGAAGCCCGCGCAGTTGTCGGGTACAAAGACACGATACTGGCTACAGCGGAGGACGGCACGGTGGTGACCCGGGGCTTCTCCGGCAAGACGATGCGGGCGATCCGCAACACCTACACCGACTACTGGGCCGCCCACCCCGACGAGTTGGACACCTTCCCGATGCAGGCGGCCAAGTCGATGCAAGCGGGAGCGTTCCATCTGGGTGGCGACGAGGAGACGCCGGACGTCGATCCCAGCCGGGAGTGCTACCCGTCCGGGCAGGGGGTAGGAGCGATCTCCTCGTTGATCCCGGCAGCCGAATTGGTCCGTTCCTTCGTCGACGTGGCCGAACAGGTATTGGCACGGATCGCCCCGTCCGCCGTCAGCGCTTGATGAGCCCCGGAAGTCGCTACCCCGACAGCGTTTCGGAGCCTCCCTCGTGGCCATGACCGAGGCGGATCAGGAGGCGGCCCGAAAGTCGATCACCGAGCTGATGGCGAAGACGCCCTTCCTGGCCGGCCTGGGAATCGTGTTCGAGAAGTACGAGCCCGACGATGTAACCGTACGCTTGCCCTTCCGCGAAGACCTCACCAACGACGGGACTGTCTACCACGGTGGAGTCGTCGCCTCGATCATCGACACAGCGGGAGCGGCGGCAGCCTGGTCCCATCACGACTTCGAAAAGGGAATCCGCGCCTCCACCGTCTCGATGAGTATCCAGTACGTCGGAACCGCCAAGAAGTCAGACCTTCTCTGCCATGGGCGCGCGATCAAACGGGGGAAGGAACTGATCTTCACCGAGATATCGGCAACCGATGCAATTGGGAACCCGGTTGCACATGCCGTCCAGGTCTACCGCATCGCACAGTGACCATCGCCAAGGCTCTCGTCCTGGAGGGACCGCGGCGTCTGGTGCCTCGTTCCCTCTCCATCCCAGCTGTGGGCGAAGACACCGCCCTCCTCCGGATCGAGGCGTGCGGCCTCTGCGGTACCGACCACGAGCAGTTCACAGGTGCCATGGGATCGGGATTCGCATTCGTCCCCGGTCACGAGGCAGTCGGCATCATCGAGGAGATTGGTCCGGTGGCGGAATCCCGGTGGGGGGTCACAATTGGAGACCGAGTGGCGGTGGAGGTCTTTCAGTCCTGCCGCGAGTGCGAACATTGCCGGCAGGGCGAGTACCGCCGGTGCCAGGTACACGGAATCGGCGACATGTACGGCTTCATCCCGGTCGGCAAGGAACCCGGGCTGTGGGGAGGCTATTCCACCCACCTTTTCCTCTCTCGTGACGCGATGCTCCACCGGGTGCCCGACGGCGTCGATCCGGTGCTGGCCACACTTTTCAATCCGCTCGGAGCCGGCATCCGATGGGGATGCACCTTGCCGGGTACGGCTCGTGGAGACGTGGTGGCAATCTTCGGCCCGGGTATCCGAGGACTCTGCTCGGTCGTTGCCGTCCACCAGGCCGGTGCCTCGTTCGTCATGGTGACCGGGTACGGGCCGGGAGACGCAGGCAGGTTGGAGGTAGCCAGGACACTTGGGGCCGACCTCGCAGTGGACGTGGCGGAGGAGGACCCAGCCGCCGCCCTCGCCGGAGCGACCGGTCGGCTGGCTGACGTGGTGGTGAACGTAACCGCCAAAGCGCCCTCCGCGTTCGGTCAGGCGATCCAGACGGTCCGGCCGGGAGGCACGGTGGTAATGGCCGGCACCAGCGGAGCGGTGGGCACACCGGGTCTCGTGCCCGACATGATCGCCTTCAAAGAGGTCCGGGTACTGGGCGCTCTGGGGGTGGACGCGCCTGCCTACGCCGAGGCCCTCCGGGTAATCGCCTCCGGGCGGTACCCATTCGGGGATCTTCCCCGGCGCATCGCTACGCTGGAAACCCTGGAACAACTGCTCACGAACATGGCCGGAGAAGGCAGTGTGCCACCCCCGGTTCACGGAGTTCTGGTGCCGTGAACACCTCCATCGGCGGTACCAGCTATGTTCATCCCGCCGGAAACACCAGGCGACCCTGTCGGCATGGCGACACCAGGGGTGCCACCAGCGACGTTCCTCCCGCCGGAGACACACCATGACCGTGTCCCCCCTCGATCGGGATTCCGCCCGGAAAGCTGCCGAGGCATTGGGGGTGCCCGAAGGGATGACCCGGCTGTCGGTGTTCCAGGTGCTGCTGAGGCACCCCGCGCTGGCCAAACCGTTCAACGACCTGTTGATGTGCCTGCTTTTTTCCGGCTCGCTAGACGTGCGGCTGCGGGAACTGGTGATCATGCGCATGGGATGGGTGACCGGCTCGGTATACGAGTGGACCCAGCACTGGGGAATCGCCCAGGTCCTCGGAATCGATCCCGACGATCTACTCGCTGTACGCGACTGGCACTCGGCTCCGGCGTCGCAATTCACCCCCGTCGACCGCGCCGCTCTCGCCGCGGTCGACGACGTGGCCTCGTGCGGCTACATCTCCCCGACCACCTGGGTCGCCGTCGAGGAGGCGCTGCCAGACCGGGCCGATCAGGTGGAACTCGCCATGCTTGTGTCCACCTACGCCGCGGTGTCGGTGTTCCTCCGCAGCCTGGAAGTGCCACTCGAAGAGGGTGTCGAGCCCTGGCCCCCCGACGGGCTCGACCCGGGGAGGGCGACTCCCCCTGAATCGCCTGCTGCCGCGGTCGCGCCGAACCCCCCCACTGATCTCTAGCTCTGTCGCCGAAATGTGCACACGTGCCGGAATGCGCGCGATGAGACGCAAATTCGCGCGCTCTGCCCACGAACCGTAGTTAGTTGGGCATATGTAGCGATTAATTCTCGCGATCCTGCCCCTTGAGACTGCGTTCTACCTAGTGAAGATGCATCCCGTGTCGCACACGTCATCGTGGACGGGATCCGGAAGGGAGGAAGGTGAAGTGATCGGAGTGCTGGGCACGCGCGGAGAGGAGAGTCGCGTCAGGCGAGGTGGGGAAAAGCAGAACGCAGGGGTGACTACCCCGCGGAGCCGACTTCACCGGGAGAGCAGTTCGGCTGAAGCGCCGTGTACCAACCCCCGGTGCAGGGAACTGATCACGTCGCTGCAGCAGGCAGCACTCGTCGATCTCCTTACGGGCTGCAGGAACAGGCGCGCGCTCGATACGGAGTTCGGTGCCGTCGTGGCGGCGGCAAGAAGGGCATCCGGAGATATCGCGGTGATCGTCGCAGATCTCGACGGATTGAAGGCCACCAACGACGGCCTCGGCCATCTTTACGGCGATGCGCGGCTGCGGGCTTTTGCATCTGCACTTCGCAACGGCCTACGGGAGTCCGATCTCGTATACAGATTCGGCGGTGACGAATTCGTCATCGTCATTCCCTCCACCGATCGCGACGGAGCGATCGAGGTGATGAACCGGATCTCCCTATCCGGGAGCCCTCCCTTCTCGTGGGGCGCGACGTCACTGCAGGTGTGCACGGGGTCCCCGAGCGAAGAGGTACCGGGATCGTACGACCCCTTCCACCTCATCGCGGTTGCCGACACCGAGCTTTACGAGGCCAAGCGGCGGTCGCATGCTTCGAGCTCGATGGGACGGATGCCGGGAAACGGGAGCACCCGTTGGCACGCTGAGGTCATCGGGGCGCCTTCGGGAGGGTGGGTCGACATAGAACCTCTGCAATGCGTGCAGTGAGCGACAATGGTTGCCTGGTCGACCTGTCCGAGGACAGGAAGCTCGTCGAGGAGTGCCAGGCCGGAAACCTAGCAGCCTTTGACCAATTGTATGCGCGGTATTTCGCGCGCCTCACTCGTTTCTGTCACCGGAGACTGGGGAGCGGATGTGACGCGGAAGACGTAGCGCAAGAGACGTTCTTCCGTGCCTGGAAGGCGCTGCCCTCCTTCAGCGGGGAGAAGCACTTCTACCCGTGGCTCACCGTCATCGCCGCACACCTGTGCACCGACCGCCTTCGATCCTCGGCGCGTTGCGTGCCAGTCAGGGAGCTCGCCGTCGGCGGTCACGACGTTCACAGTGAGCAAGAAGAACGGCTGATGGCCCGTGCTGAAGGGGCGATGGCACGTGAGGCGCTGCACAGGATTCCTCCTCGACACCGTGAGATCCTCCTCGAGAAGGAGGACAAAGGGTGGACGTGTGAGCAGATCGCAACGCACCATGACGTGTCCGTTTCGGCGGTGATGACCACTCTCTGGCGGGCCCGCCAAGAACTCCGCAGGGCGTATTCGGATATCGAGGCACGATGCTGCGTGCTGGGTTCCGCCTTGTTCGTCCTGCGACGTGTCGTGAGAGGCGGCGCGATCAAGACGACCAGCGTGGTCGCGGGCTCAGCGGGAGCCGTCCCACCCGGTTTTGCTCCGGTAGCTCGTTCCACGCTCGCCGCGGCAGCTTCGATGGCGGCCCTTCCCTCGGGTACCGGCCCGATGGCCATCACGATTCCTTCGATATCCCTGAGGCGATCTCCCGTCATGCCACTGGGCGCTCCGGTGGGCGCTATGCACGGTACGGGCACAGTGCCCGGCGGGACTCCGGCGGCGGCGCTCTCGGTGCCCCTAGTGCCGCGACCAGACCAGGGAACCGGGAATGGCGCCTCTGGTGCACACCAGGAAGCCGCGGTGCGTTGGTCGGGCGATGGCCCCGTGAACACGCCGGAGGGTGGCGCGAGCTCCAGCCTGCATCCGGACACGTCCGCAGGTTGGTCAAGATGGGATACCGCGGGCCCACCCGCAATCACCGGTGCTGATCGGACACACCCGGGAGGATCCGAAGGGAGACGGCACGGTTGAACTCCCACCCCGGCAGTCGGTCCTCATCCAGCAAGGCGCACCCACTCCAGCGAGTACTCTGGAACCATGGTCGGGAGGGTGCCAGCTCTTCCGTCGCTGGATGTGTCGGCTGCGACGGTGACGCCCCGCCGACGCAGGCGTGCCTCGAGCGACCACCAGAAAGAAATGCGGCGAGAACAGATCCTCGCTGCGGCGAAGCGGGTGTTCGCCGCCAACGGCTTCCACGCAACCACCATCGCCGATGTCGCCCGGCAGGCGGGTGTCTCCTACGGGATCGTCTACTGGTACTTCGACAACAAGGAGGCACTCTTCCGCTCCCTCATGGACGGGGAGGAGCAGGCGCTCCGTACCCACATCGGCCAGTCCGTCCTCGAGAGGGCACTGCACCCTGGCGATCCCGACCTCACCGTCACCGCCATCAAGCAGGCCCTTCGGGCTACCCTGGGGTTCTTCGAGTCCCGCCCCGATTCGGCGCGCATCCTCTTCCGCGATTCCCTATCCTTCAGCGATAATTTCGCCCGGCACCTTTTCGACATCTACGAAAGGTTCATCGGGGACATCGAGGCTGCCCTCGTCGCGGCACAGGAGGGAGGGCAGGTCATCCAGGGCCCAGCCCGGATCATGGCCTACTCGGTCGCGGCTCTCGTCGGGCAAGTCACGCTGCGGCGCCTGGTCACCGACGATGGCCTCACCACCGATCAGGTTGCCGACTTCCTGGTGGAATTTATCCTGAACGGGATTCTGGCGCGCTGACCCCAGTCGTGGCCGGGGGTTTGCCAGGGACTCAACTGCCTCGGGGCGGGCGCCCTACAAGTAGGTGTTGAGGAAGCCTTCCGCTGCGCGGCCCGAAGCGCCGCCAAGGCTCCCCACCGCCTGGCTGATCGAGTTGATCATGCCTGCTGCTGGAGATGCCGCCTGTGCAGACCCGGAACCGGATCCCCCGAGCTGGTTGGCGACGTACTGATCGATCTGCTGGGTGGGACTCGACGCCTGAGAGGTCGTCACACCGCCCGCGAGCGCTCCGGCGACATATTGATCGATCTCCTGGGTGGGGTTGGGGTACTGGTTAACTCCTGAAACCGAACTCATCGGCGGCCGCTCCTTTGCCTCCCCAGGATATCGGCATTCTCTGCTTCATTGTTGAGCACCGCGTAGGCATGGGTTAACTTTTCGCCTGGTTGCCTCCTGGTTGCCTCCTGGTTGCCTCCTGAATCCTGCTTGCCTCCTGAATCCTGCCTCCTGACTCCTGCTTGCCTCCTGACTCCTGACTTCCCGTTTAGGACTCGGTCGGGTGTTTCTCACCTTCGCCCTGGTTCACCCTCCTCACCGTCCCCCGGCTCCCCCCGGCTCCCCCCGGCGCCTTGATATCCACAGGATATTCCCTAGTCGCATTGATTATTCAGCGGTAGAATCCTCCTTATGTTTGATACTCTTTCTCCCGAGGCGGGGCCGGCAGGCCATCCTGCATCCTCGCTCTCCGACGAGGATCTCCATCGGGAGATTCTCACCTTGGCCGGCCACATTGCCGCCGCCAAGTGCGCCTGGCTCGATCTGGTGGCCGAGATGGACAGAAGGGCGATGTACTACGAGTGGGGATGCAAATCGGCAGCCGACTGGCTGTCGGTGCGATGCGGCATCGGGCTGGGCACTGCTTTCGAATACGTGCGGGTGGCCCGGGCCATGTCGGAGTTCCCCCTCATCCACGACGCCTTTGCGACCGGCGAGTTCTCCTATTCCAAGGTGAGGGCAGTGACCCGAGTGGCAACGCCTGCCAATGAGGAGACCCTGGTCGATTACGCTCGCTACGCAACGGGAGCCCAACTGGAGAAGATCGTGGGCGCCTTTCGGGGAGCCAGGGAGGCTGCCGATCCCGAACGCGTTGCCCGCCGGTTGGCCAGGCGTTACCTGCGCTTTCACTTCGATGCAGATGGATCTCTGGTGGGATCGTTCCGGCTTCCCCCCGAGACCGGAGCCACTTTGGTGGCCGCCATCGAAGCGGCACGAGCCGAGCTGGAAGCCGACGAGAGGGGAGGCAGTCCGGTCGAGCCCCAGGGAGAGCCAGCCGGGACCGGCGAGCCTTCCCCCGCTGGTGACACTGCCGGTCAAGAGTGCCCCGGTGGCTCCTTCGCTGGTGAGTCTTCCGCGGAAGAGTCGGACCCTGCCGATTCCCCTGCTGGTGACACTGCCCCTGCTGGTGACACTGCCCCTGCTGGTGACACTGCCGGGCAAGAGTGCCCCGGTGGCTCCTTCGGACCGATCGTCATTGCCGACGACCCCGAGCCTGCCTCCTGGAGGAACGCAGACGAGCCCCACGGTGCCAGAATGGTCGACGCCCTGGTGCATATGGCCGAGACGGCCGTCTCGAAGATGAGCCAAACCGGCTCGGTGATGCCAGCCCCCTCGATCATCGTCCACGTGGACGGGTCTTCGATCACCATCGACGACGGTCCCCACGTCGGATTCGAGACCGCGCTGCGCCTGGCCTGCGATGGATCGGTGGCCACCCAGTGGATGGTCGATGGCCTGCCCGTCGACCTTGGACGCACGAAGAGAGTGGTGTCGCCCGCCCTGCGGCGCACCCTCCATGCACGCGATGGTGGCTGCGTCTTTCCCGGGTGCCACCGCAAACGCTTCACCCAGGCCCACCACCTCATCCACTGGGCCGACGGAGGACCCACCGATCTGGACAATCTGGCCACCTTCTGCTCCTGGCACCACCACCTGGTTCACGAGGGAGGTTTCACTGTAAGCCGGTGCGAGGACGGCAAGCTCACTTTTTACAATGCCAAAGGCGAGGATATCTGTTGGCGGCACAGCTATCTACACACGCGCCGGCAACATTCCATGACCACGATTCGGCAGTGGTATTTGCCGACGGGAACCACTCGGTGTAGCCAGTAGCAGCCGGCGTTCCGGCGGCGTCAAGGCC
>JAKAWH010000026.1 GCA_021817065.1 Actinomycetes bacterium
GCGACCAAACCGGGCAGTAGACATTGCTCAATCACTCTACGGGAGAGCTGTGACATCCGACCGAGATGTCGGGCTTACGGCCCGAGCCCCGATTCCCCTAACGGCTGAAGCCGCCAGTCCCCTCGGGGCGGATTGATGGAAATCCCAGATCAGGGGGCATCGTCGGTGCCCGAGCCGGCCCGCCGGTACCCTTCAATCATGGTCGAACCGAACCGCGTTCACCTGGGCGATGCAGCGGAGATACTTCCCACCCTCCCTTCCGAAGCCTTCCGCATGATCTACGTCGACCCGCCCTTCAATACGGGTCGAGTCCAGCGGCGGCTGACGTTGAGTACGGTGCGCGACGCGGATGGGGATCGAACCGGCTTTCAGGGAAGGCGGTATCGGACGATTCCCGGGTCCACCCACGCGTACAGGGACGCCTTCGACGATTACCTGGGATTCCTGGAGCCACTGGTCATCGAAGCGTGGAGGACGTTGGCTCCGACGGGCACCTTTTACCTGCATCTGGACTACCGGGAGGTCCACTACGCGAAGGTGATGATCGACGGGCTCGTCGGGCGTGACCATTTCCTGAACGAGATCATCTGGGCCTACGACTTCGGAGCGCGCAACAAGAGGAGATGGCCCGCCAAGCACGACAACATACTCGTCTATGTCAAGGACCCGGCTGCCTACTTCTTCGATGCGGAAGCGGTCGAGCGGGAACCGTATATGGCGCCTGGCCTCGTGGGGCCGGAGAAGGCGGCGAGGGGCAAGCTTCCCACCGACACCTGGTGGCATACGATCGTCCCGACCAACGGTTCGGAGAAGACCGGGTATCCGAATCAGAAACCGGAGGGGATCATCCGCAGAATGATCCAGGCATCGACCGAGCCGGGCGACCGGGTCCTGGATTTCTGTGCCGGTAGCGGGACGCTGGGTGCTGTGGCGCAACAAACCGGCAGGAGGTTCGTGTTGATCGATTCCAATCCGGAAGCCGTCGAGACCATGCGAACGCGATTGGGCACCGCCGAGGTCGAATACGTGAAAAGTGACGTGGGAGCGGGGGAGCGCGGAACAACACCAGGAGGTTCGTGCTGAACACGGTCAGGGCGAGCTGACGAAATCCGGTTGGAAATCGAGGTGGAATGGCTTCCCTGGCTTCCCGGAATCGAAATAGAAGGGCCGCACCGTTGAAGTGAGGGAGGAATAGAAGAAGTATCCGGTCGAACCCAATATGCCTGTGTCGGATGAAGGCACGGTGAGGAGAACTCTGGCGGTGCCGGCTGATGCCGAGGTACCCGTTGGCGAGACGGTCCACTCCGAGAGGGCGTGGAGCGACGGATCGGAACTGACCAGGACATCCCGGTTAGGCAGCGATAACAGCACCGGCGGCACGGAACCTTCTGTGGCGGGAAGGGCGATTCGAGGTACCCCGGGAATATCGGTGAGGGTTCCGCTTCGAAGGTCGATTCCGACCACCGAGGAGATGATCGAACCGGGGTTTGTGCCGGAGAATACGGGCTCGTTCTCAGTGATCCCGAGAATGCACTCGGAACAAGAACGGGACGGACCCGGAACCAGCTCACCCAGGAGATCGCCGGCTGGAATGGAGACGGTCGCCCCGAGAGAGCCGGCTTTGGTGTTCAGCAGCGAGATGAAGTATCGGGTGGAGGTCTCGTATTGATTGACAGAGTCAGAAGTGCTGGACTTCATGATCGCAATGTGGGACCCCTGGATGAACTGGACATTGCTTGCGTACTGGCCTGCAGGTGAGGCGATGGGAGTACCGAGAGCGAGAGACCGTGCGTCGATGGGACGAACGGAACTGGGCTCCCCTCCGGCCCCGCAGGTAACCCACACCGTGCGTCCATCGGGCGAAGCGGCCAGATTCCGGGGGTAATCGCACACGTCGATGGTGCGCACGATGGAATCGGTCGAGGTGGAGAGGACGAGGACGGAGTTCCCCTTGCGGTACATGGCGCGCAAGAGTTCTTCCGGGGAGCCTGGCGGCGGGGCGCTGCCGGTCTCGGCGACGAAGAGCAATCCGCCGGCGAGGACCATATTGCTCGGCTCGGTGTGGAGCGAAATCGGATGCGTCGCAGTGCCGTTCGCGAGGTCGACCGGGATGACTTCGGACCGCTCGTTGCTGCCGCCACCGGTGGAATTCCACGCAAAGAAGTAGGCAGTCCGTCCGTCCGGCGTGAGGACGGTTGACCCAGTGGACACCCTGAAATTTCCGGTTGCCAGGGTGAAAGTCCGTTCGACTCGTCCCGTTCCTGCATCGATTACCGAGAACCGGGTGGCCTGTTCTGATTCGATGGGGATAGCGGGGTTGGAGACTGTGGTGGTGCCCACCGCAACCAGGAATCTTGGTACAGAGGTGCCTCGGGCAACCGGTCCTGCCGACGAGGAACCAGCGCAGGCGGAGATAAAGGCGAGCCACGCCAGCAATACCGTGCTCACCCCGCGTGCCTTCATGCGGGCTTGTCCGCCGTCTTCCGTGCCCGGGTCGCCGAGAGCAGGGCAGCCACCACCATGAAGACCATAGACGCGTAAAAGGCGGAATGGAGGCCGGTGGTGAACGCAACGGCAAGGTGGCCGTGAAGGCTGCGGGTACCCACGAAGATGGCGAAGGCCAGATGCTTGGAAATAGAGCGTGACGCGATCAGGATCGCCACCGCGAACGAGAACACCATCCCGACGTTGGCGAAGGTGCGCAGCATCCCCGAGGCGATCCCGAAAACCTGCGGGGGCGACGCCTTCATCACCGCCGCCGAATTGGCGGGGAAGAATCCGCTCGCGCCGGTCCCGTTGATCACGCTGGCGACCACCACCATCCACAGCCCGGAGTGGAGAGCGAGGTGGGCGTAAACGAAGAGAGCGATCACCTGGACCCCGAGACCGATGGTCGCAGGCAGCACTGCTCCGTGCCGGTCGGCTAGGCGGCCCCCGAACGGGCCTACTGCGGAACCCACCATGTAACCAGGCACCAGCAGTAGGGAAGCGTGGATCGGGGAGAGTTCCCGAGGCCCCTGCAGGTACATGATCACCAGGAAGAGAGTTGCGAAGTTGGCCAAACCCTGCAGCAGCGAGGCCAGCAGCGAGGGGGTCATGGTGGGGATGGCGAGCAGGGAGAGGTCGAGCATCGGGCTCGGGTGGCGGCGCTCGATGAGGACGAATGCGATTAACGCCACCACTCCACCGGCGAGGTAGCCGATGATGGTGCTGTCGAACGAGGAGGTGGCCAACTTGGTCATCGCCCACAGCACTCCGAAGAGACCCAGGCCCAACGTGATCATCCCCGCCGGATCGAGTCTGCGACGAGCCCGATCGCCCTTCTCGTGCAATACCCGCACTGCCAGCAGGAGAGCGCCCGCGCCGATCGGCACGTTGATCCAGAAGATCCATCGCCAGGAGATGTAAGTGACCATGATCCCCCCGACCACGATCCCCAGGATCGCCCCGAGGCTCCAGCCGACCGCGTTGTACCCGTAGGCGCGGCCGCGCCGTTCCGGCGGATAGAGGTCGGCGATGACTGCTCCTGAGTTGGCGGTGACGAAGGCCCCGCCGATCCCCTGGAGGACCCGGAACCCGATGATCGCCGCCTCGTTCCAGGCGAGGGCGCAGGCGAGCGAACCGAGGATGAATATCGCGAAGCCGGCTTCGTACATCCGGACCCGCCCGAACATGTCGCCCAGGCGGCCGACCTGGGTGGAAAGCAGGGTGATGACCAGGAGATAGCCGATCACCACCCAGATTACCGAGGAGAGGGCGATTCTTAGCCCTCGCTCGATCTCGGGGAGAGCCAGTACGACGATGGTGGTGTCGACCGCGGTGATCAATACGCCGGTCATCACCACCACCATCGCCAGTCCGGTGTGGCTGGTGCCGGTGGAGGGGCGTAAAGGTGCAGCGGGCTGGTTCACCGGCAACGAGCCTACGGCCTCGTTCGGTGCAGCAGCGCTACCGGTCGACCCGCCGGCCAGACCACACGCTTGGTAACCTTCAGCAGGTGCCCGATTTCTTCACTTCCCCTCCTGCCTCGGTGGAGCAGCTCATCGGTGCCCGGATCCGCGAGATCCCCGACTTTCCCACCCCGGGAATCGCCTTCAAGGACATCACCCCCTTGCTGGCCGACCCACCCTCGTTCGCGGTGGCGGTGGAGGCGATGGCAAAACCTTTTGCCGGTTGTGTGGACCAAGTGGTCGGGATCGAGGCCCGTGGTTTCATCCTCGCAGCCCCCATCGCCTATGTGCTCGGCGCCGGGGTGGTCCCTCTTCGCAAGGAAGGCCGCCTACCCGCTCCGACTTTCTCCGAAGGCTACGAACTCGAGTATGGCAGTGCGGTGCTCGAGGTCCATCGGGATGCTTTTCACTGGGGGAGCAGGACCTTGATCGTTGACGACGTCCTCGCCACCGGGGGGACCGCTGCGGTGGCAGCGTCTCTGGTGGAGCAGGCGGGCGGCGAAGTGATCGGGCTGAGTGTGCTGCTCGAACTGGTGGGGCTGAACGGTAGGGACAAACTCGTTGGAAGAGAGGTTCACGCACTGCTCACGGCGTGAAGTACCCTCAGCGCAGCGACCCGGCAGCGAACTCCACCACCGGGTCGTCCAACTCGATCACAAGTCCCGGGTTCAGTCTCTCGTGGTTCTCGGCTGAGAGGCGCACCGCGGTGCCCCAGCAGCGGAAACCGATCACATGGCGAGCGAATGGGAGTGGTCCTTCTTCGATGTCGACCCCGACCACGCCGTGGGCCCCGGAGGTGGCGGCAACGTGCTGGAGCCCGGCGAGGGCCGATTCCCGAGCGACGTAGAGGCCCTGGGTGTAGGCCTCCAACTCGACGTTCTGGCCCGCCTGGGAGAGCGCTTTGGAGGCACGCCGGCGGGGCACGTTGACGAAGCCCATGCCGTAGGCGAGGGAGGTCGGTACCCAGCCGGTCCGAGCGAGGAGGGTGAAATCGCGAGCGCTCAAATCGGAGAGGAACGGATCGGACCCTGCCCCCTGCGCTCCGGAGCGGGAGGTGTGGGAGGTGTGGGAGGTGTGGGAGGAGTGGGAGGAACCGGTCGAGGTGCGGCGGATGGCGCTGCCGGTCAACTGGACGGTGACGTGATGGGGGGCCATCTCGAACTCGACTTCGACGCCCACCACGCCCGCACCTTCCTCCTGGCTGCACGCGTGGTGGAGCTTCTGGATGGCCCACTCGAAGGCGGAGGCGACTGCCGAGGTGGCGATGCCGATGTGCTGGGGCGCCCCACCCGCCCCGAGAGCCCAGAAGGTCCCGGGTGGGATGGCGGCCTCCGACATCCCGTACACCAGGCCGGCCGGTTCCCAGCCTGCGGCGTGGAGGAGCAATACCTCGTCCACCGAGAGGTCCGAGGTGTCACCGCGCCGGCCCGTGGGAGGCGCCGACAAAGAGGCGATCCCGGAGCGGAGGCGGTCGGCGGGGGAGGTGGCGGTCACCTGAGGCCCCGGGTGCCAGCAAGGCAAGCAAGAGTGGCGGCGGAGCCCTTGCTCAGTCCCACATTCCCACCACCGGTCGGGGAGGATCCATAGGCTCGATCTCGGCGAACCTCCGGACCCGGGTGCCTTCGAGTAGGCAGGTGATGATCCGGTTGCCCTCCGCCCCCTCATGGGCGGTCACCGACATGGAAGCGCCGTGGAGGGTGTCACCGGCCAACTGGTGGGCGATCCGCTCGTTGGCGATCTGGCAGGCGGTCATGTACGCCTCGGTGATCTGGCTGATCTCCTGAGGCTGCCACGAGCCTCCGGCCCACCCGGAGCCGCCCGACCACGCGCCACCCTGTCCACCCCAGGAGGAAGCACCAGGAGCGAATCCGCCTCCGAAACCCCCCATTCGTCCCGCACCTCCTCCGGCGAGCCCCCCCATGATTCCGCCCAGGCCGCCCATCATCCCTCCACCGTAGCCGGACCCGCCCCCGAATCCGCCTCCGGGGACTGATCCGGCGAAGCCCATCCGGCCCTCCACCATCGCAGCGGTGAGGCAGTAGGCGTAGACGCCGATCTCCGAGAGGGTAGCCACCACCTGGACAGGCATATATCCTGCATCGATAAGCTTCACCAATCGTTGCCCGGCCAGGTAGGTGGAAAAGGGTGCCGGTACGGACTCGACTCCTCTTACCCGCACAGCGGTGCCGGTCAGGTGGAACTCGTGGACGCCGTAGTCGACCATCCTCCGCACGTTGGCAGCTACCCCGATCACCCCGTGGGCACCGGCTTCCTGGGCCTCCTGCATCATCCGGTTGTAGGCCGAGGAGTACCCCTGTAACCAGGCCGACTCGTTGATGGTCATCTCGGCGTTATAGCCCCAGGCACGGTGCTCGGCGGAGACGAATCCGTGGGGGCAGTTCCACTGCCGATAGAACCCGGAGTTGCCCCGACCGAAGTAGCTCCAGTAGCTCGACCCGTAGGAAGTGAACTGCATCGCGCAGAATCCCTGAACAAATCCCACCGGCTCCATGTCCAGCTCCAGGCATGCCCCGTACTGGGTGGCGGTGAGGTCGGAGGAGAAGGTCGCGCTTGCCAGGCGTCCTGCTACGTCGGCCTCGACCTGGGCGGTGGACTCGCCGGGAGGAACGTCTCCATCGGACGAGCGCGAACGGGGACTCATAGAGAAACCTCGACGCGCGAGCGAGGGGACTTCATCCGTCAAGAGAGATGATGGTGGCCGGCTTGGGCAGCTCGACTTCACCGGCGGTGCGGACGATGGCAGTGCCGAGGGCGAGGAACTCGATGGTGTGGCTTCCCCACTGGTGGCTCTTCTCCTCCAGGCGCACGCCCACGATCCCGGTCGCCCCCAGCGCCTCTGCCTCGTCCTGCATCCGGTTCATCGCAAGTTCCCGGGCGTCGTACAGGGCCTCGGTGACATTGGTCAACTCGACGTTCTGGCCGATCGAGCCGAGTGCCTGGCCGAGCCCCCGGTGAGCGATGTGGTATACGCACGATCCCATCACCAGCCCTTGAGGGACGTGGCCGGTCTGCATGATCCGCCAGAAATCCTGACCCGAAAGATCCGAGGTGAAGGGCGCACCCTTCTTGTTTCGATAGGACTGGCCGTTCTCCGCCTTCACCGCGGTGCCCATGGCGATGAACTCGGCAGCGTCGGCACCCCACTCGTAGTAGTTGACGTCCAGCCGCACGCCGACCACACCGTCGGCACCCAACTCGTCGGCCTCCTTCTCCATCCGGGTCATTGCCAGTTCCCTGGCGGTGTACATCGCCTCGGACAGCTTGCTCAGTTCCTGGCTGGCCCCCCACTTGCGCATCTGCATCCCGATGTGGAAGATCGACGACCCCATCACGAAACCGACTGGGTGGAAACCGGACTCTTTGACCAGCAGGAACTCATTGACCGACAGGTCGGAAGTGAATAGCTGGTCACGCAGCGCTTCGGCGATGCGGGTCCCCGCGTCGGTGGGAACGCCGCTCTCGTCGGCGGGCGTCTTGGTCATGTGTGCCTCCTAGCTCCGGGAAAAGGGGTGTTCGCGCGGCTCACGCGAGGCAGCGCGCTCACGGCGTACTCCGTCCGATGACGATATTCTCCAGAGCCTGGCGCGCCGATTCGCTCTGCTCGGCCTCGGCCTGGACGGTGGTGAGCAGGCGGGTGAGCCACTGGTCCATGGAGACCTGCTCGCTGCGGATCCGGATCCCTCCCGATCCGTGCCCGATGGAGCACCGGATGGAAGGCCCGTCGCTCAGCGCTTCCAGGTCGTCGTCGCCGAGCCGTATCGCGATGCGCTTGATCTGGTTCGACTTGCGCAGGAATCCTCCGGCACGTTCGACGGTCATTCGGGTGCCCAGAGTGGTACCCAACTCCTCGGCGAGAAGGCGGAGCAGCATCTGGCCGTCGCTGGCCGCAGACTGGAGCTGTACCACCGCGGTGGCCAGTTCCAGGCCCGGGTCGGAGGGATCGGAGGGGACCAGGCTCATGGCCTGGGGGCCTCTTCCGATTCGGATTCTGTGTCGGGCACCACCTCGGCATCCTCGATGCCGTCGCCGAGTTCTCCGGCCGGTTGGAGCTGGGCCTTCAGAGCGGCCAGCTCGCTGTCCACCTGGGAGGAGGATGAGAGCGCGTTCAGCTCGCGCTGGATGTCGTCGCCCCCGCCCCCCACGTCCTCCAGGGCCCCCGAGGCGAGCAACTCGTCCAGGGCGCCCGACCGAGCCTGCATCGCGGCGATCTTGTCTTGGGAGCGCTGGAGCACCTCTCCGGAGTTTGAGAAAGTGGTCGAGATCCCGGCGACGTCTTCGTTGACCGAGGCGGAGGCCTGGGCCGCCGCGTACTGGGCCTTCATCGTTTCCTTCTGGGTGCGGAACGCCTGGACCCGTTGTTGGAGCGCCTTCAACGTCGCCGTCAGCTTCGACTCCTCCTCGGTGAGCTGGTTGCGCTGGGGCTCCATCGAGTCGATCTCTGCCTGAGCGGTGGCCTTGCGGCTGAGCGCCTCCTTGGCCAGGTCCTCGCGGCCCTGGGTCAGGGCGGCCTTGGCCTGGTCGGTCAAGTGGTCCATCGACTGGCGGAGATGGTCCTCCTGCAGCTCGATCTGCTTGCGGGAAGCCGCAATGGTGACCAGGGCGCGGCGCACCTTGGTGATCTGGCCGACCATCTGCTCGTAGGAGAGGTCCAGCATCTCGTCGGGCTTCTCCATCTTGTCCAGCGCTTTGTTGGCCTTGGCCTGAAAGATGTCGGTCGCACGCTTCAGGATGCTCATGGACGGGGTACCTCCGCTGGATGGTCGAACATTCGCAGCGTAGTCCGACGAGTGGGCAGCGGCGAGCAGCGCCGGTCGATGCCTCCCGCGGCCACCGGGACGAGCACCATCCTCAGTTGACCGGCGTTTACCGCGGCCACCGGGACCAGCGACACCCTCTAGTGTGAACCGGGTGAGGCGATGGGCTGTGGGTGTGGTCGGCACGGCGGCGGTCGTCATCGCCTGTACCGGATGCGGTGGCGGGGGAACGAGGCCGGGATCGGAGCTGACCACGAGCCAAATGGCTCCGTCGGTGGGGGTGGAGCTCACCGCGGGTCAGAATCCATCGCTGGGAACAATCCTTACCGACGCGAACGGGATGACCCTCTATCACTACTCGCCCGAAAAAGGCGGCCAGGTGGAATGTGTCGGGTCGTGTGTTGCCCAGTGGCCACCTTTTACCGTGACCATCGGGGAGAAGCCGGTCGCCGGGCCCGGGGTTGTCGGCCGCCTCTCTACAACAGTGCGGCCGGACGGGGGTATCCAGGTCACCTACGACGGGTTTCCCCTGTACCGGTACCGCAAGGACACTGTTCCCGGTGAGGCGAGCGGGGAAGGCCTTGGCGGGATGTGGACGGTCATCGCCTTGACCCCCACCGGGTCCACCGGGTCCACCCAGCTGCCGGTGAACACCACCGGGTCCACCCAGCTTCCGGTGAACCCCCGCACCGGAGGGTGATCGGCCAGGTCCGCGAGCCGGATGCCCTACAGGTGGCGTCGGCACTCGGCCTAGCCGTAGACGGGCAACTCCCCGGGGGAGAGCACGGCGCCTATTCGGTGCACTCTGAAGACGGGTCGCCACAGGTGCTCAAGGTGTTTCCGATGGCCCAGGAACCGGTAGTGGTAGTCGGTGTCGACATCGCCAACCGGGTGCGCATTCGGGGAGTATCGGTTCCCGATCCGTATATGGTGGGCAGGTCGTCCGGTCAGGTGTACACCCTCCAGCGTCGCTGTGCGGGTGCCATCGCCAGCGCCGCCGGGCACTGCATCGAAGCCTGCCACGCCGATCAGATCCTCCGAAACTGGGAGCAATTCGACGGCGCGTGCCCGGAGGGAGGCGACTGGCCCGAGGCGGTGCGGCGTGCGTTGACCACCGGGGATGCGGGTCTCTGGGCCGAGCACGCACCGGTGCGGGCCGCCGCTGAGCGGGAAGCCGCGACCGCAAGCGGGATCGCTGCACGGGCGGCGGCGGAGCTACTCGACGAGATCGTATCGGTAGGAGAGAGTTTCGATCCAGGAGCATTGTCCAGGAGTGGCGCGGTGCACCGCGACTTCCACCACGGCAACTTCCTGATCGACGGCAATCGGCTGGGCGCGGTGATCGACTGGGAGGCGGCCCGGCCCGGTGATGCGCGCTACGACCTGGTTTCGCTCTCTTTCTGGTCGGAAGTACAGCGGGGGAGGCAGGTCTCCACCGAGTCAGCAGATCGTATTGCGAGCTATGTCGACGACGTAGTGCCGCCGGAGGTCCGCCGGCCCCTCGCGGCTCTCTACGGACTCCATCAACTCTGGTACTGCACGATCCACCGCCCAGCCGACCTTCCCCAGATGGTGGGGATGGTGGCGGTGCACCTGGCTCCGCAGTGGCGGGCCTGATCGGCGATCCACCCAGGTCATTTTCTCGTGGGGAGGCCGGTCGATATCGTTCCGTCAATCTTTTGCTCGCGGGGGGATGGTTGATATAGTCGCCTCACCTCGCAGGACCGATCAGGTCTCGCGGATCAAACCTGGCGCATATGAGAACGATAAACACCGGAGATACCGCGTGGGTGCTGGCTTCGGCCGCGCTCGTACTGTTCATGACGCCCGGCTTGGCCCTTTTCTACGGTGGCCTGGTCCGGGCGAAGAACGTGCTCGGCGTCATGATGCAGTGCTTCTTCTGCATCGGGGCGGTCACCGTGATCTGGGTTATGTTCGGGTACAGCCTTGCTTTTGGCCACGATGCGGGGGGCGGGCTGATCGGGGACCTTGGCCTTGCCGGGATGACCAACGCCCATCACGCCGTTCCCGGATTTCCCCATTTGACCATCCCGCCGCTGGCTTTCGGGATATTCCAGATGATGTTCGCCATCATCACCGCTGCATTGATCGCCGGAGGGGGTGCCGACCGGATGAAGTTCACCGGATTCGCCCTCTTCATCATCGTCTGGACGGTCCTCGTATACCTCCCGATCGCCCACTGGGTGTTCAGCCCCGAGGGATGGCTCGCTCGCCGAGGTGTCATCGACTTCGCCGGAGGCACGGTGGTCGAGATCAACTCGGGCTTTTCGGCGCTCGGCCTGGCTCTGGTGCTCGGCCGCCGCCGAGGCTGGCCCCGGGAGGCGATGGTTCCCCATTCGGTGCCGCTCGGCCTGGTCGGGGTGGGTATCCTCTGGTTCGGATGGTTTGGTTTCAACGCCGGTTCGGCGGGCGCCGCCAACGGGGTGGCCACCCAGGCCTTCCTCAATACCCAGGTGGCGGCGGCAGCAGGGCTGCTCGGCTGGTTGGCGGTGGAAAAGGCGACTACGCGCTTTGCCACCACGGTGGGCGCTGGATCGGGCGCCATCGCCGGGATGGTGGCGATCACCCCTTGCGCAGGATTCGTGGGGACCATGCCGTCGTTCCTGATCGGGGCCCTGGCCGGAGCGCTGTGTGCAGGCGCGGTGAAGCTGAAGTTCCGGTGGAGGTACGACGATTCGCTCGACGTCCTGGGGGTTCACGGGGTGGGGGGTGTCATCGGCACGGTGCTGCTCGGCGTGTTCGCCACCACCAGCGTGAACGCAGCCGGAGCGAACGGGCTCGCGTCGGGGGGAGGATGGCATCTCCTCGGAGAGCAGGTCCTGGCGACTGTGGTGTGTGCTGCGTTCGCGTGTGGGATGACCGCGCTGGTGGCCAAGGTGGTCGACAAGGCGGTCGGCCTGCGTGTGTCGCCCGACGACGAGAACCTGGGCCTCGATGAGTCACAGCACGCCGAGAACGCCTACGCCACCGCTTCGACCTCTGGTCATCGGTGAACCGGCGGGCTATGAGTGAAGCGGCTGGCCATCGGTAATGATCAGGGCGGGGGATCCCACACCGATCACGAGAGAGGCGCAATGAAACTTGTCACCGCAGTTATCAAACCGCACATGCTTGATGCGGTCCGCGAAGCGCTCCAGGAAGTCGGAGTGGCCGGTATGACCGTCTCCGAGGTGCAGGGCTTCGGCCGCCAGCGGGGCCACACCGAGGTCTACCGAGGGGCCGAGTACACCATCGACTTCGTGCCGAAACTGAAGATCGAGTTCCTCACCGAGGATGGGTCGGTGGGCAAGGGGGTGGACGCCGTCCTCGCTGCTGCTCGCACCGGAGCAATCGGCGACGGGAAGGTGTGGGTCACCCCGGTGGAAGAGGTTGTGCGGATCAGGACCGGCGAGCGGGGTGCCGACGCGGTCTGAGGGTCACTCCAGGGAGCGTCACCCCCTGCCCACCTCGTCGATGCACTCGGCGATCGTCCACACTATCCGGTCGATCTCGTCATAGGTAGAGGTGAGCATGGGGACAGTGGTCACCGCCGGGCCGATAGATCGCAGCACGACACCGTGCTCGACGGCCCGGGAGCACACCTTGCGGGCGAGGAGGGGATCGCCCACTGCGGCGGTATCGAGTTCGACCGCGGCGAAAAGTCCTTTGGAACGAACTTCCGACACAACCGGCCTTCCCCGGGCGATCCGGTCGAGCCCCTCGGCGAGCTGGACGCTCCGCTCCTTGACGTTGGCGAGGACGTTCCACTCAGAGAGCAGGTCGAGGTGGCGAAGTGCCACCGCCGCGCACAGGGCATTTCCGGAAAAGGAGTGGCCGTGATAGAGGGTCTGTGCCGACAGGTCGGGACCGAGGAAGGTGTCTGCCAGCGACGAGGTCACCGCGGTGGCCGACATGGGAAGGTAGCCGCCGGTCATCGCCTTGCCGAGGCAGGCGATGTCGGGACGGACGCCTGCCTCGTTGCAGGCAAAAAGCGACCCGGTGCGCCCGAAGCCGGTTGCCACTTCGTCGACGATGAGGGGAACTGAAGCGGCACGGCAGGCGGCAGCGACCTCAAGGAGACCGGACGACTCGTGGCAGGCCATCCCTGCGGCTGCCTGTACCAGAGGCTCGACGATCACCCCGGCCAGCCGGTCGGCGTTTTCGGAGACCACCCGGGCCAGATCGGAATAGTTCCTCCCGCGCACTACCGGGAACTTCAGGGGGGCGAACGCCTCCGAATAGAAGCCCGAGTCCCCCACCGACAGAGCCCCGAAGGTGTCCCCGTGGTATGCGCCCTCCAATGCAGCGAAAAGGGTCCTGCCGGTTACTCCCCGGTTCCGCCATGACTGGTAGGCGATCTTGAGGGCCTGCTCCACCGCCGACGCGCCGTCGGAGGCGAAGAGGAACCGGGGTCGATCCACCGGGACCACCTCGGCGAGAGCCTCGGCCAGCAGCACGGTGGCGTCGCAGCCGTTGCCGAGCAGGGTGGAATGAGCGATCCGGGAGGCTTGGCGAGTCAATGCGTCATTGAGCTCGGGGACGCAGTGGCCGAGGGTGACCACCCACAGCGAGGAGATCGCGTCGAGGTAGCGCCGGTCCTCGGTGTCGAAGACGTAGCGACCCTCGCCCCGGTGGACGACGAGGGGCGAATTGGCAGCGAAAGTGGCCATCTGGGTGAAGCCGTGCCAGACCACCTCCTCGTCCCGGGCGACCCATTGGTGGTGGCGCTCGTTGTCGGGGAGCATCCTTTTATCCTACCGGTCGCTACGATGGCTCCGCATGGGCCCTGCGAGCGACTGGTACCGGATCGTCCTGGTCGTGCACGTCTTCTGTGCGATCGCAGGGTTCGGGGCACTCATGCTCAATGCCGCCTACGCCGCCCAGGGACGTCTCCGCGGCGCCCGGGAGGCGCTGGTCATCGCCGAGGCGGTCGGTGCAGTGAGCAGCCGGTGGGCCCGCCGGTTCATCGTGGCCGCAGCAGCTGCGGGGATAGCTCTGGTCCCGATGAGCGACCACGCCTGGGGATTCGCCCAGGCCTGGGTGTTGGCCGCCCTGGTGCTGATGGCGCTCATCGTGGCCCTCGTGCTTGGGGCGCTCCCCCCCGTCGAGGCAAAAGTTCGCTCACTGATGGGCGAGCTGGCCGCCGGTACCGGCGGCTGCGGGGGATGCAGTGGGGGGTGCGAAGGAGAGGGAGGGGGAGAGCAGAAGAGCGCGACCGCCGTCGCAACCCGAACCGAGCAGATCGCACCGGAGGTGATGCGAGGAAAGGCCGCCCTGCTCCGGCGCCTGGAGGCCCGCAAGGCGGCATTGGAGGGGATGGCCAGCCTGGCGATGGTTGCCACCCTCGTACTGATGGTGTTCAAGCCGGGAGCGTGAAGGGCCGGGATACGGGAGCGATAAGTACCTCCCAGTGGTGTGAACACTGCTAAGAATGGGCCAGTGAGCTCGCGACACCTCTCAGCGGTGGTTCTCGCTGCTGGCGAGGGGACCCGGATGAAGTCGCAGCGCCCCAAGCCGCTCCACCGGCTCTGCGGTCGACCGATGGTGCTCCACGTGCTAGACGCTCTCGCCGAGCTCCAGGTGGACCAGGTGGTGGTGGTGGTTGGTCACGGTGCCGCACAGGTGGTCAAGGCGGTCCAGGAGGCAGCGCCCTCCACCCTCACCGTGCATTTCGTCGAGCAGGAGGTCCAGCGGGGAACCGGCGACGCGGTGGCTGTCGGTCTGACCGGTTTTCCCGACGAGTTGGAGGACGAGCTGGAGGACGACTTGGTGGTGCTTCCGGGAGACGCTCCACTCCTGCGGCCGGCCACCCTCGCCCAGTTGGTCCGCTACCACCGTGCCACCGAGGCGGCGGCAACCCTTCTCACCGCCGAGCTGGACGATCCCTGGGGGTACGGGCGAGTGGTGCGTTCCAAGGACGGCCGGGTCGCCGGAATCGTGGAGGAGTCCGACGCGACGGCGGAGGAGAGGGAGATCCGTGAGGTCAACACCTCCATCTACTGCTTCCGGCGCGGCGTGCTGGCCCCCACCCTCCGCCGGCTCTCGCCGGACAACGTCAAGGGGGAGTACTACCTGACCGACGCGATTGCCGTGTTACACGATGCGGGCTACCCGGTGGTGTCCATGGTGGCCGCCGACGCCACTGAAGCGGCCGGGGTGAACGATCGGGCCCAGCTCGCGGCCGCCGAAGCGGAGCTGCGCTGTCGTACCAACGACAAGTGGATGCGGCGCGGGGTGACCATGCTGGATCCGGAGCAGACCTATGTCGATGCCAGCGTGGAGCTTTCCCCGGACGTGACGCTTTTCCCCGGGACCCTCCTGCAGGGCAAGACGGTGGTGGCGCCGGGGGCGGAGATCGGTCCCAATACCAGGCTTGTCGACTGCACGGTGGGAGAGGGAGCGCGGGTGGAGCTGTCGGTGGGGCGGCAGGCCGAGATCGGGGCGGGCGCGGTGGTGGGGCCTTTTGCGGCCCTGGGCAAGGGCGCGGTGGTGCCCTCGTCGACGGTGACCGGTCCGTTCTACCGCGACGAGGGCATGAGCGACGGGGATCCCGAGTGAGGCTCTCGTGCCCACCTGCCGACCCATTCCAGGTAAAGCCATGACCCCAGGGTGCCGCCATGGCGCTTGAGCTCGTCACCAAGAAGCGCATCGAGATATATTCGGGACGCTCCCATCCGGATCTTGCCGAGGAGATCGCCAGCCATCTGGGGGTCCGGTTGGGCAATCCCAACCTACGCGAGTTCGCCAACGGCGAGGTCCACTGCCGATTCGGCGAGTCGGTTCGGGGCAAGGACGTCTTCATCGTGCAAACCCACTGCTCCCCGGTCAACGACTCGGTGATGGAGCAGTTGATCATGATCGACGCGGCCAAGCGTGCTTCGGCCAAGCGGATCACCGCGGTGATCCCCTCCTACGGTTATGCCCGCCAGGACCGCAAGGCGTCCGGGCGGGAGCCGATCACCGCCAAGCTGGTGGCGGGCCTGTTCCGGACGGCCGGTGCCGACCGGCTCCTGTCGGTCGATCTCCACTCCGGCCAGATCCAGGGCTTTTTCGACGGTCCGGTGGACCACCTCACCTCGATGCCCGTGCTGGTCAACTACCTCCGCAAGGAGGTGCCCGGCAATGGATTGGTGGTGGTGGCACCGGACGCCGGCCGGGTGAAGGTGGCCGAGAGGTTCGGCCAGCATTTGGGCTGCGACATTGCTCTGGTCCACAAGCGCCGTCCCACCGGGACGGTGAACCAGGTGGAGGCCCGCGACGTGGTGGGCCAGATCGCGGGACGCCTGTGCGTGATCGTCGACGACATGATCGACACTGCCGGGACGGTGTGTGCCGCCTCGGAGCTGTTGATGGACCACGGTGCGACCGAAGTGTGGGCGATGGCCACCCACGGAGTGCTCTCCTACCCGGCGATCGACCGGTTGAAGGCAGCGCCGATCAACCGGGTGGTGATCACCAACACCCTCCCGCTTCCCCCGGAGAAGGCGATGGACACCCTGGAGGTCCTCTCGGTGGCCAAGATCATCGCGGATGCCATCGAGGCGGTGTTCGCCGATACTTCGGTGTCCGAGATATTCGGGGGCGACAACCTGTCGTCGTAGCGTATATAGCCCCCCGGATTTTCCGTGCATTCGGGAAATCGAAGGTGTACGATAGCCGGATCAGGCTCTGCTCGCACTGAATGGAAGATGGTGCGGGGCCCATGCATGGAAGGTAATGGGTATAGGTGTCAGCTCTCGTGGTCAACTTCAACCAGGAAGCAGCCAATTCGCTGCTGAACCTCGACAGCACCAACGCGGCCCTGGCCGGTGCGATCCTGGAGTTGTCCTCAGGACTGGCAGTCCAGTTCGCCTACCAGGGACCAGCCGCCTGGTCCATATCCAACTTCCTCCAGTATCAGAACGCGGGCGACACCCAGTCGGTTTCCAACGCCCAGCAGGGCGTATCGGTGCTCAACATCGCTTCGGGGGCGATCAACCAGATCGCCGGGATACTGGACCAGATGGAGCAGCTGGCCACTTCCTCGGCCAACGCAGGGGCGATGACCACGGTCCAGATGGCCGCCAACAACACCCAGTTCAAGGCGCTCTCCAATGAGATCAACAACATTGTCGCCAACACCAAGTACGGGTCCAAGGCGTTGCTCGACGGAACCTATGGGAGTGGCGGAGGAGGAGGGGGGTCAGTGAGTGCCGCGGGACCCGTTGCACTACCGGGAAGCTTCAAATATGCAGTGACAGGTGCCACCAGCACGGGTTCCAACTGGGTAATGGGGTCAGTCCATACAGCCCTAGGTGGATTTGTCTCGAATTTCAGGTGGAACTACACCGCACCGAACGCCTCCATAACCCCCAACCAGATAGTGAGCCATATCAACGCCGGCCACGACACATCCGGCGCGACTGCATTGACCGCATCGATCAACGGCTCAGGCGATCTGGTGCTCTCGGCCACCCCGCCCGCCGGTGACAAGGTGAAACTCAACTTTTCCCACCCTGGCAATTTTGCTGCTCAGGCGTATTTTCCGTTCGCCGGGGGCGCCGGCACCATGGCTCCCGCCGCCGGATCGCCGGAGCAGTTCCAGGTGGGGTACCAGTCGACCAACACCCTGGATGTCTCCATCGCCTCGGTGACCGCCTCGGCTCTCGGGGTGTCCGGGGCCAACATCTCCACCCAGGCTGGCGCTTCTGCCGCGATCTCCGCGGTGCAGTCGGCCCTCTCCGTGCTGTCGTCGGTTGCGGCGGGCGTGGGTGCCTCCCAGGATCAGCTTCAGGCACTGGCATCGGATCTGCAGACCATGTCGACCAACGTTCAGGCGGCAAATTCCTCGGTAGTGGACACCAACATGGCCTCCGAGATGACAGCGTTCAGCACCCAGCAGATACTCATGCAGTCGGGGCTCGCCATGCTCGGCCAGGCCCAGGCCAACCCGACTCTGGTCCTGAAGCTGCTCTGAGAGCCTGCAGCGGTCCTCCGAGATCGCCGGAATGGCCTTTTCCCGCCTGGTCTCTCGTGGCAGGCTGATCCGGTGGTCTTCAACGAGGAGTTCCTCTTCCTCCATATCCCCAAGACCGGTGGAACCTCGGTCAGCGCGTACCTCCTGCGCAATCTCGCTCCGCCGGTTTATTTTGTCGGCAATCTGCCTGCGCCCGGCCTCCCGCCCGGCCGTGTTCGCATTCCTGGCGAACCCCACACCCCGCTCGCCTACGCCCAACGGGTCACCGCCGGGCAGGGATTGGCCCTGGAGGACTTCCGGGCCATCGTGGTTGCCGTCCGCAACCCCTACGACATGCTGGTCTCCGCCTACTCGTTCATGCAGTCGATGCGGAGTATGCGCGCCATCCTGGCCAACCCCGGGTCGTTCTCGACCCAGCAGCTCAATGCGACCGAGACGTTCTGGCAGCTCGCCCTTGACGAGGATTTCCACCGCATGGCGATCGCCCTGGGACGGGCCAAGACCCGCAAGAGCCTGGGCGGATGGATGGGGGGGTGGAGCCAGCCCGAGCGATACTGCACGCTGAACGGGGAGATTCCTCCCAACCTCACCGTGGTGCGTATCGAAAACATCGCCGAGGAGCTGGGGTCGGTGCTCGATTCACTCGGGATCGAGATGACCGAACCAATCCCCCGGCTCAACGCGTCACCCCACCTTCCGGCGTCCGCCTATTACACGACCGAGGCGGAAGAAGCGGTGTACGAGACTTTCCGGTGGGTGTTCGACCAAGGCTACTACGCGAGGATGTCTGCCGAGGAGGTCGAAGGGGCGGCCGGGCGGTATGCGCAGGCGCTGGAGGACGCGAAGTCCGACGAGGTGGAGACGGCCGGTCCGGTCGCGGTCACCGGCCCGGTCACCGGTCACTATGCCGATAGGTGGGTGGGGAAACAACTCGTCGTTCCGGTGGCGGCCGAGGCGCACGTCGGGTCGGTGGTGGTGTCCGGTGCCCTGCCGAGTTTCGCGGTGGGGTTGGAGCTCGCTGCGTCGTTCGCCCCTTGCACTCCGGCCGCCTCCACAGCTCCCGCTGGACCCTCCTCCTCGGTCACCATCGATGCTCCCGGAGTATTCGACGCCGAGATCCCCATCTGGCTCAGCGCTGGCGAGGAGGGAGTGCTCACCATCTCCGCCTCGTCCGCCTGGACACGCGCCGAGCGCCACGGGCGCGATACTCGCCACCTCGCCTACTACCTGAACGCGCTGACTTTCCGCGGTGCCCCGGTGACCGGAGGAGCGGCAACCGGCTTGGGTCAACCAGTGGTGGTCGATGACGCTGAGACTGGCGGGGTTACTGTGTGGCAGTCAATCCGCAGCGACGAAGACGTCTCTTCTCTCGCCGTCGCTGGCACTTTACCTCCTGGCCCTCGGGGCGGGACTGTCTCGGTGACCTGCGCGGCAGCTAGAGGGATGGGCCCGGAGGGGTCCAAGGGTGCTCCCCAGCAGGCTGCTGTGCGGGTCGAGGGGGAAGGGGAGTTCACCGTCGCGGTGCCGGTCGCAATTCCGTCGGGTGTATATACGCGGGTCGAGATCGCGGTAGCGCCCGACCCCTCCCCACCCATCGCCATGTCTCCTCCCGACCGCTCCCCGGTTGGATCCACGGCACCTTCGGGCTCGGTAGATCCCAGGGCACCGAAACCTGCCCGCCCTGGCTATCAGAAGTTCGCCTACCGGAGGACGCTGCCGGACCTCGATTCCTCTCCAGCCGTCCCAGGCGTCCCCTCCGGTCCATCCCCGGCCTCCGACCCTTCGCCCGCACTTCCCACGCCGGTACGGGTTCGGCGGATCGAGTTCACCGGCAGCGGCGACCCGTCTTGACCAGTGTCGACCCACCGGGCACCGCTGGAGCCTCTACCAGCATCTAAATGCTGAAGCTTCAACACTGTCTCCGTCTCGTTAATTACGAAAGCGTCACACGCAGGTTTCTTGCGTTGAGCGCGACCGGCCACCAAGGCCCCGTGAGCAGCCATTTCCCGTTTTCGGTATTAACGAGACAGAGAGCATGATCGGGGTGGCTGCGACTCCAGCGGGGTGTGGGAGGCAATGCCTCCCTGGGAAAGGACCAGGGTTTCCCCGCATGATCGGGGTGGCTAGGGTGTGGGCAGGAGGTGCTTGTCGATCACCTCGGCGTAGGCGGTCAGGGCGGTCGAGTCGGCAGGAAGGCCGGTGATCGGGGTGCCGGCGAAGTCGAACTCGGCCACCGTCTCGTCGTAGGGGATCATGCCGAACACGTCGATGCCGATCCGTTCCGCCGATTGGGCCAGTGCTTCCCGGTTCCCGTTGACCCGGTTGAATACCAGCCCCAGCTTTTCGCATCGGATGGCGCGGTCCACGTCGATCATCTTCTTGATCATCGAAGCGGTTTCCAGGCCGCGGGCGGTGGGGTCGCTCACCACAACCAGCGCGTCGAGGTGCCGGACCACCTGGCGGTTGATCTGCTCCAGGCCCGCCTCGCCATCTATGAGTATGGTGTCGAAGCTGAGCGATAGGGACTTGATCGCCTGCCGGAGGAGCGAGTTGACCGGGCAGTAACAGCCCAGGGTCTCGGTCCGCCCCATCGCCAGCACGCTGAAACCGTCCATCTCGGTGAGCGCCTCGAAGGCTAGGTACTCCACCTTGTCGGCCAGCTCCGCCTTGGCTTGGCTGTCGGCGCCCTTGGCGGTGCGGATCACCGCCTCGCGCACTTCGCCCATTGTCCGGCGGGCCTCGATGCCAAGCGCGCACAGCAGGCCGCCGGCCGGGTCTGCATCGATGAGAAGAAGCCTGCCGGCATCCTCCCGCTCGGCGAGGAGCCGGGCAAGAACTGCGATGGTGACCGTCTTGCCGGTACCACCTTTGCCGGCCACCGCGATCATGCGGGGAGAGGCGTCGTCGCTCATGCGTTGAATATCCTTTCGCGCCAGGTGCGGTCCTTCTTCTTCGTCCGCTCCTGTTTCTTGGCCACAGCCACTCTTGCCGTTGCCACGATCACCTCCCGGATGTCGTCGCAAACCTCCTGGTCGGTGCACGATGAGCAGTCGAAGTCGCATTCGAGGTCGAAGCCCCGGTCCTTCCAGGTCTGGCGCAGGATGTCGGAACCGATCTGGCGGGCGGTTGCGGCAAGATCGGACAGCGAGCGCACGTCGTCACGGCTGGAGGTTACGAAAACCACCTCGGCGGACGTCGCACCCGGAACGGATGCCTTCACTCGCTGGAGGAGCACCCGCCCCAGGGTATCCAGGTCCAGGCCCTTGGCGGCACCGGCTCCGGACACTCGTGCCCAAACGTACTCAGAGGTGCTCTTGGCCATGAAGCCCTCCACCGTGTCGGAGAGATTCTGGATTCCCATCAGGATCTCGTGCTCATCGGGGCCCAGTGATGGTCCCGCGACAATCACCATCTGAGCGAAGGGCAGGCTCGCACCTTGCGCCTCTGGGATGTCGGGTCCGAGTAGCCGGATACGACCGTCGACCACCAGGCCGGGATCGGTCGTCCACAGCACCGCGGCGCAAGAACCCTCGGCGGGATTTCCGAGCTCGACAAAAGTGTCGCTGCGCAGTATCACCCCCGGATTGGCACCAGGGCCGACCGTGACCGGGAGCCCGTCGAGGAGGGATTCCTGGGGGTGGAAAGTCTCCCGAACCGAAGGGGCCGAAGGGGCCATTCGGCCCCGTATCGTGTCGACCCGCGCTCCCAATTCGATGATGCACTCGTCATAAGGGCCCACTGGGTCCTCCCGCCCGAGGCCCATCCCGGCGAAGGGAGTCGCGTTCATGGCGAAACCTACCCGAGGCCCATCCCCGTGAAGAACTCGGATACGCGGTCCTTGATCTCGTCGACGCTGGTGTAGCGGGGATCGAAAAGATCCAGCCCAATGTGAAGGAAGGGCACTCCCAGCTCGCGACACGTCCTGCGCATGATCCCCGAGGCGGCCGAGCCGTCCTTATGACCCATGTGGCCGGGCCAGATGACTGCGTCGATCTTGTAGTCGGGCACGATGCGACGGATGTCGTTGGAGAAGTTCTCGGCGGTGCCACGCGCCTGGCGGATCATCGGTGCGTCGATGAGTGCCCGCTTGGCCAAGCCGTAGAAGATTGTGTCTTCGTTGGTGGTGTCTATCAAGGTGTAGGGGCAGTGCCCGAACATGTCCATCACCACTACCGCACCCCATTCTTGCTCCAGCCAGGGCAGGAAGTCCTCGGCCCAGATGAATGGGAGGATGTCGAACCAGAAGAGTCGGATGCGCTCCTTCCAGTCCGGGTTTCCGACAATGGAGCCCTGCCCTGCCTTCACCCGAGCCTCACCGCACTTGTACAGCAGATCGAACCATTCCGTGCAGCGAGGATCGCCAGCGGTGAAGCACTGAGAAATGGCGAACGCGGTGGACCCGCCCGGAGTGAAGCCGTGGGGGCTGGGAACGTTACGCCGCAATTCGTTGTAGTCCTGCCATAGCGAGTACGTACGGTTGGACTCCTCGCACACCTCGCGGAGGCGGTCGATGTCCATCGTGTGGCCGGTGTGCTCCTCCAGGAAGGTCACCATTCTCTTCAGCTCCTCAGCGAAGTAGGTGATCGCGCGCTCGTCGGAGGTGTAGGGCGGGTCGCAGCTGAAGATGGGAACGTCTTTCCAACCCTGGTTGTGCATGATGACCTGCTGGAGCATGGGTGTTGCATCGCAGGGGTAGAGCAGTCCCACCGCTGCGGTAGGCACCGGCATCAGTCCCTCTTCGATGTAGTAGATGGGAAGGCGGATGGCGGTACACAGGTCGGTGCCGAGCCCCATGTGCTCGGTCGCGTCGATCTCCGAGAGCACGTAGGGGGCCGACGACTGGAGAAAAGGGCTCTCCATGACCATGAACCATGGCACTCCCATCGCGGTGAAGAGCTCGGGCGCGTTGCAGAAGTAGCCCGCGATGAAGGGTTTGTCGTTCTCGACGCAGTCGACGATGGTCTCCTTGGCGTCGAGGAGGATCTCGAACATCTTGGCGTAGAGCTCCCCCTCGTCTCCGGGGACGAGGCGTGCCATCTCCAACATCTCGGCGAACCGGTCGCGCTCGCGTACGTAGCGATCGACCGACTTCTGCTTGACTGCTGTCATCACCATCGAGAATGCCTCCTGGTCATAGCTGAGCGTGGATGGGCAACGGACAATACCGGGTTGAGCTCACGGTCAAGCCAGGCTCTGGGCGCCGGCGCGAATAGTCACCGAGGTCCCTTTGATCGCTTCCAGGAAAGCCTGGACCCGGGTCCTCAACTGCCCGGTTCCGCTCAGGATGTACTCGCGGTCGAGGGCGAGGAAAGGGATGCCGTCGGCTTTGAGATCGTTCCCGGTCATGTAGTGCTCCACCAGCCACTGATCGCAGAACATCAGGCGCTCCGCGATCACTCCGTCCACTCTGAACTCATTGACCAGGTCGCGGACGTAGGCGAGGCGGCGCGGCTGATCTCCACACATGCGGGGGCAGGAGGGGCGTTCCTGGATGTAGTAGCGGGCGAGGGAGCGGACCGGATCTGGATCCTCCTCGTCGATCGCCTCCCACATGAGGCGCGAGCCGAAGCAGGTCGAGTCGGTCACCACCAGTCCCCCCTGCTCCTCGATGATCCGGACGTACTCGGGATCGTCGAGCTCGCCGCCGACGATCATTAGCCGCGCTCGGTAGCCGTCGACGCCGGGGGCGGTCCGAGCCTCCTCGACCACTTCTTCGAGGAGCTCGAGGTACCGCTCGCGGGGGAGCGCGGTTCCCGCCACCATCACTTCGAGTGCCTGGACGCCGGTGATCGGGGGACGTTCCGCCCGGCGCATCTGGTAGAGCTCCTTCTGGAGCGCCCGGATCCGGTTGTGCAAGCGGATCGCTTCGTCGAGACGGTCGCCCGTGATCTCGACGCCGAATTGCCCCTCGATCTTCTCCTTCAAGACCGCGATGTCGTCGTGGTACCAGCCGACCTGGGGGTCGTCGACCTTGTGGGGCAGGCTCATCACGTGGACGAAGGGTGTATCCAGGGCTTGTATCCAGTTGTCGTAGACGCGGCGCACGTGGTCGCAGCTATTGATGCAGACCATTCCGTCGAGGAAGTCGTACTCCCCGAGCAGCGCCTGGTTGAAAGCATGTCGTGGGAAGGTGCAGTTGATCGGGGTGAAGTAGGCGTCGGCGAGTTCGGTGGAGGTACTGCCGGTGCCCCGCATCCGGAAGGGCAGGATGCCGGCGGCGGTGAACAGCTCGTCGGGCACCATCGAGCAGAAGAAGCCCACTACCTTCCCCCCCTGTGCCTTCCAGGCGTCGATCTCCGGGTTTCCGAGAGAGCGGGTGGCCTCGGCGAATATCCTCCATGCATCCTGTGCGCTCACCGGGGGCTCCTTTCGTCGTGGGATCGGAATATCGGATTGAGGCATACCGGCGAGCACCGGTAGCCGAAGGGGGAGCCGGGAATGCTCACGCCACCTGGGCCAGGTGCTTGTCTGCTGCGAAAAGTGCGGCTCCCAGCGCTCCCGCGATCTGCGGGTCGTTGGGCAGGGTGACCACCGAGAGGTTCAGCTTCGCTTCGAGAGCGGCGGCCAGTCCCGCGTTCTTCGAGCAGCCACCGGTGAGTGCGACTTCGGGGATCACCCCGACCCGGCGGGCCATCGAGGTGATCCGGCTGGCCACCGACCGGTTGATCCCGGCGATGATGTTGGGGAGCTCGACTCCCTCGTTCACCAGGGTCACCACTTCCGACTCGGCGAAGACCGTGCACTGGTGGGAGATCGAGCAGGGCTCGGGGCCTTGATTCGCCAGGTCGGAGATCCCGTCCAGGCCGCAGCACAGCCCGCGGGCCATCGACTCGAAGAAGCGGCCGGTTCCTGCCGCGCAGCGGTCGTTCATCACGAATTCCAGGACTTTTCCATCGGGAGAAACCGAGATGACCTTGCAGTCCTGTCCGCCGATGTCGATCACCGTGCGCACGGTGGGGCCCATCCAGTGGGCGCCCCGAGCATGGCAGGAGATCTCGGAGAGGTTCTCGTTGGCCCAGGGAATCTGGAGCCGGCCGTAGCCGGTGGAAACGATGTAGTCCAGCTCGTCGAGGGACCCCAGCCCGGCCTCCTCGATCGCCTGGTCCATGACGATCTGGGCGGTCTGGCGGGGGTTGGCGGTCGAGGCGAGCACGAAGCTTCCCAGGATCTCGCCGTCGCCGAGGACGACCGCCTTGCCGGTGGCCGACCCGATGTCGAGGCCCCCGACCAGGGTCCCGAAAGGACGGTTCGAGGTGAGCGTCGCGCCCCCCCCGTTTTGCCCGGCTGCGAGAGCAGTAAGGCCCCCGTTGTGCCCGGCGGTCAGCTCGTCGGGGCCCAGGTCCCGACCAGCGCCATTGCCGGCGGGTGTACAGGAGCCGCACTCGTCTAGAACAGGTTCTAGCACCATCGCTGCAGTGTAAGCACGGTCCCGAAATCGCGTCTGTGGACTTTATTCGCTTTTATCTGTGACTAACGGCCCTTGCCAAATGGGCCGGCACGTGAATCAGTGATCGATTGGGACTAGTTTGCGCGGTTCGCCTAGAATCCCCTGACTATGGCTGAGATTTCTGTGGTTGCCGAGCCGCGTTTCGAGCGCGGAACCCGCCCTGCCCGGCGGCTCCGGGCATCGGGCAGGATCCCTGGGGTGTTGTACGGGCACGGCAGCGAGCCGATCCCGGTGGCAGTGGAGGCCAGGGCCCTGCGGACCGCTCTGACCACCGATGCCGGGCTCAACGCCCTGATCGACCTCACCGTCGGCTCGGACCGGCACCTGGTGGTGGCTCGCGAGCTGCAACGCAATCCGGTGCGGGGGACCGTCTCCCACGTGGATTTCCAGGTGGTGCGCCGCGACGAAGTGATCACAGCCGAGGTGCCCCTGGTCCTGGTGGGCGAAGCGGTCGAGGTGGCCCACGGCGACGGCCGGGTTGAGCAGCAGCTCTTCACCCTGACCGTCAAGGCGTTTCCCGCCGACATCCCCACGTCGGTCGAGGTGGACATCTCCTCACTGGTTCTGGGCGCGGTGATCAAGGTGAGCGACCTGGGCCTGCCGAAGGGCGTCGCCGTCGATGTCGACCCGGAGTCCCCGGTGGTAGTGGGCCAGGCACCGCGCAAGGCTACGGTCGGCGAGGGAGAGGAAGCGGCGGAGGGCGAGAGCACCGGAGGTGCCTCGGGAGCGACTGCCGCAGGATCCGCTAGCGGCGAGGGCTGATCTCCCGGCGGTTGCGGCTGGCGGGGCACCGGTCGATGGCCGGTAGGCGATGACACCTTCTTTCCGACGTAGGTCGCCATCGGGGCATAATGACGGTTCGCCCTCGGAGCGACGGGGAAGCCCGGCACGCCTCCTGGTGGTCGGCCTGGGAAACCCGGGAGCCGAGTACGCGGGTACCCGGCACAACGTCGGTGCCGAGGTGGCTCAGCTCGTGGCGGAGCGACATGGGGGGCGCCTGAAGATGGACCGTCGCTGCCACGCGCTGGTGGCCGAGGTGCGCGTCCCGGTCGCCGCCGGCGCAGCTCTGGTGGTGCTCGCTTTCCCCCAGACCTACATGAACGACTCGGGGCTGGCGGTGCGTCCTCTCGTTCGGCGATATTCGGTGGACGATCTCGCCCGGCTGGTGGTGGTCCACGACGAGATGGACCTGCCGCCCGGCACGATCAAGGTCAAGTGCGGTGGCGGCATCGCCGGCCACAAGGGCCTGGAGTCGATCCGCGCCCACCTCCACGACGCCTCGTTCACCCGGGTGCGCATCGGTATCGGCAAGCCCCCCGGAAGGCAGGCGGGGGTTGACTACGTGCTGAAGCGATTGGGCAAGGCCGAGCGGGAGCTAATGGAGGCAGCGGTACTCCAAGCGGCCGAGGCGGTAGAAACTATCCTGACACGAGGTGCTCAGGCAGCGATGAACGCCTACAACGGGTGAGGCGTGTCCGGTGACGTCGGGAGATGAACGCCTACAACGGGTGAGCCGATGAGCCTCGAGTCCCTCCTTCCCCTCCTGGCGGTCGATCCGGTGGTGACTGCGGTTGCCGCCGGGGAGGCGATCGGGGTGTCGATCCCCGAGTCTGTTCGCCCCGCCGTACTGGCTGCCGCGCGCCGGGTATCGGGTCGCGGCCCCCTGGTGGTGGGAGTGCCGACCTCGTCGGAGGCGGAACGGCTGGGGGCGGCTCTCGGTGTGTTCGCCGGGCCGGGCCGGGTGTCGATATTCCCCGCTTGGGAGACCCTGCCCTTCGAGCGGGTGAGCCCATCGGTCGAGACGATGGGCCGCCGCCTGGAGGTTCTCTGGTCGTTGGCGGGGGAGGATCCGCCGGACTTCGTGGTGGCATCCGCCCGCGCACTCACCCAGCGAGTTGTCCCTCCTGGCCCGGAGGTCGCCCCGGTCCGGGTGGTGCCGGGGGCACCCATCGAAGGTGGGTTGGACCCCGAGGCGCTGGTGGAGCGACTGGTGCAAATGGGGTACCGGCGGGAGTACCAGGTCGAGCACCGTGGCGAGGTGGCACGCCGGGGGAGCATCGTCGACGTGTTCTCCTCGACGGGGCACGGCGCTACCCGCCTGGATTTCTTCGGAGACGAGGTCGACCGTTTGTCGGCCATGGAGGTGAACGACCAGCGATCTGCCGGTTCCCTGGAGATGGCGGTTTTTCATGCCTGCCGCGAGATGGTGCCCACGCCGGAAATGCGGGTTCGGGCGGAGTCGCTGATCGCTGCGGCCCCCTGGGGACGGGAGCGGTGGGAAAAGATCGCCGAGGGGATGCTTTTCGACGGGATGGAGTCGTGGCTGCCCTGGTTGACAGACACCGACCACCTGCTGGTCGACCTGGTGGGAAGCGGTGGACTGATCGTGGTCGTGGAGCCCGGACGGATGAGGTCCCGTAGCGCCGAACTGGTCGACGAAGAGGTTGCCCTGGCTTCCGCCCTGGCGGGCACCTGGGGGATCACCGGAACGGGAATATCGGGAGACGAGATTCCTCGCCTCCATCTCGGCTTCGACAGGATGGCCGAACGGGCCTCGGTCCCGGTGACTCTGGTCTCCTCGGTCCCCGACAACCCGGCCACCCCGGCGGTGGAGGCGCATGGATGGGGGGATCTGGTGCCCGGCGACGTGCCCGCACTGGTGAGGCGCTTGTCGTCACTGGTCGGCGAAGGCTTTTCGGTGGTGTTGTGTGCTCACGGGGTGGGATCTGCCGAACGGATGGCGGAGGGGCTGCGGAGCGAGGGGATGGTAGTGGGCACCGGGGCCGACGGTCTCTCCCGTCCCGGCCTCCACCTGGTGGTCGAACCTCTCGACACCGGCTTCGTGCTCCCGGGTTCTCGCCTGGCTGTGCTTAGCGAACTGGACGTGACCGGCCGCCACCGCGCCCATCGTCAGGTGGTGGCGCACCGGGCAGCAGCCCGGCGGGGGCCGGCGGGGTCGGGCGAAGCTGGACCGGTAGGAGCCGCCGGTTCGGTAGGAGCCGCCGGTTCGGTAGCTGCGGCCGGTTCGGTAGCTGCGGCCGGGGAGGGGTTCTTCACCGATCTGGCGCCGGGCGACTTCGTGGTCCACCGGACCCATGGGGTGGGGCGCTACACGGGCATGGTCCGCCGCGCTCTCGGCGGAGCCGAGCGGGACTACCTGCTCATCGAGTACCGGGGCAACGACAAGCTCTACGTCCCATCCGACCAGCTCGATCAGCTCACTCGCTACGGCGGTGGCGAGACGCCCACCCTCCACCGTCTTGGGGGGGCCGACTTCCAGCGGACCCGGGAAAAAGTTCGCAGGGCGGTCACCGAGATCGCGCAGGAACTGGTGGTTCTCTATTCCAAGAGGCAGGCCATCCCGGGCCACGCTTTCGCGGTCGACACCCCCTGGCAGGCGGAGATCGAGGAGAGCTTTCCTTTCGAGGAGACCCCCGACCAGGTGAAGGCGATCGATGCGGTGAAGGCCGACATGGAGTCGGTTCATCCGATGGACCGGATCGTTTGTGGGGACGTCGGGTTCGGCAAGACGGAGGTGGCGCTGCGCGCTGCCTTCAAGGCGGTACAGGACGGCAAGCAGGTGGCGGTTCTGGTACCGACCACCCTGCTGGCTCAGCAACATTTCGAGACTTTTTCCGAGAGGATGGCCGGCTATCCGATCCGGGTGGAGATGCTGTCGCGCTTTCTCACCGCCGGGCAGTCGGCCAAGGTAGTGGCCGGGCTTGCCGACGGGACCGTGGACATCGTGATCGGCACTCATCGCCTCCTTTCGGAGGACGTGAAGATCCGGGAGCTGGGTCTCTTGGTGGTGGACGAGGAGCACCGCTTCGGGGTAACCCACAAAGAGGCGATCAAGGCGATCTCTACCGGGGTCGACGTGCTCACACTTACTGCCACCCCCATCCCCCGGACTCTGGAGATGGGATTGACCGGGATCCGTGACATCACCGTTCTGACCACCCCTCCCGCTTCCCGCCAGCCGATCCTTACCTATGTGGGAGAGTACGACGAACGTGCGGTGATCGAGGCGATCCGGCGGGAGCTGCTTCGGGAGGGTCAGGTATTCTTCGTCCATAACAGGGTGCGGGATATCGCCGAGGTAGCTAGGCGGCTCTCCGAACTGGTGCCCGAGGCGCGGGTGGCGGTCGCTCACGGGCAGATGGACGAGGCGACCTTGGAAAAGGTGGTGGTCGACTTCGCCGACGGGCGCTACGACGTCTTGTTGTGCACCACCATCATCGAGTCGGGCATCGACATGCCCACGGTGAACACCCTGGTGGTGGACCGGGCAGACCGGTTGGGGCTGGGGCAACTCCACCAGCTCCGGGGCAGGGTCGGCCGGGCGGGCCAGCGGGCCTATGCCTACCTCCTCTACCCCCCCGACGTGACCATGTCCGAGGAAGCCTTCGAGCGATTGCGCACCATCGGGGAGCACACCGAGCTGGGTTCTGGGTTGAAGATCGCCTTGCGAGATCTGGAGATCCGGGGAGCGGGCAATCTCCTCGGCAAGGACCAGTCGGGTCACATCGCCGCGGTCGGCTACGACCTGTACGTCGCCATGGTGGGGGAGGCCCTCGCCGAACTGAGGGGGGAGACTCCCCCCCGCGCTTGCGAGGTGAAGCTGGAGGTGGCGGTCGACGCCTACCTCCCAGGCGACTACATAGCGCGAGACGATGTACGGGTGGAGGCGTACCGCAGCCTCGCCACGGTCTCCTCGGGCGAGGAGGTGGAGGCGATCCGGGCCGAGTGGCGCGACCGCTACGGCCCCCTGCCCGCTCCTGCCGAGGCGCTTCTCGGGGTGGCGACCCTCCGGGCCGAATGCATCCGTTGCGGGGTCAACGAGGCGACCGTGTCGCCGGGCCGTCCCGGGGGCCCCCTCGGTGGCCGGGCGGTGGCGCGCCTCTCCCCGGTAGCGCTACGGGAGAGTGCCGCGGTCCGCTTGCGCCGCCTCCACCCGGATGCGGTCTACAAGGAGGCGTCGCCAGGCACGGCCGGAGGCGGTTCGGCTGCAATGGGATCTCTGGTGGTCCCCATCCCCCGGGGGGTCCGGGACCATTCCGGGTTCCTCACCGGTCTGCTCGGGGAGCTTCTTCCCGCCGAGCCGCCGGGGAGCTAGCGTAGGGGGCTCCGTGTACAGACGCCTTGTCCCCATTTCCGCCCTCGCGGGCGCCGCCCTCGCACTCGCCTCGTGCTCGACCGCCGTCGCCGGTGTCACGGTGGGTTCGACCACCGTCTCCCAATCCGAGCTGATCAGCCAGGCGAAAGCGTATGAAGCTTCACCGGCGATCAGCGGCCCGTCCTCGACCTCCTCGAAGTCCGGGACGGTCCCCACCCAGGTCACCGCCAACCTGGCCAAGTCCGACATTGCCGAGGCTCTGGTCAGCCGGATCCTCGCTCACCGGGGAGTGAGGGTGACTGCGCTGGAGCGGAAGCTGGTCAACGACCAATTGCTCTCACAGATGTCCGGCGGATCGGGGGGAGGATCTGGAACCAAGGGAATTACGCCGGCCTTCCGGCGCTTTCTCCTCGACCAGGAGACGGGCACTCTCGCTCTGGAGGCATCACTGGGGAAGGTCGATCTCACTGCGGGAGGCATCCGCTCCTACTACAACGCTCACGCGGGTTCCTTCGAGACGGTGTGCCTGGAGGATGCCCTTTACTCGACCTCCGCCGGTGCCGAGTCGGCGCGTTCCGCGATTGCTGGAGGGACTTCTTTTACCAAGGCCACTTCCGCGGCCCAGTCCACCAGCGGGGCCAATCCGGATTGCGCGCCCATCGCCCCGCTTCCTCCTGCCCTGCGCCAGGCGATCCTCACCACCCCAGTAGGGCAGGTCGGGCCGGTGGAGCCGGTATCGGCTCCTGCGCAGCAAGGGGGCGCTCCCTCCCCGACCGGGTACGCGGTCTTCGAGGTTGTATCGGTGAAGCCGGTTCCCTATTCCGATGCGGAGATGCCCTTGGTCGCCAGCCAGATGCTCCAGGGAACGGCAGCAGTCAGTCTCCAGAGCGAAGTGGAAGCGCTGGTGAAGGCGGAAGCGTTGACGACCCGAATCAGCGTGAACCCGGTGGACGGCAAGCTTATCGTCGGCAACGCCCAGCTTCTCGGTTTCGACGTCACCGTACCGGTGAGCCCTCCGGCGAGCCAGCTCCCCTCGACCACTTCATCGACGTCGACGGTGTTGCCCGGCCTTCCTACGGGCTAGCGCCAGGGTGGGCCCTCTGAAGGCGAGAGCTGCGGGTCTCACCAGGTAGATGTGATGGCACCGAGGATCGTCGTCGTCGGCTTGGGCCCATCGGGTCCCGATCTGGTCTCGCCGCGCGCGATAGATCTCCTGGGTGGAGCGGAGCGGCGATATCTGCGGACGCGGTGGCACCCGGCCGCGGTGGTGGCAGGCGATGCCGAGAGTTTCGACGACCTGTACGAGAGCACCGGGTCGTTCGACGAGGTGTACGCCGGGATTGTCGAAGCCTTGGTCGCGGCGGCCGAGCGGTGCTCGCCAGGATCCTATGTCGCCTACGGAGTTCCCGGTTCGCCCTTGGTCGCCGAGAAGTCGGTGGCGATGCTGCGTGCCGACTCCCGGGTGGAAGTGGAGGTGGAGCCCGCACTCGGATTCCTAGATCTCGCCTGGCATCGCCTCTCGGTGGACCCGGTAGCAACGGGGGTGCGGATTGTGGACGGCGCCGAGTTCGCCGTCGAGGCAGCGGGCGAGCGTGGCCCGCTCCTAGTCGCCCAGTGCTGGTCGAAGGAGATCCTCTCGGAGGTCAAGCTGGCCGCTGAAGGTGCCGGTCCAGTCATCGTGCTCCAGCGCCTTGGCGGTGCCGACGAGGCGGTCTTCGAGGTGGAGTGGGACGATCTCGACCGCAAGGTGGAACCCGACCACATGACTTCCCTGTGGATTCCGGCGATGGCTGCTCCGGTGGCGGCGGAGTTGCTCCGTCTCGACGAGTTGGTCAGAACGTTGCGGGAGCGCTGCCCCTGGGATCGCAAGCAGACCCATCGCAGCCTGACCAAACACCTGATCGAAGAGGCGTACGAGGTACTGGATGCCATCGGCGGATTGCCGGAGGATCCCCCCGTGGCGCACTCCGGCGAAATCATAGGAGCGGTCGCCACCGCACCATCTGCCCAGTCCGGCTCGTCCATCGGGGACGCCGCCACCGCACCATCTGCCCAGTCCGGCTCGTCCATCGGGGACGCCGCCTTCGAGCACTTGGAGGAAGAGTTGGGGGACCTTCTCTTCCAGGTGCTTTTCCATGCCCGCCTGGCAGCTGAGGAGGGGCACTTCACCGTCGCCGACGTTGCGCGCCGGACCCACGACAAGCTCGTGGCGCGTCACCCCCACGTCTTTGGGGAGGTGATCGCAGACACGCCCGAGGCGGTGGTGTCCAACTGGGAGCAGATCAAGAAGGAGGAAAAGGGTCGCTCCTCGATCATGGAGGGGATCCCCTCCTCGCTCCCCGCGCTGGCTTTCGCCTACAACGTCCAGAAGAAGGCCGCGTCGGTCGGATTCGATTGGCCCGATCCGAGCGGACCATTCTCCAAGGTTGACGAGGAGGTGGGAGAACTACGGCAAGCGCTCAGCGACCATGGGCAGGCGTCTCCCGAGGCCCGGAGTGAGCTTGGCGATCTTCTGTTCACCCTGGTCAATCTGGCCCGCCACCTGGGAATAGATCCGGAGATCGCGCTGCGGCAGTCGGCATCGACATTCCGCCTCCGCTTCGAGGCGATGGAGGCGGCGGCCGACCTGGGGTCGACCCCGCTTGGCTCGCTGAGCCTTGGGGAGTTGGATCGACTGTGGGAGGAGGCGAAGGGGGAATTGGCTGATGGCGCCCCCCCATTGCCGCGCCCGGCTTTTCCCGCGCCCGCGCCGCGGGGGTCCACGGATGTTGAAACTGCATGAGATAACGTATAAACCACATTTTCTAGGAGCACTATGAGCGAGATCGTCCATCTGAATTCACGCGAAATCCTGGATTCCCGGGGCAATCCCACCGTCGAGGTCGAAGCGATTCTGGAGTCGGGGGCGTCCGGGCGGGCGGCAGTCCCATCAGGCGCGTCAACCGGCACCCTGGAGGCGTGCGAGAAGAGGGATGGGGGCGATCGTTATGGTGGCAAGGGGGTGCAGGAGGCTGTCGATGCGGTCCGGGAACCGATCGCCCGGGCACTCCGTGGGATCGAGGCGGTCGATCAGCGGCTGGTCGACACCACCATGATCGATCTGGACGGCACCGAGAACAAGTCCCGGTTCGGCGCCAATGCCATTCTCGGGACATCCCTGGCAGTGGCCAAGGCGGCTGCCATGGAGAGCGAGTTGCCGCTGTACCGCTACATCGGTGGTGCTGGCGCGCACCTCCTGCCGGTCCCGATGATGAACGTCCTCAACGGCGGTGCCCACGCGGACAACAACATCGACTTCCAGGAGTTCATGGTCGTGCCGGTCGGAGCTGCATCGTTCTCCGAGGCTCTGCGGTGGGGCACCGAGACGTACCACGCGCTGAAAGGGACATTACGCG
>JAKAWH010000136.1 GCA_021817065.1 Actinomycetes bacterium
CCAGTAAATTGCAGATTGGAAACGACATTGGGTTTCTCCACGAATTGGGTGGAGAGTTTGCTCAACTTGCGAATTTCGAATCCACGAAAGCTAACTATTGGGGGAACATGGCCGTGGCGGCGTGCGTCATTGGCGTTGCTGATGCCATTGGAGGATTTGTAGCTTCCTTCGCCGCCGAAGCGGCAAGCGCGGTCGCTGAAGGCATTGCCCACGGCATTGAAGGTGGAGAGGGCCTATTTGATATCAAAGATTGCTATGACGCTTTGCCTTAGCCACAGATGGTGGAGTTGACACAGTGGTCGCCAGGTCTTCCCGATCCGGAGTGTTAATCCTCGTGATACTTGGCCTAGCCTTTTGCGGAGCGGGTACCTACGCGTCGGTCAAGGATCACAGCGTCACAAATTGGTTTGAATGGATCATTTCTATTTTCGGGGCGGTTACGTTTGCTGTCGCTGCGTCCTTGATCAGACTCCGCATGCGTAGACGCTCTTGATAGGAGCCCCAGGTCCCTCCGTGAATCAAAGCGTACGTCATCGGACAATACTGCTCGTATCTGTGGGGCTGGGGCGGCGACCTGTGCGCGAGTATTTCAGTGGGCCGCCCTCAGCGGATGTGCGTCCTGAAATTCGTACCGAAGGTGCCGAAGGGTGGCATCTCGGGGCCAATAGCCAACTTTGGTTCGTCACCGGTTCGACTCTGAGTGACGGAACCAGCCAATCGTGTGGATACCACTGGTGGGTCGGCGAGGCCGAAGGGGCCATCGTCGCGGTCAGCGATGGCGGTTCGATGTGCACTGGAGACACCGTCGGCACTCTGGCGCACGAATACGCCGAGGCTGCAACCGATCCCGATAACCACGACGGCAATATCGCGAGCGTCAGTTCTTCCGACGGCGAGATTGCTGATGTGTGCGCACGAGGAGGCCGGGCAGTTTCGCCTGTCGGGCCGCTCCCGATGCGCTATCAGCCTGGGGTGGGATGCTCTTGGGGGGATTGGGCACCAAGCGAGGTGTGGGGCGGCGGGATTGCGGCGATGGCTCCTCCGTCGAGCTGGACACAATGCACAGGAGCGATCAAGTGTGCAGCATGGCTCTTCTATCCCCCCGGAGACCCGCCCGACAGCCGGGATCATCGAGTTCGGCCGGTTGAAACGGGCCCGAGGTGGTCCAATGCTCCTGGCAAAGGGGTGGTCTGGTCAGGCTGGCAAATGACACCGGTGGCGCACGCATGACGGAGCCCGTGCGGGCTGACGCGCTCGTGGTCGGGCCGTCCTTCGATTTCGACGAGATGAGCCAACCGATTGCGGATCGACCCATAACTCATTTGCCCACCACCATCGTCGCAGAACACCACCGGGCCGGCCACCCGGAATCTGGGTCGAACGTCGTCGAGGAACCAGCGCAATATCAACGACAGATTGTCGAGCATCGGCACCCAACTACGGCCCGACCTGAGCGGCAGATCGGGGACCCGTGAGAAACCGTGTACACCCAGGGCCTGCAGATGATTGCAGGTGTGTTATAGTGAACGCATGTCAACGCAGGCAGAAGCGAAGTCGAGCGTCACCGTCGGCTTCTCCATCCCGCGAGATGAAGTGTCGACCCTCGAACACCTGGTAATGGTGTTCGCCGATGGCAACCGAAGCGCCTTCCTACGGAAGGCTATGAGGCGGATGCAGGCCGCTGAGGCGGCCATGGTACTGCGCGAACTCCAAGCGTACGGCGTTGCCCGTCGTGAGGAGCTCGGCATCCCCGAGGAGGAGATTGACGCCCGCATCAAGGCATTCCTCGCTGCGGAGCAGGTCTCCTGACTAATGGACAGGGGCGCGCATCAGTCGTCTTCGACGTTATGGTGCTGGTGCGTGCCGTCATCACGAACCGTTCCTCGTTCGAGGAGTGGCCATCGCCTCCGCCAAGAAGGGCAAGTGCGGCAGCCGAGTGCGTCGGCATCGCTAACGATGCTGAGGAGTTTGCACTTTGGGTATCGCCCCGCATATTGCGCAACGTGGAGCGGGTCCTGATCGAGGTATTCGGCTGGGTCCCTGACCAGGCAGAGCGCTACACCAACCGCCTGCGAGAGATCGCTGAGCGCACTGGTGGCGGAGAAGTCGATCCAGAGGAAGCCTCTCCCGGCATTCGGATCGCCGACTGCTCGGACTTCGAGGACAACCGAATCCTTGAGTTGGCTTCGGTCGTAGACGCGTTTCTCATCGTGTCGAATGACAGGGAGCACCTGATACCGATGTCACCCTGGCGCGGAACACCGATCATCGTCGACTCCGAGTTCGTGGCTCGGGTGGATGCGGCTCGTCGTGCCAGAAGGCGGCGTTACTGAGCGCTGCTGCGGGCTGACAAGGTCCTCAAGCCCTCCACCAGACATACCCACCTTCTTCGGGGCCTCGTCAAGAGTGGTGACACACCAGGCCAGTTACCTGAAGGCCGAGCACTTGACGACCCGGAGTTCGGGCACCGAGAGGCCGAGTGACACACCAGGCCAGTTACCTGAAGGCCGAGCACCCCTGCGCTGCGGCCCGTGCTCTCAGGTCGCCGGTATGGTGACGATGTCGGTGCTCGCACCGGCCATGGACGCGATCGCCCGGTCGAGCGTGGCGAGCCGAATGCCGTGGAGCCGGGCCAGCGCGAGCAGGTGCGCGTCGGTGACCATCCGGTGGGTGACGATGCGGTCGGGGTCGAGATATCCGGTACCCACCACTCCCTCCACGTCGTCGGGGACGAACAGGTGGCCATCGACTTGCTTGATCCGGGACAGCAGGGAAATAGCCTCTGAAGGCATCACCGCGGTGGGGATGGCCGCCCGGTTCGACGATACCCGGACGAACCCGCTCTCGGTGACCGGGGTGGTCGCCCAGGGCTCGCTTCCCCGTGAATGGAACCATTCCTGCGCGATCTGATGGTGGACGTGGTTGGGCCAAGCCAGGCTCACCAGCAGGTTGACGTCGAGCAGGTCGGTCACCACTCGTCGAGGGCCGCTTCGACCATGGACGGCGTGATCGGCGGAGCGTCGGAGGCGACGTCGAAGATCGGGAAACCCTCTTCGACGGCGTAACGAGCCATCGCCGGCCGGAGGCCGACCCTGGCGAGTCGGGATATCTCCGCCCCGAGTGATCTGTGGGCGGCGCTGGCCAGTGCTCGTGCCGCCTCCACGACGTCATCGTCCAAGTTCACGGTCGTTCGCATCATGTCATCATAGCATCACATCACGATGCGGGGCATGCGGGGCCCACCATCAAGCAGCACCTACCGTGCCGCGCCCACCACCCGGAAGCGCCCACCACCCGGAAGCGCCCACCACCCGGAAGCGCCCACCACCCGGAAGCGCCCACCACCCGGAAGCGCCCACCACCCGGAAGCGCCCACCACCCGGAAGCGCCCACCGCGCGCGGTACACCGCGCGGCGGCGCCTACCGCGCCGGTTCCAGATCCTGCTCTGCGGTCGGGTCGATCCCGGACTCTGTCGACGACACCGTCACCTGATCGTCGCGGGCCAGCTTGGAAGGCCACCAGTTGAACCGTCCAAGCAGCGAGACCGTCGCGGGGACCAGGACGGTGCGCACCAGGAACGTGTCCATGAGGATGCCGGCAGCCAGCCCGAAGCCGATGGCCTGGACTTGCGAAGAGCTGGGGCCGGACCCCGCCGAGATGGCCAGGATGGCGAAGCTGCCTGCCAGCACCAGTCCGGCTGAGGTAATGGTCGGTCCGGTGGCGCCGACCGCCCGTACCACCGCGGTGCGGAGGGGGAAGTCGTGGGCTTCCTCGCGGATGCGGGTCATCACCAGGATGTTGTAATCCTCCCCGAGGGCGAGCAGGAAGATGAACATGAGGAACGGCAGGAGGAAGGTGAGCCCGCCATCCCCCCGCCAGTAGATGAACACCAGGACGGCAAGTCCCATCGCTGCAAGATAGGAGAGGACGACGCTGGCGATCAGGTAGAGGGGAGCGATCAGGGAGCGCAGGACCAGCGCTAGGAGTAGCGCGATGGCGAGAGCGGCTACCGGCACGATATGGGTGAGATCGGAGCTGGAGGTGTGGGAGACGTCGTAGAAGCCGGGAGCCTCCCCGGCGACGCCGTGCTCGATCGCACCCGATGCGTGTGACGCTCGATCTCCCAGGGCCCGAAGGGCTGGCACCACGTTCATCGCTGCGGTGCTTCCCGGGTCGCCTGCCCGCAATCCGGTGACGAAGACTGCTGTGCGGCCGTCGGCGGAGAGGAACTGGGCGCTTGCCCGGTAGCTGTTGTAATCGGAGGAGGAGGCGGGTATGCCGGGAGGCGGGGAGGGAGCAAGGTTCCTCGCCGGGCCGAGAACCCCGTGCAACAAGACCAGCGAGGCGGGGGAGAGGGGGACGCCAGTGGGATCGAAAGGACCCTGGACGCTTGTCAGGAGGGAGGACGCCTTCAGCAGTCGCTGGGCGGGCAGCAACTCGGCGGGGTCCGACCAGACCGGCTGGGAGAATCGAAAAACGAAGTCGGTCGGCTGGCTTGCCGTATGGGGGAAGCTCCGGGCAATGACCGCGTTGCCCAGGGCTGCCTCCGACCCGGCCGGGGCGGTGACCGCACCGCCGAAACCTCCCGGGCGGTAGCCGCTAACGAAGGAGGAAAGGGCCGTGAATACCACCAGCCCGGCGAGCAGAGTCAGAAGGGGTCGCCGGATCAGCCGGCCCGCTGCGCGGCCCCAGAGGGTGCGCCGGGCCACACCCGGGCGGATCTTCGAGGGCCAGAACACTGCCCGTCCCAGCACCGCCAGCAGGGCAGGGAGGAAGGTCAGCCCGGCCAGCAGCATTATGGCGATTGCGATGGCTAGCGGGATACCGAGGTCGTGGTAGATGCCGAAGCCGGCGAGCAGGAGGGTGAGCAATGCCACCATCACCGTGCCGGCCGATGCCGAGATCGACTCACCCACCCGGGATAGAGCGACAGCAACCGCTTCTTTGGGAGGCCGGCCCGCCCACATCTCCTCACGAACCCGGAAAACCAGGAAAAGCCCGTAGTCGGTACCGGCGCCCAGCAACAGCACGATCATGAGGAGCTGAGTGAATTGCGACACGTGCAACACACCGGCTTGGCCGAGCCCTCCGACGATCCCGCCGGCCACTCCGAGGACCAGGACTGCCGGGAGAAGTGTGGCGAACGGTGCCACCACCGAACGGAATATGAGGAAGAGCAGAACCAGGATGAACAGCACCGACAGTCCGGAGAGGCTGCCGGCGGTGGTCTGGGACTTCTTGTTGTTGGCGACGTCGGTAGCCAGGGCCCCGGCTAGATAGAAGTGCAGGCCAGGCGGCGCGTTCGCCTGGTGAATGACCCGGTCCAGGGAGGTGACCAGGGTGGTCGACTCCGAGGGGGAGAAGCCGCCGAGGGAGGCTCGCACTTCGAGCTGGGTGGCTTCTCCGTTCGCCGAGGTGGATGTCTGGAGGACCTTTCTGACATCGGTGACGTGGGCGGCCCCGGTGGCTATGTTCGCCACGGCATTCTGGTCGGAGGTGGTCAGGGGAGAGCCGCTGCGATCGGCCACGATCACCAGTTGGTTGGTGAAGTTCTGCTTACCCAAGATGGGGTCGAGCAGTTTCTGGGCTGTGAGGGAGGGCGAGCTGGGAGGCAGGAAGTCCGAGTTGTTGTTGTTCACCTGGCTGCCGAGGGAAGGCAGGGTGGAAACGATCGCTGCGGTGCCGGCTATCCAGAATATGAGGATGGGCCACCGGAAGCGCACGACGATGCGACCGAGGCCGGAAAAGAACGAAGAAATTGAATGGTGGTCGGTGTGATGGCGATGAAACGGTGCACGGAGCGCGTGCAGGAGCTTCCGCCGACCGGCGACGAGAGCGTTCACGTGGACCTAATTCTAACTGACGCCCAACCACCCCGCGACCTCGCGCAACAGGCCTCGGCCGGCCGGCCGGTTGGACCATGGATGCGGGTTCCGGAGCCGACACCGAAGGAGACCGGCCGACCAGCGACTTGTGCTGGTTTGCGGGGGGAAGAAAACTCAGCTCAGTCCCCGTGGCCCTGGCGGGCCGCTCACAACGCGTGAA
>JAKAWH010000137.1 GCA_021817065.1 Actinomycetes bacterium
CTGCCCCTCTTCCAGCTTGCGGATGATCTGCTCCGGGGTGTGCCGGCGTCTCTTCATGGTGCTGTCCTCCATACCCCAATCCTGGGGCCTCGGACTCGCATAAGAGGTGGACCATTTTCAGGGGGTCACGTCAGATGAAGCGGTCCCGAGACCCGCACGACAGAGCAGGGGAGGCGAAGCCAATCAACGCGACCCACTCACCGGAGGCATCGAAAGCGCAGTAGCGCATCGTCTCACCGACCATTCGGTGGCCCAGCCAGTGGTGCTAGTCGAGCTCCGCATCGAAGCGACCAGCGTCACCAGGCAACGTCGGGGCGACACTCATCCCCGCGAACCACACATCTGGCACCCTCCACACGTAGCATCGCGGCAGTAGGTCGCGCCAATCGACTTCCGACGCCGCAAGTCACGTCCCTGTGCCTCCGACTATGAAAAGGCCGTGGCACTTGTCATCTGATATAGGTGCCGCTCCGCACCGCCTTCAAAGAGTTCGCCACCCTCGTTAAGAAACGAGTCGACTACGAAACCGATCCGATTTCCATTACCCATTGTCGGCACTCCTTCTGTCGCGCCTTTCATTTCCTCCGGACCCAATATGAGGTCCCCACCCCACCTGAGGTCCCCACCCCACCGCTCTCGGATCGCCATTGTTCTTGAAGTCCACTCTCGGCAAGATGATCAAAGAATTCTTCCATGGCAGGTCGGGGTGCCGAATGAAACTCAAGTATCACAGCATTGAGAGCAAGAAGCGTATCACGGGAGGCATTAGCTAGAATTGTGTATTCACTCCCTTCACAGTCCATCTTGAGTAGATCGATGTGGCCACCGATGCGATTGATAATTTCATTCAGACTTGTCGATTGAACGATCTGATCCTTTTCGGCTGGCTCGTCACCTTCCGTGAGAAGTGATACCGTCGGCATGACTCGGTCGTTCAGAAGTCTCACGGGTCCTGGAATTCCGGTTACGGCCAAGTTTTCGACGTTCGTCCTGCCATTTAGATCATTTTGCCTTAGATTGAGCGTGAGATACGACAGAAAGTAGGAAGATGGTTCGAAGACGGTGACTCGAGCGGTTGGAATTTGACTGGCAATATGCACCGTGAAGGTCCCGACATGGCCCCCGATATCAACGATGATTGGTGAGTCTGTTTCAAGGGCGTTTAAGTCCCGTATCAAGTCAGCAATGTGGTAACAATCGTCAGCCACAACTTCAAAGATCGGCCACCAGGACCGTCCTTGAAGAGGAGACGTAATCTTGGCACCATTTCGGGTCTTAAATGTGATATCCTGACCAGTCGCATGGTCCGGATTAATTTCTGCATGCAAGATCTGAATCAGGACGGGAACGCAGTTATCTGTGCGTTTGACTATCTTAGCAGCGTTACCTATGCCTCGACGCGCTCTTGAGAATAACGAGGTTCCTTGCGACAATAGAACAGACATTGAATGTAACCTTTCACTTCTCGCGGCCTGCTGATTGGTCACTGTACCCTGGCCTTGCGGTGACCTGAGCAACCGCACTCGGAAATAGAACTCCAAGAACGCGCGTGACCGGCGCGTGGTGCTTGCGATTTGTTCGCGATGTTGCTGAGCTGGTGGGTATGGAAGATGATGGCCAGAGTAACACGAGGTAAGTACCTGCTATGGCGCCGATCTCACCGATGCAGAGATCTTGGACGAGGAGGTCCGCTATATCTTCGAGGTTCCCGCACCGACGATAGTCGTCACGGAGCACTGAGTCCACTATGTCCGCTGCTCTTGCGGGCATCAAGACGAGGCCTCCTTCCCGCCAGAAGCCAGAGCGCGTGCTTCTTATGGTCCACGGGTACGTGCCTTCGGGCTCTAGCTCTTGGCCCGCCAGTATCTCCCCTTCGAGAGGGCGGCCGAGACGATGGCAAATCTGCTCGAAGTCCATTATTCCACCGGATTCCTCGGCGACATCTACACTGAGGGTACCGATGGCCAGGAGGTCTTCTTGGCGGAGGTGGCCCGCCAGATACGCGCCAGCGACGTGGTGCACTTCGATGAGACGTCCGCCCGCGTCGGCAAGGCCAATCACTACTTCCACGTGACCTGCACCGAGTTGCTCATCTCGCGTCATGGACTTGATCCGGTTCAACGGACAGGTTGGTTGTGATGATTATGCCACCTGAGTGTCGGTGCTGCGGTGGATTGCTTCGTACTTGGCAGGACTCATGTAGTTGAGAGAGCTGTGAAGTCGACGCGTGTTGTACCACCCTTCGATATACTCGAAGATCGCGCGGCGCAGCCCGGAGCGTGTGGGCCATGCTCTCGTGTCGATGAGCTCGCGTTTGATTGTCGCGAAGAAGCTCTCGGCCACCGCATTGTCCCAGCATTCGCCCTTGCGCCCGACCGACAGTCGGACGCCGTGTTCGTTGGCCAATGCTGCATAGTCGCCGGAAGTGTACTGACATCCCCGATCGCTGTGGAAGACCAAGCCCGGAGTTGGCTGACGTTGGACGAATGCCATCTTCAGGGCGTCCTCGACGAGTTCGGTCCGCATATGGTCGGCAAGTGCCCAGCCGACAACTCGCCGCGACGCCAGGTCGATGACCGTGGCGAGATACGCCCATCCCTCCCAGGTGGCGATGTAGGTGATGTCACCGACATAGCGAGAGTCGAAATCGCCTCCCACCGCGAAGTTGCGGGCGATGAGATCCCGGGCGGCCTCGGCATCAGGGTTGGCGATCGTGGTCTTGCGCCAGCGCTTCTTGGCCCGTCCCTCCAGGCCGGCCCAGCGCATGAGGCGAGCCACCCGGCGCTTGCCGGTTCTCACGCCTTGGTCGGCGAGCTCCCGGTGAACCCTCGGGGACCCGTAGGTCCCCTTGGAGACCTTGTGGATGGCGGTGATCTTGGTCGTCAGCTCGGCATCGGAGAGTTCCTTGACCGAGGGGATTTCCTTACGACGCTCGTAGTAGGCGGCACGGGAGACCTCCAGCAGCTCACAGGCGCGCTTGACGCTGTGGGCTGCCGCTTTCTCCGCCTCGATGAAGGGATGGATCTTCACCGGGTCTCCTTCGCGAAGAAGGCTGTTGCACGCTTCAGGATCTCGACGTCTTCTCGCAGGCGCCGGTTCTCCCGCCGTAGGCCGCCCAGCTCCTGGCGCTCCTCGGTGGACAGGCCCTCGCGCTCGCCGGCATCGATCTCTGCCTGCTTCACCCATGATCTGACTGCCGTTTCCGTCAGGTCGAAGTCCCGGGACACCTGGCCGATCGAGCGGTCGCCGCGCTGGCATGCCTCGACGATCTCAGCCTTGAACTCCGGGGTGTACGACCGACGGGTACGGGGTTTCTTCCGTTCGATGGTCTCCATTTTGGACATCCTTTCCGGGGCCGTGCCCCTGATGGTGGATGTCCGTCAAACCGGAGGAAGCCCATCATGCCGATGTAACTCGTGGTATCGACACCGTCGACCGAACTAGCGTGTTGCCCGGCTACCAAGGCACCACCAACCACGACCGGTTCGCCATGTAGTTCAGCTACACCGATGCCAGACACGGGGTATGTTGAGCTCATCTCTCTCGGAGCTTGGCCTCGGTAGCCACCGTATGGAACCAAGCTGAGCGGGCGACTGCCGTGGCCGATCTCCTCATCGAGATGAAGGTAGCTGCCTCGGATGCCCGATCGGCCGACAAGAAGCTTCTGTCGGCCGAGGTGCTCGCCTCTTTCGACGAGCGCTTCGACACGATTGAGGAGACGGGGTTTGCTGTCGATCCGGAGCCGGAGGAACGAAAGCGCGCCTACCTTGAGCGCGAGTCCTACAACCTCGTTTGCGCATTTCGTGATCTCAAGAGTGAGGTAACTCTCTTCGCCAAGGATCTCAGCGTTCCGTTCTCGAACAACCAAACGGAATCCGGTCTGCAAATTACCGAACTGCAGCTGAAGATCTCCGGACCGTTCCGAGCATCCCGTGGTACCGAGATCCTGGCCAAGATTCACTCCTAAATATCGACGGCATCCGAACATGGTGTCGGAGCGATCGACGTGCTGACTGCATTGTTCGCTGGAGAGCCGTGGATACCTCCGGCACCGGCCTGCACCTGAGGCCCCGCCGCCAGCCCCCTGAGCACCGAAGGTCGTATCATCCCTGGTCATGGGCCACGCCTGCGCGAACGGAAATGTCTGATGGTCCCCTATCCATGGAAAGGGAAGGAGCCGCTGGCATCTGTTGCTTCGGCTTGCGCAACGAACCACCGGCGAGACCGCCGAAACCAGGGCTCCAGCGACGACCCCCACAGTGGCCAGTGCGGGCACTGCGTACCCGATCCGCCGGGAATTGCCCGAAAAGCGCCGGGCGAAGTGACCACGGTGCAACCCGTAGCGTGCCTGCTGGACCAGATGCCCCCGGAAGACCGGACGGCGATGATGGTAGACGAGGGCGCGGGGCTCGTAGACGATCCGCTTGCCCAACTCCCCCAGCTTGCGGCACAGCTCGGAATCCTCTCCCGGCCAGTAGCGGGACTTGAAACCGCCCACCGCCTCGAAGTCCGCCTTGCGCACCAGCAGGTTCATCGAGGGGAAGTCGTCCACGTCACGGGCCTTGCCCGGCCGGAACCGGTAGGTGTACCAGCCGGTACCCATCGGACTGGAGAGGATCCAACCCGAGGCGCGCTGGCGATGGTCGTTTGAGGGAGGGGTGACCCCCGGACCCCCCACCGCCGCCACCGTGGGGTCTTCGAAGTGGGGCAGGGCCGCTTCCAGCCACCCGGCGTCGGGGTAGGCATCGTCATCGAGAAAAGCAAGGATGTCGCCGGCTGCCAGTCCTCCTGCCAGGTCGCGTTTGGCGCCCGGAGCAGTCACCGGCCAAGAGGGTACCACCGTCACACCGGCCAGGGCGGCTTCCTGCGCCGGGTGGTCAGGTACGACAAGGATCTCCGCGTCCGGATAGCGACGATGGACGTGATCCACCGCCTCGCGAGCGTACATTCCTATCTCCTTGACGGGAATGATGACCGATACCATTGCCAACGCCTTCCTCCCGGGCGTATCCAGCCGAGTCGATAGATCATACCAACCCGATCCCTGCGCTACCCAGGTGGCGCTCGTCTCCCCCCAGCCTCACCCGCCGTTACGATGGAACCGTGAGCGTTGCCACCGCTCCCGCAACTTCCTCCCGCCGCCACCTCTTCTCGGTGGACGACTACTACCGCATGGACGAGGCGGGCGTGTTCGCCCCCGGTGCCCGGGTGCAGCTCCTCGACGGGGAGGTCGTGGACATGAGTCCGTTCGGGGACCGGCACGCGGCGTGTGCCGCTCACCTCACTCTGCTCTTCATCGAGAAGCTTGGTAGATCGATCAACGTGTGGACAACTGGTGGAGGCGCGATATTCGGACCCCGCGGTATTCGTCGAGAAGGGCGGTGAGGGCTACAGGTCGAGGACGTGACGGAGACCTCGCCCCACCTCGTCCAACAGGGACGGCGGAGCGGTCCCGGCGCGATCGGTGAGGTCGGTCTTGTCCAGGGTGATCAGAGCGGTCACGTTGACGACGGAGTCTCGGGGCAGGCCGGTCACGGTCGCCGGCATGAACACGTTGCCGGGCATGGTGGCCAGGGCCGTGTTGGACGTGATGATCGCGACGAGGACCGTGGCCAAGCGACTCGCGTTGTAGGTGTCAGCGGATATGACCAGCACCGGGCGCCGCTTGGCCGGCCGTGAGCCGACTGGCGCTCCGAGGTCGGCCCAGTAGATGCCTCCTCGCTCGATCACCACTCGTCGGTCGTGGCGGCAAGCATGCGATGCCCGGCGGCGACGGCGTCGGCGGCTGAGTCGTCGCGCGGGCCCAAGGAAGACAGCGCGAGGTCGATCTGGCGGGTCACCGACTCGGCGTCCAGTTCGTCGAGGTAGCGCGCCGCGGCCCGGGAGAAGAGCTCCGAGCGGCTCATGCCGAGCTCTCGTGCTCGCTTGGACACCCGCTCATAG
>JAKAWH010000138.1 GCA_021817065.1 Actinomycetes bacterium
AAGGTGGAGCAGCTCTGTGAGGAGCTCGCCTCCGAATACCGGGGAACGCACCGGGGGTTCGAGTTGGTTCGGGTTGCAGGGGGGTACAGATTCCAGAGCCATCCGGACATGTCCGAGTTCGTGGAACGGTTCGCCCTCGAGGGTCAGTCGGCCCGGTTGTCCAATGCTGCACTGGAGACTCTGGCGATCATCGCCTACAAGCAGCCGATCTCCCGCGCCCAGGTATCCTCGATCCGGGGGGTCAACGTCGATTCGACGGTGGCGATGCTCTCGGCTCGTGGATACATCGCCGAGGTGGGGCGTGATCCGGGAATCGGGCGAGCGGTCATGTACGGCACCACCTCCCTCTTCCTGGAGAGGATGGGATTGGCTTCTACCTCGGACTTGCCACCACTCGCCGACTTTGTTCCCGGCCCCGAGGTGGTCGAGAAACTGGAGGCGGGCCTGCGGCCCACCGGTGATTGATTCCGCGGGGCGGGCAGCCCACCGCCCCGCCGGAGCACCGGGGAACCTGGCTGGCAGTGGCGCCGGTGAAATACAGGGGGACCGGGAGGCAGGACCGTCCGGCGAGCGCCTGCAGAAGGCTTTGGCACGGGTCGGCTTCGGGTCCCGCCGGACCTGCGAGGAGCTGATCCTTGCGGGGCGGGCGACCGTCAATGGGGTCACTGCTGTGCTCGGCAGGCGGGTCGATTCTTCAGTTGACCGGGTGGAGGTCGACGGAATTCCGGTGTCCCTGGCGGTGGGGCTTGTCTACTACCTGGTGAACAAACCGGCGGGAGTCGTGTGCACCTCCGCCGACACCCACGGCCGGCCTCAGGTCGTGGACCTGGTGCCACCCGAGCCGCGGGTGTTCTCCATCGGGCGGCTGGATGCCGGCACCGAGGGATTGATCATCCTCACCAACGACGGGGAGTTGGCCCAGCTTCTCACCCACCCCTCGTACGGGGTCGACAAGGAATACGTCGCTGAGGTGGCCGGCCGGCCGGGAGCAGCCGCCCTGCGGCGCTTGCGGGAAGGGGTGGAGCTCGATGACGGGATTACCAGCCCAGCGCGGGTGTCGGCCATCGGCCCTTCGACCTTGCGCCTCGTCATCCACGAAGGGAGGAACCGGCAAGTGAGGAGGATGTGCGACGCGGTGGGGCACCCGGTAAGCCGCCTGGTCAGGACCCGGATCGGCCCCCTGGCCGATCGATCACTGGGGCCGGGGCGTTGGCGCGAGCTGACAGTCGCCGAGGTGCGCGCGCTGTCCTGCGCGGCTGGTACGGTTCGACGGCGATGAACCCGATGCCTTTTTGCTGCCGCCTTGCCACACCCGCAGGGAGAGGCACCATCTGGATAGCCGGGGAGACTGGGCAGCGATGAGCTTGTGGGCGCTGCGGGGGGCCACCACCGTGGAGGCCGATACCGCCGAGCAGGTGACCGAGAGAGTCACTGAGATGGTCGACGCCATGATGGAGAGGAACGGCGTTACCCACGACGACATCGTCTCGATCGTCTTCACCGCCACCGATGACATCACTTCGATGTTTCCCGCCACGGCCGCCCGCAAGGCCGGCTTGGGGGCCGTCCCCCTTATCTGTGCGCGGGAGCTTTCGGTGGAAGGAGCGATGCCTCTCACCATCCGGGCACTCATGCATGTGAACACCCCGAGGGAGCGCGGAGCACTTCGCCACGTGTACCTGCACGCGGCGCGCTCCTTGCGCGACGACCTCCCCGAATGAGCGGCCTGCTTGCGCCCATGTCCCAGGCCCGATGAGATGACCGGTCCGCGCGCCTGGGTGGTGGGAACCGGCCTGATCGGAGGGTCGATCGGGTTTGCATTGCGCGGGCGCGGCTGGCACGTATCTGGTTCCGATGTTGATGCGGCGCGCTCAGGCGAGGCGCTCGCCGCCGGGGCAATCGACGCGGTAGGCGAAGATGTGGCTGCCGACATGGTGTTCGTTTGCGTTCCTGCCGGGAAGGTGGTGCAGGTGACTCGGGAATGCCTGTCCAGGGCACCCGGTGCAGTGGTCACCGATGCCGCCGGTGTGAAGGCGAATATCGTCGCCTCGGTTACCGACAGGCGGTTCGTGGGAGGACACCCAATGGCGGGATCGGAGAAGGAAGGCGTTGCGGGGGCCGATTCGACCTTGTTCTCCGGCCGGACCTGGGTGCTCACCCCGACCGAGGAGACCGATCCAGAGGTGTTTGCCTCGCTGCACGGGGTGATCACTTCATTGGGTGCCCGGCCTATCGCCATGTCGCCGGAGCGCCACGATGCACTGGTCGCTCTGGTTTCCCACGTCCCCCACTTGCTGGCGGCGACTCTCATGGACCTGGCCGGCGAGGAGGCGGCAGAGTCTGCCGAGGTGCTCGCCCTGGCCGCCGGAGGGTTTCGCGACATGACCCGCATCGTCTCGGGGAATCCTGGCTACTGGCCCGACGTGTGTGCCGAGAATTCGGCAGCGATCGTCAAGGAGATGGAGGAATTGTCACGGAGGATCGTCGATGTCGCCGCGGTCGTCGCCCGGGGTGATCGGGAGGGTCTGCTGACGCTATTGAACCGTGCCCGATCAGCCCGGTCCCTCTTGCCGACGGCCTATGTTGCTGCGGAACGCGTCGCCGAAGTGCGTGTGCCGGTCAAGGACAGGCCAGGCGCCCTGGCGGAAGTGACCACCCTTGCCGCGTCCATGTCCGTCAACATCGAAGACGTGGAGATAGCCCACTCGCCGGGCGGCGGTGGCGGCATGCTGGTCATGGTTGTGGACGCGGGGGACGCCGGGCGCCTTACCGAGGAGTTGGGGTTGCTCGGTTACGAAGCTGAGGTACGGGGTCTGTGAATCGTCACCAGCGGCTGTGAGAGGGTAGTGCGATGATCCTCGACGTCCAGCCCGGACGCCCGGTCACCGGGTCGGTGACGGTTCCCGGGGACAAGTCGATTTCCCACCGGGCTCTGATGTTGGCGGCACTCGCTGGCGGGACATCGGAGGTACGGGGTATCTCCGATGGCGACGACGTGGCCCGGACCGCAGGGGCGATAGCGGCGATGGGAGCACGGCTGGAGGTGGTAGGGCGAGGCCAGGGTCATCACTCCTTTTCGATCGAGGGTGGTCCGAGGCGCCTTCACGAGCCGGCCGCCGTGCTCGATCTGGGCAACTCGGGGACCGGGCTGCGCCTGCTCGCCGGGCTGGTCTCCGGCTTTCCCTGGCTGACCGTCCTTACCGGCGATGCCTCCCTTTTGACGCGCCCGATGGATAGAATCAGCGTGCCGCTTACCCGGATGGGCGCGAGGGTGGACGGGCGCCAAGACGGGTCTTTTCCGCCACTGGCTGTGCGTGGGGGCAATCTGAGCGGCATCGACTACACCCCTCCCATGTCTTCTGCACAGGTGAAATCGGCCATCCTCCTGGCGGGCCTACGAGCCGACGGGGAGACCATCGTCCGGGAGGTGGTAACCACCCGCTCTCACACCGAGGAGATGCTGGAGGCCTGCGGGGTGGGGATATCGGTGGTGGCGGACAACGGCGGTCAGGTGGTCACCCTGACTCCGGGACCACTCGACCCTTTTTCGATGGACGTACCCGGCGATCCCTCCCAGGCTGCGTTCTGGGTGGTGGCAGCCTGCATCGTTCCGGGGAGCGAGGTGCGTATTCCCCATGTGTACGGAGGTCCGGAGCGGATCGGGTTCGTCTCTGTCCTCCAGAGGATGGGGGGCGACGTTACCGTCGAGTCGAGCGGTGGAGCGGACCGCACTCTCTGCGATATCACCGCCCGATATGCGGGACGCTTGCAGGCGACCACGGTTGCAGGAGAGGAGATTCCCAGCCTCGACGAAGTTCCCGCCCTTGCAGTGGCCGCTGCGGTAGCGGAAGGGACCACGGTGTTCTCGGGATTGGAGGAGCTGAGAGGGAAGGAGACCGATCGCCTGTCGACGGTGTCGTCGATGGTGACAGGACTGGGAGGGACGGTGGAGGTGGCCGAGGGACCCTCGTTGGTGGTGAAGGGGGGTCCGTTGACCGGTGGAACAGTGGAGTCCCACGGCGACCATCGAATCGCCATGGCTGGAGCGGTAGGTGGCCTGGTGGGGTCGGGACCGACCACCATCCACCAGTGGGAAGTGGTGGCGACCAGCTATCCGCTCTTTGCCGACCACCTGCGACAACTGAGCTGGGGGTTGAGCTGATGAGCGGAGTACCCTACCGGGTCATCGCCATCGACGGCCCGTCCGGGTCGGGCAAGTCGACTCTCGCGGCGGCCCTGGCCGCCGAGCTCGGCCTGGAGCACCTGGACACCGGGGCAATGTACCGGGCGGTCGCCTTGGCCGTGCTGCGACGGGGACTGGAGCCCGACGACGCCGACGCGGTGGCCACGCTGGCACGAGCGATGTCCATCGAGGTGTCGCCGGGATCGGTGGTGGTGAATGGAGAAGACGCCACTGCTGCGATACGCACGCCGGAAGTGACCGCTATCGCCTCGGTGGTGGCGGCGAACCCCGACGTCCGTACCGAGCTGGTCCGGCGCCAGCGCGCATGGGTGGAGGACCGCCGAGGCGGTGTAGTGGAAGGGCGTGACATCGCCTCGGTGGTGTTCCCCGGTGCGGAACTGAAGCTGTACCTCACTGCCAGTTCGGAGACCCGCGCCCGCCGCCGGGCGGAGGAAACCGGCTCGCAAGCGGAGGCGACTGCCTCGGAGATGGCGGCTCGCGACGCTCGGGACACCACCCGTGCGGCTTCGCCGTTGGTGCGGGCAGACGGATCGCACGAGATAGACACCACCGACGTGCCGGTTGGGCAACTTGTGAAGGAGGTGCTGAAGATGCTCGATACCCCGGACCAGGGCCGTCATGAATTCACCCGGTTGGAGCATCGGGTGGGGGCGAAGGTGGAGTACAAGCCGCCCACCCGGGGATCGCTGCTCTTCTTCGCGGTGTGCCGAGCGATCGCTGCGACCATTTGCAGACTCTTCTGCCGGGTCACTGTGGAGGGGCGCGAGAATCTCCCCGCTTCCGGCCCCTACGTCTTCGCCCCGGTTCACCGGTCGTATGTCGATTGGATTGTCTTAGCTTGCATAAGCCGGAGACGGGTGCGCTTCATGGCCAAGGACACCCTGTGGAGCTCGCGCTTCGTAGGCTGGCTCTTGGAGGCGTTGGGAACTTTTCCGGTCCACCGGGGGAGCGCCGATCGAGCTGCGTTCAGCTTGTGCGTGAAGATCCTTGCCGAAGGGGAACCGTGTGTCCTCTTCCCGGAGGGTCAGCGCCGGTCCGGTCCGGTGGTGGAGGACCTTCTCGGCGGTGCGGCCTATGTCGCCGCACGAGCGCGGGTGCCGATCGTCCCGGTCGGGATCGGCGGGAGCGAGAGGGTGATGCAAAAGGGAAAGGCCCTGCCCCGCCCGTACAAGGTCCACATCGTGGTGGGACGACCTATCTATCCGCTCGCGACCGAGTCAGGCTCCCGGGTTCCCATGCGGGTGGTCAAGGAGATCACCGCCCAGCTCCAGGGGGACATCCAGGAGCTGTTCGACCGGGCACAGCGACGGGCGGGGGCGGCCTGAGCGCGGGGCGAGTCCACCGCGTCCCAGACCGCGTGGGCGTTGCTTGCTCTCGTTGCCGCGGGGGAGGCTTCCGGCAAACCCGCCGGCAGTGGGGTCGGGTGGTTGTGTGCAACACAACGGCCTGAGGGAACCTGGGACGAGCCGTGGCACACAGGGACCGGATTCCCCGGCGACTTCTCCATCAACTACCACCTCTACCGCTTGGTCTTCCCGCTTGTGACTTCTCTGACGGCTAAATCCGCCAGCTTCTTTTCAAGCCGCTTGCGCGACCGGAAGGGCCAGTCCAGCCCGGAGGATGTTGCGTGCGGCATTTACGTCGGCGTGGGTTTCGTCT
>JAKAWH010000027.1 GCA_021817065.1 Actinomycetes bacterium
CGAGGTCGCCGAGATCCGCGATTTCCTCGGGCGAGCTCAGCCGGTGGCATCGATGCCCTCCATCCGGGTGGCGGCGGCCGTGCTGGCGGACGAAGAGCAAGATCTCCGGGCGGGCGCCGTTCTCCTGTCGAGGGTCGGGGGGTGATCAGGCTAGAAATACCTGGTCAGGCCGTATTGACTCTCCAGGTAGACTGGCATTGAGCCGAAAGACACAATGTGGTCTTTTTGTGGCGGGTCGTTCAGCACTCTTGCGGTCTGGCCACGCGCCCGGGGCAGTGAAGAGCCGAACGGCGAAAACCTGAGAGGTTAGACAAGAATTGGCAAAAGAACGAGTGGAGCGGGACGAAGAGGATCTCGTCCGTCTGTACCTGACCGACATCGGCCAGTACCCGCTCCTCACCAAGGACGACGAGGTCCGTCTCGCCCAAACTATCGAGTCAGGATTGAGTGCTCGGAGTGACCTGGAGAAGTCCAAGGAACTCACCGCGGCCAAGAAGCGGGAGCTTCGCCGCACGCTGAAGGCGGGCGAGGACGCCCAACAGACTTTCGTGCAGTCGAACCTGCGTCTCGTGGTGTCGATCGCCAAGAAATATCAGGCTTCCGGGCTCCCCCTTCTCGACCTCATCCAAGAGGGAAACCTCGGCCTGATGCACGCCGTGGAGAAGTTCGACTGGCGCAAGGGCTTCAAGTTCTCCACCTACGCGACCTGGTGGATTCGCCAGGCGATCACCCGCGGCATCGCCAACACCGGCCGGACCATCCGCCTTCCTGTCCACGCCGGGGACACTCTCGCCAGGGTTCAGAAGGCCCAGGCGCGCCTGGAGCTCAAGTTCGGGCGCCCGGCCACTCTTGCCGAGCTGGGGCGGGAGGTCGAGATGCCCCAGGACAAGCTGATCGAAGCCCTGCGGTTCAGGGCCGAGCCGCTGTCGCTGTCCGAGCCGCTCCGCGAGGATGGCGATGCCGAACTGGGGGACGTGGTGGAGGACCGCTCGGCCGAATCACCTTTCGAGGTGGCGTCGACCGCATTGCTGCCCTCGGAGATCACACGCCTGCTTTCCCCACTGGACGAGCGCGAGCGGGAGATTCTCCGCCTGCGGTTCGGTCTCGATCGAGGTGAGGCGCGCACCTTGGAAGAGGTCGGCGAGCACTTCAACCTGACCCGCGAGCGCATTCGCCAGATCGAGGCGAGGGCGATGTCCAAGCTTCGCCACCCTTCTTCCGACACCGGCGCTCGCGACCTGCTGACCGTCTGAGTCCCGAGCCCGCATCGGGGACCGGCCAATCCTGGGAAAAGGGCGGTTCCTGCCTGCCCGGCGGGTGCGCCCCGGGCTTCCCTTTTCCTCAAGTAGGGTAAGCCTCCATGAAGAAGCTGATCATTCTCGCCATTCTGGTTGCCCTGGGTATCGTTCTCGCCAAGAAGGTCCGCACGGCGTAGAGGTACTGAATTCTGGGAGCTAGCGGTCCTCCTGCGGGGTCCGAGCGCGCCCGGAGGCCCAGCTCCCGCCATTGGTGCGCCTGATAAGGAAGGCCTAAGCGGCGCGGATTCCTGTCCCGTTGCGCAGCCGGCGGCGGAGACCTGACTTCCAGGCCACCAGAGCTGCCGCCCCCACCATTCCTGCCACTCCCACCGCGATGGTCACCGGGGTGGGAGGCATGGAGACCCGCTCGCGCAAGCGAACCGGTCGGGTGAAGTTGCGGACATCCCATTGGCGCTCGCGGGCCAGCTTGAGGAGCACTCGGTCGGGGTTGACCGCCACCGGATGGCCCACCGCTTCAAGCATGGGCACATCGGTATAGGAGTCCGAGTAGGCGTAGGACTCTCCCAGGTCAATGCCCTCCCGCGCAGCCATGGCGCGGATGGCGGCCGCCTTAAAGGGACCGTAGGCGTAGAACTCCATCTCACCTGTGTAGCGACCTTCGGTATCGACCCTTGCCCGGGTGGCGATCACGTCGTCGAACCCGAGGTACTTTGAGAGGGGTATGACGATCTCCTCCGGAGAGGCAGAGACGATCACCACCTTGCGGCCGGCCGCACGGTGTTCGGCGATCAGGTCGAGGGCTTCCGCGTAGACGATCGGGTCCACCACCCGCTCCAGGGTCTCGGCCACGATCCGGCGAACCCTTTCCCGGTCCCATCCCTTGGCCAGGGCGAGGGCGGAGTCCCGGATCCGGGCAAGCTTCTCCTCGGAGGCTCCCAGGTGCATGTAGACGAACTGCGCGTAGATGGCGCGAAGGATCGTCCGGCGGGAAATGAGCCCCTCCCGGTACATGGGCAGACCAAAAGCGGCCATCGACGCGCGGGCGATGACCGTCTTGTCAAGATCGAAGTATGCAGCTTGCTTCAACAGAGTGATAATAGGGACAGTGGCAGCATCCGAATGGTCGACCGCCGTTTCGCCGCCTCTGGCTGGTTCCGGAGGCGCAGGCGATTCCGGGCCGTCCGATCCGATCTCGTTTCCCACGGTGGTTCTCGACATTCCGGCCCGCAAGGAGTACGTAGCCCTGGTCCGACAGGTGGTCTCCATTATCGCAGGGCGCGACGGGCTGCTGGAAACCAACCGGGTGGACGACCTGTGCCTGGCAGCGTCGGAAGCCTGCACCAATGCCATCGAAGCCTATGGTTCGGACCGGCCCGCCGCTGGCGGGGAGGAGACACGGGTGATCGTGCACGTGGTGGAGATCGGCAACGGGGTCACCGTCGCCGTCGACGACTCGGGTCCGGGGTTCAACCCGTCCTCCCTGGACCCGGGCGCTTTTCGGGCCGATGAGCACCCGGCCGGAGGGAAGACGGATTCCGGTGCCAGGTCGGGATCGCGGAGCGCTGGTTCATGGCGCTCCGAGCGGGGCAGGGGGGTGTCGCTGATAAAGGCGCTGGTCGACGAGGTTACCTTCGAGTCGTCGTCGGGTGGCACCTCGGTGACCATGATGATGAGGGGTCCATCCCGCTGATCCGGGGACCTGCCAGGGTGGTGATGGACGCGCCTCGCGGAACCTGGGGCCACCACGACCCACTCGGCGGGAGGTGGTCAGGGGCCGACCAGTAGCTTCCTGATCAGGTTCTCCGACTCGTCGGCGACCAGCACCAGCACCTCGTTGCCTACTTCGAGAATGGTGTCGCCCCGGGGGACCACCACGTGGGAGTCGCGAATCACCGCCACGACAGAGGCATCGCGGGGAAGCTGAAGCCCTTCGATTGTCTTCCCGGCTGCAGGGGAGGAGTCGGCGAGGGTCACCTCGATCAGGTGCGCCTCGCTGCCTTCAAACTGGAGGAGACGCACGATGGCGCCCACCGACACCGCCTCCTCGACCAGCGCGGAGAGGAGGTGGGGCGCCGACACCGCGATGTCCACTCCCCACGCTTCGGTGAAGAGCCACCGGTTCTTGGGATGGTTCACCCGGGCTACCACCCGAGGTACCGCGAACTCCTGCTTGGCCAGCAGGGAGATCACCAGGTTGTCCTCGTCGTCACCGGTTGCGGCCACCACCACGTCGGCATCGTCCATGCCGGCCGCGTAGAGGGTATTCACCTCACAGGCGTCTCCCACGAGTAGGGCGATTCCCAGATCGGGGTCGACTCGATCGGCGACGGCCTGCTCGACCTCCATCAGCAAGACGTCGTGCCCCTCCTCCTTGAGGTCGGAAGCGATAAAGGTTCCCACGTTGCCGGCCCCGGCAATGATCACCTTCATCGGTGGGTCCGTGACGCGCCGGCCGCCTTGACCTCGCTTGCATCCGGGCACTCGGCGATGATCCGGTCGAGCTCGACCAGGAAATCGGTGGTAGCCGCAACGTGGAGCACGTCGCCCTCCTGGGCGACCGTCTCGGGACCCGCTAGGCGCGGGACGCCCGCCCGACTCACCGACACCACCTTGGCGAAGCCACCCTCCTCCAGGACCGACAGCTTCTTGCCGGCCCAGAGCACCGGTAGGGACCGCTCGAAAAGTCCCAGTTTTCCGCTCGGGTCGGTCCACTCAACCGGGGGCGCGTCGGTGAGGAGCCTGCGGAGGACCTGATCGGTCGTCCAGGTCACCGTGGCCACGGTGGGGATTCCGAGGCGCTGGTAGATGGCGGCTCGCCGCGGGTCGTAGATCCGGGCCACCACCGCCTGGATGTAATAGGTCTCCCGGGCGATCCTGGCAGTAAGGATGTTGGAGTTGTCGCCGCTGGTCACTGCGGCGAGAGCCCCCGCCCGGGTGACTCCGGCAGCGTCCAGGTGTCCCCGGTCGAAACCGAACCCCACCACCTTGGTGCCGTTCCACTCCGCGGGCAGGCGGCGGAAGGAGCGGGCGTTCTTGTCGATGATGGCAATGCTGTGGCCACGTCGCTCCAAGCTGACTGCCAGCTCCGAGCCCACCCTTCCACACCCCACGACGATCACGTGCACGCCTCATTGTGCTACACGTTGGCGGCCCCGAGGCAATTCGGTTTCCCACTCCTGATCGGCTCCGTGCTCTACTAGTGGGCTTGAGCACTGCCGAACTTCCGGAGTCGTTTCGCTACAGGATGAAGAGGGCCCTCCTGGGCAAGCCCCTGGTGTCCGAGCGCCTGCACGAGGAGAAGCTGTCCCGGACCGTGGCGGCGGGGGTCCTCTCTCCCGACTGCATCTCCTCCTCGGCGTATGGCACCGAGGAAATGCTGTCGATCCTGGTCCCCGCGGTGGGTGCGGCAGCGTTCTCCCTGGTTCTTCCGGTGACCTTCGCCATCCTGGCCATCCTGGCCATCGTGACCCTTTCGTATCGTGAGGTCGTCTCCGTCTACACCAAGTCGGGTGGGTCCTATGTGGTTTCCCGGGACAACCTCGGCCCCCGGGTGGCCCAGATCGCCGCCTCGGCCCTGATCGTCGACTACGTCCTCACGGTCGCCGTGCAGATCGTCGCGGGAGCCGATGGGCTCGGCACGGAGTTCCGGGCACTGTCCAACGGTCTCGATCCCTTGTGGATCTCGCTTGCGGTGCTTGTGGTCATGTGCTTTGCGAACCTCCGCGGCATTCGTGAAGCCGGTCGCACCTTCGCTTTCCCCACGTATTTCTATATTGTCTCGCTCGGCTTCGTCGTCGTCATCGGGATGGTCCGCGGGTTCCTCGGCCAGCTCCACCCGCATCGGCTTCCTCCGGCAAGCGTGTTAGTCGATCACCATGTCGGTCACCCCGGCACAGGCTTCCTTCTCGGTGCATCGGTTTTCATCATGCTGCGCGCGCTTGCCAACGGAGGTTCATCATTGACCGGACTGGAGGCGGTGTCCAACGGGGTGGCGGCGTTTCGGGCACCGGTCGCCAAGAACGCGCGCTTCGTACTCGGGTTCATCTCGATCTCCCTCGGCTTTCTCGTGCTCGGGGTTTCACTGATCGCCCACTGGACCCATGCGGTCCCCTTCGACAACGGAATACCGACCGTCGTGTCCCAGGACGTCGAATACGTGCTCGGCCAGGGAACTTTTGGGCGGATCGTCTACTACGTCGTCCTCAACGCGACCATCGTGATCCTTTTCACTGGCGGTAACACGTCGTTCAACGGCTTCCCCTACCTGGCGAGCTTCGTCGCGGAGGACTCCTTTCTCCCTCGATGGTTTACCCGGCGCGGGCACAGGCTGGCCTATTCGAATGGAATCCTGGTGCTTACCGTCGTGGCGCTCGTGCTTCTTCTCGGCACCCGAGCGAGGCTCAGCTCGCTCATTGCACTCTACGCGATCGGCGTGTTCACCGGATTTACTATGGCGGGTGCCGGGCTCTCAAAGTTCCACATCAAGAAGCGGGAACGCGGCTGGCGACACAAGCTGGCCATCAACGGCTCCGCGTCGGTGCTCTCGGCCGGGGTGGTGGTGATCTTCGCGGTGACCAAGTTCACCGAAGGAGCCTGGCTGGTGGTCGTCCTAATGCCGGTGATCGTCTTCTTCCTGATCCGTCTCCACCGCCAGTATGAGATCGAGGCAGAGGAACTGGAGGAGGGTGCACCACGGATATCGGAGGTGCCGGTCCTACGACGCCACACGGTGGTCATCCTGGTCGACGATCTCGATCTTGCCACCCTCCGGGCGCTTCGGTACGGCCACACGCTCAATCCCGACGCGCTGCACGTGGTCCACTTCGTAAACGACGCGCAGAAGGCGGGGGTCATCGCCGACCAGTGGCAGCGATATTCGCTGTCCCGCTTTCCCTTGGAAATGATCGAGTGCCCCGACCGCCGGCTGGTGCGCGCCGCGCTCCAGTACTGCGCCGACCTGGCTGCCGATGAGGAGACCCAGGTGACGGTTCTCCTGCCTCGCCGTTTCTACGAGCGGTTGTGGAGCCGCCTACTCCACGACCGCACCGCCGACGCGATCGCCGAGGCGGTGGCCCGGCTGCCCCACGTTAATGCCACCATCATCCCCTTCCACCTCGGCAAGCAGGCTCTCCTGGCACGCTCGAAGCGTCGTACCGGCGAATTCGTCTTCCCCTTCGAAATTGCGGCGATCGACTTCGAGTCGGCCACCCCGGACTACTCGGAGGAGCCGGGGTCCGGGGCGCAGGGGGAAGCCGCCCGGAAGGCAGTTCCCCGGCAGCACCGTGCCCTCCCTGGAGAAGTGCCCCGGACCGCCCTGCCGTCCCAGCTTGCCGCCGGAAGCCAGGTGGACGACCTGAGGGAGGTTGCCGGCGCGGTCCCCATTGGGGAGGTGCGCCACAGGCAGATGGTGACGGTGGCCGGCCGGGTCCGATCCGTCCAGATCCAGCCGCATTCGGGCATCCCCAACCTGGAGTGCATGCTGGTAGACGGGACCGGCTCGCTACCACTGGTATTTGTTGGAAGAAGGGAGGTAGCGGGCATCGGACCGGGCGCCAAGTTGGTAGTACGGGGCCGGGTGTGCGAACATCACGGCCGCCTCTCCATACTCAATCCCGAATACGAGTTCCTGGCAGCCACGCCCTCCGCGGCGAGGACGACCTAGGGAAGAGGAAGAGGGCGGCACGGGGAGGAGCCGGGCGCTGGTCCCGGCAAGCCCCCTTTTCCCACGTTGCAATACCCAAGAACCAGACAGAGAAGAATAGAGAAAGGATCTCCATGACGCAGCTACTCGCCAGCGAGGGGGGCTACCAGGCCTTCCACCTCGGTTCGGGCGAAAAGGGTTGGTTGGTTTTCGCCCTGGCTGCCGGCATCATCTCCATCGTCACCGGCCTCATCCTCATGAGGGGAGTGCTGGCGGCCGAGCAGGGGACCGCCTCGATGAAGGAAATCGCCAAGGCGATCCAGGAGGGGGCGGAGGCGTTCCTCGCCCGGCAGTTCAAGACAATCCTCATGATCGTCGTCCCCCTGGCCGTCCTGATCTTCTTCACCGCCACCAAGGTGGGCCAGGTCGATTCGGCGGGCCACCCGGTCCTCGATCCGTCCGGTCACCAGATTCTTGCTCTCTCCTTCGTGCAGGCTGGGATCTACCGGGTGATCTGCTTCCTCGCCGGAGCGCTGTGCTCCGGGCTCACCGGGTTCATCGGGATGAGCCTCGCCGTGCGCGGGAACGTGCGCACCGCAGCCGCTGCTCGCGGAGGCCAGATGGCGGGGGCCCTCAAAGTCGCTTTCCGAACCGGCGCGATCACCGGGCTCTTCTGCGTGGGGCTCGGTCTACTGGGAGCGAGCGTCATCGTGCTGATCTTCCAGAACACCGCCACGTCGGTGCTGGTGGGCTTCGGTTTCGGTGCATCGTTGCTCGCTCTCTTCATGAGGGTCGGTGGCGGTATCTTCACCAAGGCGGCTGACGTCGGGGCTGACTTGGTGGGCAAGGTCGAGGCGGGCATTCCTGAAGACGATCCCCGTAATGCGGCCACTATCGCCGACAACGTGGGCGACAACGTGGGCGACTGCGCCGGCATGGCTGCAGACCTTTTCGAGTCGTATGCGATCACGATCATCGCGGCGATCATCCTCGGAGTGACCGCCTTCATGTCCATCGGGCGGACCGCTAACTCGGCGCGGGCGGTGGTATTCCCGCTCGTCGTACCGGCAGTCGGCATCCTGGCCACCATCATCGGGATTTATGTAGTGAGGGCGACCAAGCGCGACACCACAGCGATGGCGCCGATCAACAGAGGAGTCCGCGTTGCAGCGGTCCTGACCATGGTGGGGGCCGCTGCCCTGGCCGGTGCTTACCTTCACTACTGGAAGGCGTTCTTCGCTGTGCTCACCGGGGTGGTGTTGATGCTGGTAGCAAGTGCCATCACCGAGCATTTCACCTCGACCGAGCGTTCGCCGGTGCGGGAGATTGCCGAATCGGCGCGCACCGGCCCGGCGACGACCACTCTCGCCGGCATCGCCATTGGATTGGAGTCGTCTGTCTGGGCGATCATCGCCATCGCGGTCGCCATCGCCGTGTCGGTGGGGCTGGGCGGCGGGAACCTGCCGCTAACCCTCTATCTCATCTCTCTCACCGGGATCGGACTTCTGTCGACGGCAGGAATGATCGTGTCCGAGGACAGCTTCGGGCCGGTGTCCGACAACGCTGCCGGGGTGGCAGAGATGTCCGGGGAGTTCACCGGCGAGGCCGAGCGGGTGATGGTGAGCCTGGACGCGGTTGGCAACACAACCAAGGCGGTAACCAAGGGTGTTGCCATCGGGTCAGCAGTGATCGCAGCGGTGTCGCTCTTTTCGTCTTTCATCGAGACAATCGGATCGCAATTGGGACTCCACAAGCCTGCCGGTGCCGGGGTCAACTGGCTTTTCGAGAACTCCCACACCCAGATCAACGTGTCGCACCCGACCATATTCATCGGTTTGCTGGTCGGGGGTTCGATCGCCTTCATCTTCTCTGCACTCGCCATCCGGGCGGTGGGGCGGACAGCAGGGACGGTGGTCCAAGAAGTCCGCCGCCAGTTCCGGGAGCATCCCGGCATCATGGACAGGTCGGAGAAGCCGGACTACTACAAGGTCATCTCCATCTGCACGCGGGCTTCTCAGCGTGAGCTCGCCACCCCGGCCCTCCTCGCGGTGCTCTCCCCGGTCATCGTCGGTTTCGGGATCAACTACCTCGCGTTGGGAGCTTTTCTGGCGGCTGCGATCCTGACCGGCCAGTTGATGGCGAACTTCCTGTCCAACTCCGGAGGTGCGTGGGACAACGCCAAGAAGTACATCGAGGACGGCAATATGGGCGGCAAAGGGTCCGACGCACACAAGGCGGCGGTGATCGGCGACACGGTGGGCGATCCGTTCAAGGACACCGCGGGTCCTGCGCTCAATCCCCTCATCAAGGTGATGAACCTGGTGTCGCTATTGATCCTTCCCGCCGTCATCACCTACCAGCACCACACAGCCGTCCGCCTCTCCATCTCTGGAGCAGCTCTGGTCGTTCTGCTCGTCGCCATAGCTGTCTCCAAGCGGAAGGTGGCCTCGATGGCCGATGGCGGGGATGAGCAGAAGGCCTCGGAGCCAGCGGCGGCCGCAGTCTGAACGGCTGGTGGGGCGGCAGATGATCCCACGGAAGCCTGAAGCTGGCATCCCATTAGGGGTGTCGTGATGGCCAAGCCTCTGGTCATCGTGGAATCGCCGGCAAAAGCTCGCACCATCGCGGGTTTTCTCGGGTCGGAGTTCGTCGTCGAATCGTCCATCGGCCACATCCGAGACCTGCCCCGCAACTCGGCGGAGATCCCCGCCTCGGTCAAGGGCGAGCCATGGGCGCGGCTCGGGGTCAACGTCGACGACGGTTTCAAGCCCCTCTACGTGATCTCCAGCGAGAAGAAGCAGCAGGTCTCCAAATTGAAGAAGCTGCTTTCATCGGCGTCGGAGGTCTATCTAGCCACTGACGAGGACCGGGAAGGGGAGTCGATCGCGTGGCACCTATCAGAGGTGCTGGCTCCCAAGGTACCGGTGAAGCGGATGGTGTTCCACGAGATAACCCGTCCCGCCATCCAGCACGCCATCGAGAACTGGCGCGAGCTGGACCGGCGCCTGGTCGACGCACAGGAGGCGCGCCGCATCCTCGATCGCCTCTACGGATACGAGGTCTCGCCGGTTCTGTGGCGCAAGGTGATGCCCCGCCTGTCTGCCGGCCGGGTCCAGAGCGTCGCCACCCGCATGATCGTCGAGCGCGAGCGTGCCCGGATGCGCCATCGCTCGGCGTCGTGGTGGGATGTCGTCGGAGAGTTCTCCGGCTCGCGGGCCGAGGGTCCGGTCTCGGTGAAGGCCACCCTGACCGGCGTCGACGGCAAGCGGCTTGCGGTGGGGCGCGACTTCGACGAGAACGGTTCGCTCGCCGACGCCGCCTCGGTGGTTCTTCTCGGGCAGGAGGAGGCCGAGTCGATCGCCGCAACCGGGACCGGGAGCGAGTTCACCGTCGTCTCCATCGAGGAAAAGCCATTTCGCAGGTCTCCTTACCCGCCGTTCGCCACCTCCACCCTGCAACAGGAGGCGGGACGCAAGCTCCGGTACTCCTCGGCGCGTACCATGCAGATCGCTCAGCGTCTCTACGAGAACGGGTATATCACCTACATGCGGACCGACTCCACCGCGCTTTCCGAGCAGGCCCTCCAGGCGGCTCGCTCTCAGGTCGCCGCGCTGTACGGGGAGAACTATCTCCACCCGACCCCCCGCCGCCACGACAAGAAAGTCAAGAACGCCCAGGAGGCCCACGAGGCGATCCGCCCGGCAGGAGAGACCTTCCGCACCCCCGACGAGGTATCACGATCACTGTCGTCGGACGAGGCGAAGCTGTACGACCTGATCTGGAAGCGTACGGTCGCGTCGCAAATGGCTGATGCCACCGGAACCACCGCCCAGGTGCGCCTGGAGGGCCGAGCGTCGCTGGCCACCGGCGTGCCGGCTGTGCCGGTGGTCTTTTCCACCAGCGGGAAGGTGATCTCCTTCCCCGGGTTTCTGCGCGCGTATGTGGAGGGCGCCGACGATCCGGAGGCCGAGCTTGAAGACCAGGAGGTCCGGCTCCCACCCTTGACGGTAGGGGACCGCCTGAGTGCCACCGCGCTCACTCCGCAAGACCACGCAACCCAACCGCCGGCGCGCTACACCGAAGCATCCCTCGTAAAGGCACTCGAAGAGATGGGGGTGGGTCGGCCTTCCACCTATGCGTCGATCATCTCAACCATCCAGGACCGGGGATACGTGCGGAAGAAAGGGAGTGCGCTGGTCCCCACCTTCGTGGCCTTCGCGGTGGTGGGACTGCTGGAGCAGTATTTCGGCGCGCTGGTCGATTACAACTTCACCGCTTCGATGGAGGACGACCTGGACGCCATCGCCGGTGGCCGGGAGGACTCCCGCCCCTGGCTGACCCGTTTCTATTTCGGGGACGGGATGCCTGGTCTCAAGGAGATCGTCGCAGCACACCTTGGAGAGATCGACGCGCGGGCGATCAACTCGATTCCCCTCGGTGTGGACGCCGACGGTCGCGAGGTGGTTGTCCGGGTGGGACGTTACGGTCCCTACCTGGAGCGGGACAAAGAACGCGTATCGCTTCCCGATGAGATGTGCCCGGACGAGGTGACCCTGGAGCGCGCCGACGAGCTTTTCGAGGCCGGTGGGAATGAAGCGATCCTGGGGGAGGATCCCGATAGCGGACTCACCGTCTACTTGAAGTCGGGTCGTTTCGGTCCCTACGTGGAGTTGGCTCCTGCGCCATCGCAGGATTCTCCGGCCGGCGAAGAGGACGGGCCGGACGCGGGTGGGCTCGACGGTACTGCGTCGTCGGCACCGCCCAAGGGCGCAGCCGGTGCCGGCAAGGGTGCCGGCAAGGAAAGTCCGCCCAAGCGGGCGTCCCTTCTCAAGGCCTGGTCGCCGTCGTCGGTGACTCTCGACGATGCTCTCAAGGTCCTCAGCCTCCCCAGGGCCGTGGGAGTCGACCCGGCGGACGGCCAGGAGATCGTGGCACTCAACGGTCGCTTCGGCCCGTACCTGAAGAAGGGCGACGACTCCCGCAGCCTCGCCACCGAGGAGGAGATGTTCACGGTGGGTCTGGAGGAGGCGCTGGCGCTTTTCGCACAGCCGCGCCAGCGCGGGCGCCGGGCGGCGGCGGCCCCCCTTGCCGATCTCGGTCCCCATCCCGACAGTGGCAAACCGGTGGTGGTCAAGAGCGGGCGCTTCGGTCCCTACGTCACCGACGGGGAGATCAACGCCTCGCTCGGCCGGGCAGATTCGCCCGAAGAGATGACCATGGAACGGGCGGTAGAGCTCTTGGAGGTCCGTCGTGCCAAGCTGGCCGAGACGGGAGGGGTCTCTCCGCGCCGGAAGAAGGCCCCCGCATCGAGGAAATCTGCTGCGTCGACGAAGGCCGCTAGTTCGAAAAGGGCCACCCCCGCGAAGAAGGCCACTGGTTCGAAAAGGGCGACTCCCGCGAAGAAGGCCGCTGGTTCCAAGATGGCGGCCCCCGCTCGGAAGGCCCCCGCGAAAAGGGCAGTCGGCGCCGACCGCGAGTAGCGTGCCGCTCCTTTTTTGTTTAGTCCAGCCCCGATAATCTTCCCCCGTGGTATCCACTCGCGGTCGGCTGATCGCTCTCGAAGGGGTGGACGGATCCGGCAAGTCGACCCAGTCCCGCCTGCTCGCCGAGCGGCTCGGTGCGCTGCTCACTCGTGAACCCGGGGGTACCGCGCACGGCCGCGCCATTCGTTCCATCGTGTTGGAGGGCGAGGCTCTCCTCGACCCGCGTGCCGAAGCACTCCTGATGCTTGCCGACCGGGCACAGCATTGTGCCGAGGTGATCGAGCCGGCTCTGTCGGCGGGTCGGTGGGTGGTATCGGACCGCTTCGCCGCGTCCACCCTCGCTTACCAGGGATACGGCCGTGGCTTGGAGACGGCAGAGTTGGAGCGGATTTCGGCATGGGCCGCACGCTCACTGGTTCCCGACGTGTACGTACTGGTGGAAGTGCCGCTCGGTCTCGGCGAATCGCGCCGGTGCGGGAAGGATGGCTCATCCTCCGGCTCTACTTCGCAGTCCGCCCGTTCCTCGCCGTCCGCGCCTCCGGCCCCTGGTTCTCTCTCCGCGCCTCCGGCCCCTGGTTCCCTCTCCGCGCCTCCGGCCCCTGGTTCCCTCTCCGCGCCTCCGGCCCCTGGTTCTCTCTCCGCGCCTCCGGCCCCTGGTTCCCTCTCCGCGCCTCCGGCCCCTACCTCCCCGTCCGCGCCCGACCGGATTGAGTCGGAGCCGGCGGATTTCCACCAGCGGGTGGCAAGGGGATTTGCCGAGCTGGCCCGAGCCGACCCGTCCCGGTGGGCGGTCGTCGACGGCGACGCTCAGGTCGAGGTGGTCGCCGAATCAGTCTACGCCGCGGTGGCTGAGAAGCTGGGCCTTCCGGACATGGTGCAGGGTCGATGACCGTTTGGGACGGTGTGCCGGGCCAGGCGACAGTTATCGCACGTCTGCGGGAAATGGTTCGCCGACCGGTGCACGCCTACCTTTTCGTGGGCCCGCCAGGAGTGGGCAAAGAAGAGGCGGCTCGCGCCTTTGCGGCGTCCTTGATGTGTGCGGAGGGGGGCTGCGGGGAATGCCGGGAGTGCCGGACAGCCAGGTCCGGGCGCCACCCCGATCTGGTCGAGCTCCAGCGGAGCGGTGCGGCGATAAGCGTCGATCAGGCTCGCGAGGTGATCGGGGTTGCTCTCCGGATGCCGATGCAGGCCAGGCGGACGGTGGTGATACTGCCTGACTTCCACCTGGTCGATGAGGCGGCACCCGCCTTGCTCAAGACCTTGGAAGAGCCCCCGCCGACAACCGTGTTCGTTGTGCTGACCGATACGGTCACCCCGCACCTGGTTACCGTGGCCAGTCGCTGCGTCGAGGTGGCGTTCGGGCCGCTCACTCCTGATCAGATCGTTGCCGCCCTGACCGGGGAGGGTGTCGATACCGAGGTCGCAACGCGTGTCTCGAGGTTCGCCGGAGGGAGACTCGACCGCGCGCGACGGTCCCTCGTCGACGTGGGGATCGAAGCGCGCCACGAGCTTTGGGCGGCGGTTCCGGGGCGGTTGGATGGCACAGGAGCCACCGTGGCGGTGGTTGCCCGGGAGCTTCTGGGGGCGGTGGAGGAATCACTGGAGCCACTCGTGTCTGCTCAAGACGGAGAGCTGTCCGGACTGGCGGAACTCTCCAAAGCAGGTCGGTCAAGCCCCTCCAAGACCGAGGTGCAACAGCGCCACAAGCGGGAGCTGCGCCGGGTGCGGATCGAGGAGCTGCGGTTCGGGCTGGCCACATTGGCTGGCGCCTACCGGGACCGGGTCGTTCTTGCCGGAGCCGGCGGCTCCCCTGGCTCCCCTGGCGCCCCCGGTTCCTTGGTTTCCCCAGGCCCCCCACGAAGCCGGCATAGTGAGGCGGCTGCCCTCGGCGCGGTTCGCCTGATCGACGAGGCGGCGGCCAAACTAGATCGCAATCCCAACGAGGCATTGCTGCTGCAGGACCTCCTGGTGAGGCTCTCGGGAATGGTCTGAGGTCCCCGCCAGGGCGATATTGCTGGTTCTTCCGGCAGGCACGGTAGATTCTTCTCTACGCCCGGGTAGCTCAGTTGGTAGAGCAGCTCACTCGTAATGAGCAGGTCGTCGGTTCGAGTCCGACCTCGGGCTCCCATCTTCTCCTTGCAGTGGGTTACGAAACTTCCATCGAGCGCGCCTACAAGAATGGCGCGAAGAACTGTTCATCGACAACCATCAGGCTCTTGGTGCCCAGAGAGGTGTCCAGCAATAGTTCCACGAGTCGTTCTCCATCAACGAGGTCAATCGGCTTGTATCCTGGCGCAGCCGCTGCCTCTTCTGCTTGCTTCGTGAATACGCTTGTCGTCATGTATATGCCTCGGTCGAAGGGGCCAAGGGCACCTTGAAATTCTCGGATCTGTCGAGGAACGATCTTGTTACCGTCACCGTACAACTTGCATTGAACACCAACTCGAAATGAGACAACCGGACTGACCCGTAAATGGCCTTCGATGTCGATACCCCTATCTCCCGATTGGCCGACAGCGCGTAGCTGAGTGAGACCGAGTTCCGTAAGGATCCTTTTGCAGAGTTGCTCAAAACCAGTGGGACTCAGTGCAAGGATCTTTGATCGTAATTGGTCCTCGACGGCGATCTGGTTCGAATCGTCTGCGCTAAGGAGCGCCAAGGATTCGTCGGAGTCTTCGGCAAGTTCGTTGACATTATTCCGAGAACGACCTGGTCCCTGCGAATGTTCAGAGTACAAGCGGGCAACGAGTTCGCGCGCGCTGTCGAGAGTCTCTGCCGAGGGATCGAGTTCCCAGCCCGCGCTGGTAAGAGCCCACTTGCCGCGCTGGGAACTATCGATGAACCCCGCCCACCTCAGGTACTGTCCAGCCCAGTATCCCTGATTTACGACACGGAGGCCACCGCTCTTGAGGCGCACTGCCCGTTCATCGTCTGGAATTTGGAGTCGTTCCGCGACGAGATCAATAGCTTCACGAGGTCCAGCAGAACCGCCGAGGTCGTGTAGAGCTTGGATGATCGGCTATATGAATCGAAGGAATTGAGGTCCCTTTGCCATTCGGGCATTATTGCAGACATTATGTGAGGGGTGCGGCTCGGAATCGAGAACCTTGACAATGTCACTCAGTGATAGCAACACATTCGGTTCCAGGGCGACGTCGTCAGTGGTGACGATGCCTGACGCGCTTTCAAGCGCGGAGACACCGTGTTTCGAAAGAGCGGTGAGATACGCGGTGGTCGCTCTGGCCAGCGAGTAGTTATACGAGTTGCTCGAGGAGATCTTGTGGATGACGACGGTGGCGACGTCCTTGTCGTGGACGAACCGCCTATTGTCGTGGTAGAGGGCGAAGAGGAAAATGATGGCGAGCGGGATCATGAAGAGCCCCATGAAGGTGGAGACGAGCAGGAGGCGGAGGAATGCCTTGGACCCGGTGAGCGACGCGTTGGCCTCCTTGTCGATGACGGCGATGCCGGTGAGCCTCATGCCCGGTGTGTGGCGATGGCGGCGTCGGACTCGCCAGCTCTGATGCCGACCCTGATCTCCTCTCGCTCGGTCAGGCTCAGAGCGCCGGACCGTCGTTTGCGTTCTCGTAGCATGACGACACGCTCGTCGCGCAGCGAATGCCGGAGGGTGGATACTCCGATCCCCGCTACCGTGGCAGCCTCAGAATGAGTGGCTCCCTTCGACATCGCCTTGAGCGCCGTGACGAGGTCGGCGTCTGCAGCGCGGCGCCGGCCCGGTCTGGGGACAACAGATCTGACATATCCCCATCGCAGGACATGGTCCCTGATGGTCGAACGCGGAACGCCAGTTAACGTTTCAGCTGCCTTATAACTCGCTCCGTCGACCACGGCCTCGATGGCTACTTCAAGGGACGAAAGCTCCCACCGACCTTTCCTTCCTGCGGGCATCGGACACCTCCGGGTCAGGAGATGTCGCGGTCACCACTTGAGGCCAAGGGCCACTTTGCCAGCGGAAGGAGCCGGAATAGAACTTGTTTCCGTCATGAGGTGACGGTCTATCAGAAAGTGCGTGCTGAGGATAGCGTTTTGCTAGTTAGCGCGAGCGGTGGTAGGGAGGGTGCGGGGAGCGTTGAGGCAGCCGTGGACAGGGTGTCTGTTCAGCTCGGCGTGAGAGGGCTTACAATATGAAGGTGATCGTTCGCGACTGGCCGAAGGAGTAATTCCTAGCCCTGCACCATTGCGATGTGCAGGGCCTCGAACTGCTGGTAGACGGTCGCGCTCTGACCCCTGTCGCGAAAGTCCTTGACCGTCGACTCCCAGAGCCTCCAATGGTGCAGGATCGCGCTACGCAGGTAATCCCGGACCAGTTGCTGGTTCTTCTTCGTCAGGCGCGAGTACAGCACACCCAGCCCCTCGAAGTAGTTGAGATCGCGCAGGAACAAGAAGTACTCGTCCGTAAAGCCGGCGCGCTCTCGAAAGAATGCTTCCTGAAGCTGCCGTGCCCACGCGTCGTCGTCCTCCGCCCCGGTGACGTCGACGCCCCGATATTTCAGGATTGCCTGGCGCGCCGCTACCAAGCGATCCCCGTTCCATTCCTCGGTCAGTCCAGCGACGAGTTCACGCTGACTCTCCCGTTTCGACAGCGACACCTGCAGGCCGGCAAAGAAGATCGTCCCCGCTGCGACAAGGGTCCCGATCGCGGTGGTGATCTGGGTCCAGTCGGGTCCAGGCGTGGGGGCGGGCATCCGGCCAGCCTATCGACGCGATGGGGGCGTTAGAAGTGTCGCGACGGCCGTAGAAGAGGTGAGACCTGCCCACCACCAATGAGCTGCTCAACGTGGTCCCTACTTTGGTCCCTACTAACCGGGTCCATCGGGTGACATCGCGTCGTGGGTAGCCCCACCGGTTACAGAGTCGAAACGGGACGTCAGTCCGTGTGACGGAAAGGCGCGAGGTATCCGGCACTCGCAACGAGAAATGGCACCAGATAGTTGAGACCAACGCGGACCCAAGTAGAAACCCCAAAATGACCGAACACGACGAGGGAGCCCTCGTTGATTGCCGAGAGAATGGTACCGACGATGGCTGCCACCGGCAGGGCGGTCCGCGCAGTGCGGCCCGAGATGACCAAGTGAATTGCCTGGCCAAGTGTTGACCACGATGTTGCCGTCGACTGCTGGATCGAAGTTTCTGAATCTGGGTTGTCTCCCACGCCAGGAGGTCGAGGGCCAAGGGGGCTCCGAGGATTCCGAGTCATGCGCCTGATACAGCGGTAACCACCGTGCCGTGCCGACGCAGCCAGGCAAGTGGGCCGTCCAACCGGTCGAGGAGAAGTGCGACGACAAGAAAGGGTGTCCCCAATCCGAGTGAGTAGACCGCGAGAATCAAAACGGGTTACGCAGCACAGCACGAAAGCTTACCGACGTCGCGGCTGAAACCCTGCGCAGCAAGCTTGATACCTTCCGCCATTGTAAGATACGGGTGAAACGTGGCTGCAAGTTCCTTAACGGTCAAGCCATGCCGAATGGCGAGAACGGCAGACTGAATTACCTCTCCCGCACCGTCGGCCATGATCGATGCGCCGAGCAGCCTGCCGGTGCCAACCTCGGCCACCAGCTTGACGAGGCCGCGGGTTTCACGGTTGACGAGGGCGCGAGGTACCGCGTCCAGCGGCAGGGCAGATGTGTCAACTTCGTAGCCCTCGTCGCGAGCTTGCTCTTCGGTCATGCCGGCCGAGGCTATCTGAGGAGCGGTGAACGTCACCTTCGGCAGACCTGTGAAGTCGATCTTCCTATCCGCATTCAAGAGCGCGTTGTCCACCGCGAGCACACCTTCATAGGCAGAGACGTAGACGAACTGGGGTGCGCCGGTGACGTCTCCGGCAGCGAATACCTTGGGGTTGGAAGTTCGAAGAGTGTCATCGACCATAACCGCACCGCGCGAATCAACTTCGATTCCCGCTTCCTCCAGACCCATGTCCGCGCTATTGGGTCTCCGCCCTGTGGCAACCAGTACCTCCTCACCCACGACAATGACCTGCCGGCCGCCGACATCGAGCGATACGTCCACGTGGCCACCATGCTTGGCCCGTGCTACGTGGAGCACCTGGGCTCCGGTATGGACGGTAGCGCCCTGATCGGCGAGCACCCCGCGGAAGGCATCGGAAATCTCGGGTTCCTCGAACGGGGCAATACGCTGTGCAACCTCGACGAATGTAACCTGTGAGCCCACGTGGATGAAGAACTGTCCCAGTTCAAGGCCGATCGCATTCGCGCCGATCACGATCAGGCTGCGAGGAACTGCCTTCACCTCCAGCGCCGTGGTGGAGGTGAGGTATCCGGCTTGGGCGAGCCCCTCGATGGGAGGCGCCACCGGTGAAGCTCCTGATGCGATGAGGTAGGTTCTCGCTTTCAATGGCTTGCCGTCTACCTCGATGGAGTCGGCTCCGGTGAAGCGAGCGTGTCCTGGAACCACGTCGAATCCGTATTCGCCGACGAGATCCGCGTATTTGGCCTGGCGCAGGGTGTCCACCAGATCGTCCTTCTGCGATACGAGCGCTTCGAGGCTTACCGGCCCCGAGGAAGTGTCGAGACCGGCGAAGCGATGGTGCCCGGCTGCCCAGGCAAGCTCACCGGCGCGAAGCAGTGCCTTGGATGGTACGCATCCCACGTTGACGCAGGTGCCGCCCAGGATCCCCTGCTCGACAAGGACGACCCGGTGTCCGGTCTCGGTGGCTCTTATCGCGGCAGCGAATGCGGCCGAGCCCGCTCCTATTACCGCGAGGTCGTATGTACCAGTTCCGTCCGTCATCGTTCAACTCCCTGTATTGATTGCAGTGGCTGTTTCGGCAGCCAGATCCGTTGCCCCGGTCAGGGCCCAGTCCCTCAATAACTTGACATCCGTCTAAACGGATATATCATAGCACATATTCCCCCCTGACGGTGAGGTCGGATCCCTCCGATCCTGCACCTGAAGAATGCCAGAAGATGGGAGCAATCACATGACCATGACCATCGCGGAGAGCCAAGAGCTGATGCCCGCGAGCCGAGAGGGGAGAACCGTGCTCGCCAAGTTTTTTCGGGCAGCGGGCGATCCGGGCCGTCTCGCACTGCTCGCGTTTATCGCAGATGGAGAGAGAAATGCGAGCGAGTGTGTCGAGAAGCTGGGAATGGTGCAGAGCCGGGTGTCAGCTCACCTTGCCTGTCTGGTCACTTGTGGATTCCTAAGCCTCAGGAGAGACGGCCGACACGCCTATTACTCGATTCGAGATCCACGCGTGCTGGTTCTGGTGCGCTTGGGGGCCGAGCTGGCTGCCGAGAACGCCGCAGCCGTCGCCTCGTGTGTGCAGGTGAGAAAGTAGATGTACCGAGAGTTAGTCGAGCGTGATCAGCGCGAGTTCGCCGCACGAAGCGCGCCACGCAGCCAGTGCCCGATCGCTGATCGACATATGCGACGCCGTGGACCATTGACGCTGGTGACAACCGCATCTCTTGCTCTTGCGATCGGAGTTGCATTTTCCGGGTGCGGTGGTTCGGACAATGGCGGCACGTCCCACGGGATACGACCAGCTGCATTGCGCAGTCCCGGCGCTCCAGGCGTCGCTGCGTCTTCCACCTCCAGCCAGACGCCTGCATCGAGTTCTTCGACCCTCTCGCTCCAGCGGTCGGCCATCAGTTCCACAACTGCTCCCGTCCCCTCTCCGACGGCAAGCTCCCCTACCACAGCGGCTCCACTGGTGTTTTCCGGATCCGGTGACTCGGTCACCTTGCTGAACGGGAGCAAAGTGACCCTGTCGGCTCTCAAAGGAAGCGGTCCTGCTTTGGTGTGGTTCGTGGCCGACGGATGTGCGAGCTGCGCGTCGAGCGTCCCGGTGATCGCTTCACATTTGAGCGACTTCTCAAGTCATGGCGTCCAGGTGCTTGCCATCGGTATGTATGGCTTCTTCGCACCAGGTTCCCAGGGGTTGGGCGAACTTGCCAACTTCGCCCAGCAGGCCGAATCGGGGATCTCACTGTCCAACCCCGCCTGGAATTGGGGCATGTCCTCGGAATCGCTCACGTCCGCCTACGACCCACAGGGGGTTCCCGACGCTTACTTCCTGCTGGATTCCTCCGGGCACGTCGCCTACCAAGACTCGGTTCCGGTCTCGTCCATCGACGCCCTGATGGCCCATGTCAAGGAGTTGGAACATTCATAGCCCACCCACCCCAAAAAGAGCCGGACGCTCGAGCGCGAATGACTCCGGTCCAGGCTTCAGTTGGGCGATCCTCCTGCTACCGCTTGCGTGCTGCGGCGGTCCTTTCGTCATCGTGGCTGCCGCGGCTATCGGCACGCTTGGTTGGGGAATACTTGGAGGCGTCGTCGCAATATGTGGCGTTGCTGCGGTCCTGATCGTGCGCAGGCGCCGATCGGCTCAAGATTGCGTTTCCTGTGGCACCTCGGTCACCAATAATGGTGCGGTCTCCGAGCAGTCGCATTGCCAAGGATCGAAATGACCACGGTCGCCGAGCGCCAACTCGCGCCCGAGAGCATCTTGGCGGGAAAGCAGGCAGGCGCAATATGGCGGGACTTGCTGGTAAGGATCTTGGCGGATCGATCCAGCCGATTCGTGTTCATCGCTTCAGCCGTGGTCGCCGGGTTTGTGTACTCGCTTCTCCTGCCCTTCGCCTACACTCAGCGTTTCAGCATTGCCAACTGGCAATATCTCGATGCGCGTTACATCTTCTTCACAGTTGCTTTCGCCCTCGGCATCGCGTGGCTGGTGACCCTCCAGGTGTTTGCGGTGCGCAGCATAGGCCGCGGTTCGACCGGAAAGGACACGGCTCGTAGATCGGGTCCTCTCGGTGGTCTGGCAGCGGCTGCGAGCTTACTGCCGAGCTTGCTTTGCTGTAGCCCTATCGTTCCCACCCTTGTTGGCATCCTGCCAGTGTCAGTTGCAACACGCCTGCACACAACTGGCCGGGTGACCTACTTCTTCGCCACCAAGGAAAATCTCATTCTGGCGAGCGCTCTTGTCGTGCTTGCCGCCAGCGGCCTGTGGTCCCTGCGCAGACTGGCCCGCTCGGCGTGTCTCGCCTCGCAGTGCTGTGTACCTGGTACCGCCGCTGGTGAATCGGGCGACAGCCACGAACCGGCGACGTTGGCGTCAACTATCGCGAAAACCGGTCCGGCACAAGAGAAGGAAAGCATCAGTTGAGCAAGGCGACTTCCAGGCCGAAATGGGCGAGCAACCCGCCACCGAAGCGACCGGCCGTAAAGGAGGAGACGCGGATTCGCCCCTCCCCTGGCTCCTCGTCGGCCGGCGCCCGGCGACGGGAAGAGCGTGGTGTTCAGGCTCGCGCCCGCAGGCGGAAGCGCAATTTGGTGAGGAGTGGGCTGGTTGTGATTGCGGTTGGGGCTGTAGCCGTACTCTTCATCGTTGCAAGCTCAAGCGGAGGTCCATCGATCAATGCCGGCTCTCCCGCTCCCAACAGATCCTTCACCATCGACGCCGGTCCTCTCCAGCAGGCAAACTCGGTAGCCTCCCTAAGCGGAAAGCCGTTTCTCCTCTGGCTGGTGACCACTTGGTGTTCGAGTTGTCAGGCTGGTACGCAGGCCATGGCCCAGAATATTCACGCGTTCGCCAGTGATGGAGTTCGGGTCGTCGAACTCGAAGTGGCCAACGACTTTGGTCAGAGCGGTCCCGACATACTCAGTTTCGGTCAACAAATGGCTGGCCCGTCTTTCAGCGACAGCGACTGGTCCTGGGGGACTGCATCCGCGAAGCTGACCTCCACCTACGATCCCCAAAGCGATCTCGATATCTACTATCTCATCAACTCGTCGGGTCACATCGTCTACGCGAACTCGTCCCCGGCGTCGACGATGGCTCAACTTCTCCAAGAAGCTTCCACAATGTGATCAACCGGGATCTTCGAAAGGGTTAAGACGAGGTAAAGTCGGTCGGCTGGATGCGGGCCGGGTCGAAGGGCTTGCGCTGAGGGCGGGCTGGGTGGTTTCCGGGAGTGTCGAAGTCCTCGTCGGGCACCCGTGGGACGACTGGGGGTGTTGGTGTCTTAGGGGCCGTCGGAGGGCTCTTTTTCGTCGCCGGCTCCGCCCTCGGGCTCTGGATGAATGTTGGTGATGGGCCGCAGCGAGCAAGCAAATGCGGTCCTATTCCGCTCCCGCCGCCCCGGGTCGAGAATGTGGAGACGGATTGTGGCGAAGGACTGGTTCCATGCCGGTGGCCGAAACGGGAGGGCCGAACGCCGTGGAGGAGTCGATCGGATTGAGAATGACAACGTTTGTCGCTATGGCCGCCGACAAGTGGTAATACAGAGCAATGAGCAACCAACCGGCCTCCACCGAGCACAGACCCTCACTGCCTCCCCACGACTTCGAGTCTGTATATGCGTCGGGCTCTGCGCCTTGGGACATCGGCCGCCCACAACCTGCATTCGCGACCCTGGCCGAGGTCGGAGGGCTTGTGGGTAGGGTGCTAGACGTTGGTTGTGGGACCGGCGAGCATGTGCTCCTGGCGGCATCTCTCGGTCATAGCGCGGTGGGGGTGGACCTCGCCTCCAACGCCATCGAGACAGCAAGAGCAAAGGCGTCCGACCGCGGCCTGGCGGCGCGGTTCTTCGTTGCCGACGCTCTTCGCCTTTCCGAGCTGGGCGAAGAGTTCGACACGGTGCTCGATTGCGGGCTTTTCCACGTCTTTGATGACGATTACCGGGCACAGTTCGTGAATAGCCTGGCCTCGATTCTCCCGGCCGGCGGGCGATACCACATGCTGTGTTTCAGCGATCGGCAACCTGGAGATTGGGGGCCGCGCCGAATCACACAAGATGAGATTCGCGCGAGCTTCGCTGTCGGATGGAATGTGGACACGATCGAGCCCGCCGTCATGGAGATCACCATCGATCCCGACGGAGTACAAGCCTGGCAGGTGAGCGCCTTCCGGATCTGACTATTGCCGGCCGGCCGGTATGCCGTCTCCCAACCGGCCAGCGACACGACCGAGGGTTGGTGTTCCGGTCAGTAAAGTCACACGGCAAGACGAAGCTGGGATTGCGGTGGATCATTCCGTTCACCGATCGGGTGATGAAGGTGAGCATGCGAACGGTGATACTGCCGCCCCAGTCGCAGAAGCTCATTACCAATGCTAACGTATCTATCGGAATCGCTTATGTTGCATAGTTCCCCAGAATCGACCCCGTCAAGTCCAATGTTGAAAACGAAAATACCAGCCGCTTGAGATCGACTTCCCGCCGCACCTGGCCAAGGTTGCTGCGACGTTCGATCAGGACACCTACACGACCACCTACGACGAGACCCCGATAGCGCCAGCCGGCTGATCCAGGCTGCGCAACCGCGGGCTTCCAGCAGATTTATGATGGCGAGCCATGGTGGCTCTGCTGACGGTCGAAACCGTGGTTCTCGCCATGATGGCGGTGCTGGTGGCAGGACTTCTCCGGAGTCACGCGGAGATCCTGCGACGGCTCCATGATCTGGGGTCCGGTCTGGACCCCGATCGTGTGGACCTTCCCGACGCTGTCACGGCATCGTTGCTTCGCCCCCGGCCCGGTGCTCTGGGAACGGCGACGGACGTATCGGGCACCACACCGGGCGGGGAGGCCGTCGCCATCGGGATCGCCGGTTCAGCCCACCGGACTCTGCTCGCCTTCCTTTCCAGCGGCTGTACCACCTGCCACGGGTTCTGGTCCGGGCTGGCGGCGCCCGGCACCTCGGTTCCTCTGCCGGGGAACCCTCGGGTGGTGGTGGTGACCCGCGATCCTTCCGAGGAGAGTCCCACTGCGATCGGTAGCCTGGCTCCGGCGGGTGCGGCGGTGGTCATGTCCAGCCGGGCGTGGGCCGACTACGGGGTCCCTGGTTCCCCCTACTTCGTGTTCGCGGACGGTCCCAGTGCATCGATCGTCGGGGAAGGAACTGCCAGGACGTGGGATCAATTGGCCGACCTGGTCGGGCAGGCCTCGGCCGACAGCGGGGGTACGCGCCGGGGTGCCGGTAGCTCCCAGGTCACCAGCACCTCGCTTTCCGGCCCACTCCGCGAGGCGAGGGCTGACGCGGAGTTGTCCAAGGCTGGGATCTATCCGGGCGATCCATCTCTTCACGCACGCGGTATCGGCGAGGTATTCCCGGGGCGGTGAGCAGGCTCGCTGCCCATGGCATCGAAGCTACCCTCCCCTCCGGATGGGATGGCGCCGTCTTCTGCCGAACACCGGGGCCGGGGGAATCCACTTATCCCATCATGCACGCCGCGAATTTCGCGCTTCCCTCGGATCGGGGCGACTACGGTGCAGGCGCGGTCGAGTCGATGGGATCGGGGGGAGTATTCGTCGCGCTGGTCGAGCACGGTCCCCAGTCGGTGTCCACCCCTCTTTTCGCAAAAAGGGGGTTCGCACTTCCCCTCGCCGCCCGGCACTTCAACCCGGCCGGTCTCCAGCGGGTCATTCGGGGCCAAGCCGGATACCAGCGTTTCTTCAACGAAGCGGGACGCGCGTTCTGCCTGTACGTGGTGATCGGCAGCGTGGGTAATGCGCGCCGGCTTGCCAACCTGGCCACCGGGTTGTTGGAGTCGGTGTCGATCGGTGGTGTGCCGTCGTGACTGCGACTTCCGGAATCGTCATGATCGGGGCAATCCTTCTGGTGGCGGCATCGGTAGCCAAGATCGTCCGTCCCCACGACACCGCTCGCGCTCTCCAACGCGCGGGCGTGGCGGCCGGTCCGATGGTGGTGCGCTCCGGCGCGGTGATCGAAGCGACGGTCGGTGTGGCGGCTCTTGCCCTGGGGAGTGCCGTTGCCGACTTTCTTGTGGCAGTCTCATATTGCGCCTTTGCAGGGTTCGTCGCCGTCGCGCTGGCCCGGCATCTCCCGATCCGCACTTGCGGCTGCTTCGGAGAACCGGACTCGCCCCCCTCCTTGCCGCACGTCCTCCTGGATCTCCTTTTTGCTGGTTGTGCAGCGTATTCGGTCGTGTCCCGGGGACACACCGGTGTGCCCGATGCCGTCCATCAACCCTGGGACGGGGTTCCCTTCTTGGCCGAGGTGGCGGTGGGTGCTTTTCTTGCTTACCTGGCCATGGTGGAGCTGCCGCGTCTGGTCGGCGCAACCGGTGAACGCCGGTGAGCAGGAATGCAGTGGAGCTGCCGCGTCTGGTCGGCGCAACCGGTGAACGTCGGTGAGCAAGAAACTGGTCGAACGACTCTCGGGCGCATTGGCGGACCGGACCTCACGGCGGGGCTTCCTGGTCCGTAGCGCTGTAGTGGGCTCCGCACTTGCGGTGGTTCCGCGCGACTTCGTCCTCCGACCTCTCACCGCGTACCAGGCGATCTGTGGTTGTGGCAACCTCGACTGCGATTGCGGTGCGGCGTGTTGTAACGGATGGACTCAGTTCTGCTGCTCGATCAACGGCGGCTACAACCTCTGCCCGGCGGGGACTTTCCTCGGAGGGTGGTGGAAGGCAGACGGTTCGACCTATTGCGCCGGCCCCCGTTACTACATGGACTGCAACGCGTACTGTTCATGCAATACCGTGGTATACGAGTCCTTTTGCGATACGGCCTGTGACGGACTCTCCTGCGAATGTGCCGGGGGCTCTTGCGACAACATGCATATCGGCTGCGCGCAGTTCCGCTACGGACAATGCCACCAGGAGGTTGCCGTCTCGGGCCGCATACTCTGCCGGGTGGTCAGCTGTACGCCGCCCTGGGAACTCGACACGACCTGCACCACAGTCACCCTCGTCGACGATGGCACTGCGGAGCAGAATGCTCCCTGCCTGCAGAATCCCCTGGTACCGCCGGCTCCCAGGTCGGAGTATCCGTCGATTGTTGCAGTGCCCACGGGCAGGGGCTACTGGCTAGCCCGAGCCAACGGCGACGTCTACTCCTTCGGGGATGCCGCCTACCACGGGTCGGTTAATCAACTCGACCCTACGGTCCGGCCGGGAGGAGCCAATGCTGCCAACCTGCCCGCGCCGGTGGTGTCGATGGCTGCGTCCCCGACGGGCGGCGGCTACTGGCTGGTCACCGCCAACGGCGACGTCTACTCCTTCGGGGATGCCGCTTACCACGGATCCGCACCGTAGGCTCTGGCGCGGATCGAAGAACGAGAGCCAAGGGACTGCATGCACAGCCATCTGATCGCTGCTGGTGGCGTGGTCACCGTGGCGGCGGCGATCCGCTCCACCTGGTCCCCGTGCGGATGGTCAATGCTCTCTACGATCACCCCGGTCGGCGAGCAGGGACGGGGACGTTCCTACCCGGTGACCGCGGCATGGTTCATTGCCGGTGCCATCGCCGGCGGAGGCGCCCTGGGACTGGCCATGGCATTGCTCACTGGCATTGCAGCTACCGTTGGTCCGCTCTCCTCTGCCGGAGCAATCGGGATTGGCGGGTTCGCCGCCCTGTGCGGAGCGGCATCCGACGCGCGGGTGGCCGGCTTCTCCCTCCCCATTCACCGGCGCCAGGTCAACGAGGACTGGCTGGACCTCTACCGTCCTTGGGTGTACGGAGCCGGATTCGGGTTCCAGATCGGATGCGGGTTCGCCACCTACATCACCACTGCCGCGGTGTATCTCATGGTCGTGTTGGCGGGGCTGACCGGTGATCCGCTGGTGGCATTCGGCTTCGGAGCCGGATTCGGTACGCTTCGGGGCGTGGCTGTCTTGGCAGGCCGGAACCTACGCACGCCGGATGCGATGCGTGCGTTCCATCGGCGATTCGAAAAGGCCGGGACCGTGTCGCGCAGGGCGACCATCGGGGCTCAAGTGCTCGTTGGATTGGCTGCCATCAGCTTTGCTCTGCCGGTTCCGATCTCAGCCGCGACCTATGCTGTCGTGTGCGCGGTCGCCCTCTTATCCTGGCAGCGGTATCACTCCTCCTCGTCGCGTCCGCCTGCGGTCCCAGCTCCGGGAACGGCGGCTCCGGGCACAGCCGTCTAGCTTCCTGGCGCATCGTGGTGCCGGTCACCACCATGCCTATCCCCACCACCACCATCGATCCGGGCACATTGCCTCAGACTCGGCAACTCCCCACAGCCAACGACCCCCTTTTTCTGAGGAATGTCCAGGCCTTCTGGCGTGCCATCGTGGACGACGACCCGACCGAGGCAATGCCGTTCTTCTTCCCCCTGAGCGCCTACATTCAGGTGAAGGGGATATCCGACCCGGTGCACGATTACGACACCCGCCTCATACCCGCCTACGAGAACGACATCCACCGGCTGCACAGCGAGCTGGGCCCTGATCCCTCCGCAACGCAGTTCTCTTCCTTCACTGTCCCGGAATCGCAGGCGGAATGGATCCTCCCCGGGGAGGAGTACAACAAAGGGAGCTACTGGCGGGTGTTCGGCGCGAGCCTCACATGGCAGAGGGGTGCCACCACCCGGAGTTTCTCGCTCTACTCGCTGATCTCATGGCGAGGGGAGTGGTACGTGGTGCACGTGGGTCCGCCCACCCAGTAGGAGAGCGGTCCGCCCACCCAGTAGGAGAGCGGTCCGCCCACCCAGTAGCGCAGTGGCCCTCGCACCCGGTAGGAGTAGAGTTTCCGGGTGGCCGACCAGGCGAGGTTCGCCGACCAAGCGATGGAATTCATGCCAGCGCTGTACACCGCCGCGCTCCGTATGACCCGCAACCCCTCCGATGCCGAGGACCTTGTCCAGGAGACCTACCTCAAGGCCTATCGGGCGTATGGATCCTTTGAGGACGGCACGAATCTTAAGGCATGGCTTTATAAGATTCTTACTAATACCTATATCAACGCCTACCGGGCACGCCAGAGGCGCCCCGAACAGGTCGATGTCGAGGATGTCGAGGACCTCTACCTATACCGGAGGTTGGCCCCCCGGGTGGGCGCGGGCGTGGGAGCGGGAGATGGGAGGAGCGCGGAGGACGAGGCGATGGAACTCTTTTCCGACGAGGAGGTGAAGTCGGCTATTGAGTCCCTCCCTGAGGCGTTCCGGATCGCTGTCATACTGGCTGATGTCGAAGGGTTCTCGTACAAGGAGATTTCCGAGATCACCGATGTTCCGATCGGCACCGTCATGAGCCGAATCCATCGCGGAAGAAGAGCGCTGCAAAAGGCGTTGGCACATTACGGCATGCAACGTGGCCTCATCCGACCTGCAGGGGTAAGTCAGTGACACCAGAGTGTTCCGATCCCGCCGATTGCAAAGAAGCGATCGAGCGCCTGTACCATTTCCTGGACGGTGAGCTGACCGACGAGCGGCGTACTCTGATCGCCAGCCATCTCGACGAGTGCGGGTTCTGCTTGGAGGCCTACGGGTTCGAAGGGGAATTGCGCCACGTCATCGCTCATAAGTGCAAGGACCGGGTGCCCGATGGGTTGATGGATCGGGTAGCCGACGCCATCCGCCAGGAGACCACCGGGCGCCCGCTGCTTTGAACCCGGGCGAGGGCGATACCCGGCAAGGGATGATCTCGTGGGAGGCGGCTCGCAGGGTCGCAGCCGGCGTTACGAGCCGACGACAGTTGGGCGCGCCCGATCGCGCGGAACTCCGGGACGATTTCGCCGAGCTGGTCCCCCTCGCCGAGTCGCTGGTCACCGAGCAGTGCGGCCTTCGCCCTGCTGCTGGCCCGGCGCACGCGGTAGTGGTCGACCGTTCCGAATGGATCGCGGCCAACACGCACTCCTTCGAGCGCCTTCTCACCCCGCTGCTCGCCCGCCTTCCGTCCAGCCCGGCAGCGGGCCTTCCGGGCTACGGAGCGGTCGCCCGGGTCGGCAAGGCGGTTACCGGGGCGGAGATGGGAGCCCTTCTGGGATGGATGGCGGGCAGGGTCCTGGGGCAGTACGACGTGATCCTGGGCGCGGTCGAAGAAGGGGTCTCCGGCGACGTTCTCTTCGTGGGACCCAACATCGTCGACATCGAGCGGCGCTACGGGTTTCCCCGCCGCCAGTTCCGGTTGTGGATCGCCCTCCACGAGCTGACCCATCGAGCGCAGTTCACCGGGGTGGAGTGGATGCGCAGCCACTTCATGTCACTCATCGAGGAAGCGTTCGGCTCCTCGATGCCCGCGGCGGGGCAGATCCTGGATGGACTCCGCAAGGCCGTGCAGGCGACTCGTTCTCGCCGCAATCCGATCGACTCGGGTATCGGGCTCCTCGGGCTTTTCATGGACGACGCGCAGCGTGAGGTCTTTTTCCGCGTGCAGGGGCTAATGAGCCTTCTCGAAGGCCACGGGGACGTGGTCATGGACCGGGCGGGTGCCGACCGGATTCCGCTGGCCGGCCACTTCTCCCGGGTGCTCGCGGATCGCCGCAAGTCCATGTCAGGCGTTGGGAAGCTGGTCATGCAGATGGTCGGGCTCGACGCGAAGATGCGGCAGTACGCGGAGGGCGAGCGTTTCGTTCACGAGGTGGAGACCAGAGGAGGGCGGGAGCTTTTCGACCGGGTATGGGAGCGTCCCGAGAACCTGCCGGACAGCTCGGAGATACGAGAACCGGATCGGTGGGTGGCCCGGGTCGGGTGACGGAGGTGCCGGAAGCCCTCCTTCGCCGGTGCGCTTTTCCTCCCGAGGGTTCTCCGATCGACGTCGCGGTGTCGGGGGGTGCGGATTCGCTGGCCCTGCTGGCCCTCGCTTGCGCGGCGGGATGCGCAGTCACCGCCCATCACGTCGATCATGGTCAACGGCCGGAAAGCGCGGCCGAGGCGGGGGTGGTCGCCGCCGCCGCCGCTCGGTTCGGAGCATGGTTCTCATCGCATCGAGTGTCCGTCGAGACAGGCCCGAATCTGGAAGCGCGCCTCCGGCAGGCTCGTTGGGAGGTCCTCCCCCCGGGAACAGCCACCGGTCATACCGCGGACGATCGCGCCGAGACCATCCTCCTCAATCTGATGCGAGGCTCCGGTCTGGACGGCATGGTAGCGATGCTGGGCGCCTACCATCCCATCCTGGCTCTCCGCCGGAGCGAGACGCACTCTCTGTGTAAGCAGTTGGGTCTGGAACCCGTCGTCGATCCATCCAATCTCGATCCCCGCTTCCGCCGGAACCGGGTTCGCCACGAATTGCTCCCTCTCCTGGACGACATCGCCCGGCGCGACGTGGCGGAGGTGCTGGCACGCCAGGCCGATCTGCTCGCCGGCGATGCCGCTCTTCTCGACGAACTGGCTGTTGCGGTCGACCCCGCCGATGCCGCGGCGGTGCGAAGTGCACCGGTGGCCCTTGCCCGGCGAGCGCTGCGAAAATGGATCGCATCCGAAATCCCCGGGGGGTACGCCCCCTCAGCAGCGGCGGTCGAGCGCGTTCTGGAAGTCGCAGCGGGGCGGGTGGTGGCCTGCGAAGTCGGGCAGGGACTCTCCGTACGCAGATCGGCGGGTAGGCTGCGGATCGTGAAGGAGTCCCGCTTGCCGGTCGAAGAGCTAGGAGGGCGGGAACTCGACGCAGGGGAAGAGGCAGCGGGGGGCCACAGAACCGGGGACGAGCCGGCATGGGCGTAAAGGCATACGGTCAGGAAGACCCGAATCTGCAAGAGGTGGTGGTTTCTGCTCCGGAGCTGGCCAAGCGGGTTGCCGAGCTCGGTGCCGAGATAGCCGACGACTACATAGGGCGTGATCCCCTCCTGGTGGCGGTGCTCAAGGGCGCATTTCCGTTCATGGCCGATCTCGCCCGTGCGATCGACCTGCCGGTGGAGGTGGACTTCATGGCGGTGGCCTCTTACGGAAGTGCCACCAAGACCAGCGGGGTGGTCCGGCTGGTCAAGGACCTCGATCTGGACATTTCGGGTCGCCACGTGCTGGTGGTGGAGGACATCGTGGACAGCGGTCTCACCCTGTCTTTCCTGCGGCGCAATCTGCTGGCGCGCGAGCCGGCCAGCTTGGAGATATGCGCCCTGCTCATCAAGGAGGGCCTTCAGAAAACCCAACTCGACATCCGATATACCGGTTTCGTCATTCCGCCCGACTTCGTGGTCGGCTACGGGCTCGACGTGAACCAGCGTTACCGCAACCTCCCCGTGGTGTGCACCTATGTCGGCCCGAGCTGATCGGTCCGGCACGCTCGCTGCCGCGGGCGACCGGGGAGTCGACATGGACCGGATCGCGTGTGCGGTCACCGAGATCCTGGAGGCCATCGGAGAGGATATCAATCGTAGTGGGATACGCGATACGCCCCAGCGCATAGCGCGGATGTATGCAGAGCTGACCGCGGGGATGCGCGCCGACCCCAAGGATCATCTGGTGGTCACGTTCGAGGCCGGACATGACGAGATGGTGATGGTCAAGGACATTCCTTTTGCATCGTTGTGCGAGCATCATCTTTTGCCCTTCATCGGCAAGGCCCATGTTGCCTACATCCCCAACACCCGGGGGTCCATCAC
>JAKAWH010000139.1 GCA_021817065.1 Actinomycetes bacterium
TGCGGGGGCGGTTATCGGGCGGGTCAGGGGACGGCTCCGTTCGATCCTGACCAGCGAGCGCACGGCCCTGAATTTCCTCTGCCACCTTTCCGGCATCGCTACTATCACCCGGCAGTTCGTCGAGGTGGCCAAGACTGCAAACCCGAGCTGCGAGATCCGCGATACCCGCAAGACCACTCCGGGTCTCCGGGCTCTGGAAAAGGCGGCGGTGCGCGCCGGGGGCGGGATCAACCACCGCTCGGATCTTTCCGCTGGGATCCTGGTCAAGGACAACCATCTGACCGGCATTGCCATCGCCGATGCGGTGGCCCGCGCTCTCGCCGAGTGGCCCGGCATCCCGCTCCAGGTCGAGTGCGACACTCCCGAACAGGTCGCCGAGTCGGTGAAGGCGGGAGCACCCCTGGTCCTGCTGGACAACATGTCCCCCGCCCAGGTGCGGGAGTGCGTGAAGCCTGCCCACGAGGCCGGTGTCCTCGTCGAGGTGTCCGGAGGGGTGACCATCGACACAGTGGCCGCGTACGCCAGGGCGGGTGCTGACTACATCTCGGTGGGACGTATCACCCATTCGGCTCTGATCCTCGACATCGGGCTGGACATGGAAGCCTGACCATGCTGCTAGCTGTCGTCCAATCTGCCATCGATTCGATCAGGGAAGCCTGACCATGCTGCTCGCCATCGACATCGGAAACACCCAAACGGTATTCGGAATGTTCCCCGACCCACCAGCGGCAGCGGACGGGCCGCGTCCTGACCTTGCTTTTCATTGGCGAATCGCCACGGTCGCCGAAAGGACTGCCGACGAGCTTGCACTGATCATCTCCGAGCTTCTCGGCCTCGAGGGAGTGGTACCGGCCGTCGATGTGGGCGGGATCGCCGTTTCGTCGACGGTCCCGCGGCTCACCGCAGCTATGCGGGAGATGTGCGCTCGCTGGTATGACGTCGACTCGGTGATCCTGGAGCCGGGAGTCCGGACGGGAATGTCCATCCTTTACGACGACCCCCGCGAAGTCGGCGCCGATCGCATCGCCAACGCGGTGGGAGCCTTTGATGCGTACGGTGGACCAACCATCGTGGTCGACTTCGGAACCGCCACCACATTCGACTGCATCTCGGGCGCAGGCGCGTATCTCGGAGGCGCCATCGTCCCCGGGGTCGAGGTGTCGATGGACGCCCTCTTCGCCCAGGCGGCGGCTCTCCGCCGGGTGGAGATGATCGAGCCCCGGAGGGTAATCGGCAAGAACACCGTGGAGTCGATCCAATCCGGAGCGGTGTACGGCTTTGCCGCCCAAGCCGAAGGACTGTGCGCCAAATTGGAGGAGGAGATGGGGGCGTCGACCGTCGTGCTCACCGGCGGGTTGGCAGACGTCATCTCGCCCCACCTGTCCATCGACCACCACAAGGATCCCTGGCTCACTTTGCACGGGCTGCGGATCATCTTCGAGCGGAACGCCGGCGGATGAGCGAGGTAGATCCGCCCCTGGCTCCCGCGCCGGACCTGAAGCTGGACCCGTCCCAGGCCTCCGCGCCGGGGAGGATCTTTCCGTACTCGTTCGACCGGCGCGATAGGGCCGCGGACCTCCGGGATCGCTTCGCCGGACTCGAGCCGGGAGCCGAGACCGGAATCGAAGTATCGGTGGCCGGACGGCTAATGCTGGTGCGTCCTCAGGGCAAGCTGGCTTTTGCCACCCTCACCGACTCATCGGGAAGCATTCAACTTTTCGCACTCGTCAATCTGACCGAGGGTTTCGAGGGATTCGCCAAACTGTCCCTCGGCGACTGGGTGGGTGCCACCGGCCAGGTGGTGACCACCAAGAAGGGCGAGCTGTCCGTCAAGGTCTCCTCCTGGGTATTGCTCGCAGAAGCACGGCGTGGGTTCGGGGACAAGTGGCGGGGGATCACCGATCCCGACACCCGTTTCCGCCAGCGCTATGTCGACCTGTGGTCGAACGAGACCGCCCGGCGGGCGCTGATGCTGCGGTCGCAGACCATAGCGTGGATGAGGCGGTATCTCGACAGCCACGGCTTCATGGAAGTGGAGACACCAGTGCTGCACCCGATTCCCGGCGGGGCGACTGCCAAACCCTTTATTACCCACCACAATGCACTCGACATGGAGTTGTACCTCCGAATCGCTCCGGAGCTCTACTTGAAGCGCCTTGTGGTCGGCGGTTTCGAAAAGGTGTTCGAGATCGGACGTGTCTTCCGCAACGAAGGCATCTCACCACGACATAATCCCGAGTTCACCATGCTGGAGCTGTACCAGGCCTATGCCGACTACGAGGAAGGCATCCGGCTCACCGAGGAGATGGTGTCCGGGGTCGCCGTCGCTCTACTCGGTACCGCATCGCTGGAGTACCAAGGCCGCCCTCTCGATCTCACTCCGCCGTGGCGGCGGGCGTCGATGAGCGAGCTGGTGTCGGAAGCGGTGGGGGAGCAACTGTCCGTCGACACCGAGCGCTCGGTCCTCGTGGAGCTGGCTGCCCGGCACGGGATCGAGGCGGACGAATCGTGGGGCACCGGCAAACTCATCGCCGAACTTTTCGAGAAGGCTTGCGAGCCGTCCATGTGGGACCCCCTCATCGTGACCGACTTCCCCTTGGAGATCTCACCTTTGGCTAGGCCGCACCGCTCGAAGCCTGGCCTCACCGAGAGGTTCGAGGCGATCGTGGCAGGGAGGGAACTGGTCAACGCTTTCTCCGAGCTGTGCGACCCGGACGACCAGCGCGTCCGGTTCGAGCGGCAAGCGCTCCTGCACGACCAGGGGGATGAGGAGGCAATGGCGGTCGACGAGGACTACTTGCGTGCCCTCGACTATGGCCTCCCGCCCACCATGGGACTTGGCCTGGGCATCGACCGCCTGGTGATGCTGCTGGCCGACGCCGGCAACATCAGGGAGGTGATTGCCTTCCCCACGCTCCGCCCGGAGGCGGGGGGCGACAAGTAGAGTCCACGCTCCGCCCGGAGGCGTAGTTCTTCGGGGCCGGGCCCGCCGAGCGAACCGGCGTCGGGCGACAAATAGGGCTCAGGCGGCCGGGACGATCACCGATCCGCTCATTTCGGCGCTCAACCGGGCCAGGGCGGCCCCGACGTCGGGGCAGGGCATCGTCTCGACCTCGGCTGCTGCCGAGGCCATGAATTCGCGCGCCGAATCGATTGCTGCTACGACGCCCTTGGTGGAGGCCACCATGCTTCGTGCCTTCGCCCGATCGGCGTCGTCTAGGCGATTTCCCAGGAGGCCCCGGAGCTCCGGGCCGATCGTGCGGTCGGTAAGGGCCCGCAGGGCGGGGAGGGTATAGATCCCCTCGGCGAGATCCTGGCCAGTGAGCTTACCGATCTCCTCCTCGTCTCCCACTACGTCGAGCACATCGTCGAGGACCTGAAAAGCCATGCCGAAGCTCATCCCGTAGCGGGTTAGCGCCTCCGTCTCGTCGGGACCGTGTCCGGCGACGATGGCCCCGATCCGGCAAGAGGTAGCCATCAGGGCCGCCGTCTTGCCTCGTACGGCCGCGAAATAGGCTTCTTCGGTGCGCTCCACGTCGAAAAGAGCCTGGCACTCGATCACCTGCCCCTCGCAGAGGGCGGCCAGGGTGTCCGCCAACAGGACGGCCACCTCGGTCCCCAGGCGGGCGGCGATGCCGGCAGCCCGGGCCAGCAGGAAGTCCCCCGAGACCACCGCCACGTTGTTCCCCCACCGGGCGTTGACCGAAGGTACCCCCCGCCGGGCGGTCGCCTCGTCCATGACGTCGTCGTGGTAGAGGGAAGCCAGGTGAACCAGCTCTACCGCGACCCCTCCGAGCAGTACTTCTTCGGTCACTTCCCCCCCTCCCGCCAGGGCGGACGCGATGGTCAGGCACGGCCGGAGTCGCTTGCCGCCAGCAGAGATGAGGTGGCCGGCCACCTCGGTCAGAAAAGGGTCGTCTGCCCCAGCCGAACGGGCCAGGAGCACCTCCAGCCGTTCCAGCGAGGGCCGAAGCTCGGGAAGCTGGAGCACGTCAATAGCGTTCACTTGATTTAGGACGATAGGCCAAAATGCCGATGGAGTGAAAATGGGACCGATGGCCGTACCGACTTCGGAAGGTTCGGCCGCTAGACTGGCCAGGGTAAGGACCTAGCTTGGACAGAAAATCGAGATCAGGAGGGGAAGACCCTGCCAGCCAGGGCGTTTCCCTTTTCTAGAGAAAGTCACAGAGGGAAGGCAGCCAAGTGTTCGAGAGATTCACGGACAGAGCACGCAGAGTCCTTGTGCTTGCACAGGAGGAGGCGAGGCTGCTCAACCATAACTTCATCGGTACCGAGCACATCCTCCTGGGGCTGATTCACGAGGGCGAGGGGGTGGCCGCCAAGGCTCTCCAGCACATGGGGGTGACGCTGGAAGCGGTGCGGGAGAAGGTCGAGGAGACCATAGGGCCAGCCAGTTCCTCGACCACCGGCTCGCCGCCTTTTACCCCGCGTGCGAAGAAGGTTCTGGAGTTGTCCCTGCGCGAGGCGCTGCAGCTCGGGCACAACTACATCGGAACCGAGCATATGCTTCTCGGTCTGGTGCGCGAGGGCGAGGGGGTGGCCGCCCAGGTCCTTCAGAGCCTAGGAGCCGACCTTCAGCGCGTTCGGCAGCAGGTCGTGTCGATGATGTCCGGATATCCGCGCAAGGAGACTGCAGGCGTCTCGGGGGGGTCGGGCCAGGAGGTTCCCTCGGGCTCGCCGGTCCTCGACCAGTTCGGCCGTAACCTGACCGCTCTGGCGCGGGATCACAAGCTCGATCCGGTCATCGGACGGGAGCGGGAGATGGAGCGGGTGATGCAGGTGCTCTCTCGCCGCACCAAGAACAACCCGGTGCTCATCGGAGAGCCTGGGGTGGGCAAGACGGCCATCGTCGAGGGTCTCTCCCAGCGGATCGTGGGCGACGACGTTCCCGACACCCTCAAGGGCAAGCAGCTCTACACTCTCGACCTCGGGGCCTTGGTGGCGGGAAGCCGCTACCGGGGGGATTTCGAAGAGCGCCTCAAGAAGGTTCTCAAGGAGATCAAGTCGCGCGGCGACATCATTCTTTTCATCGACGAGCTTCACACTCTGGTGGGCGCGGGCGCGGCAGAGGGCGCGATCGATGCCGCATCGATCCTGAAGCCGATGCTGGCTCGTGGTGAGCTCCAGACCATTGGTGCGACCACGCTCGACGAGTACCGCAAGCATCTGGAGAAGGACGCCGCGCTGGAGCGGCGGTTCCAACCGATCAAGGTGGAAGAGCCCTCGCTCTCCCATACAATCGAGATCCTGCGCGGCCTGCGTGACCGCTACGAGACCCACCACCAGGTGACCATCACCGACCAGGCGATCGTGGCGGCTGCCAACCTGGCCGATCGGTATATCGCTGACCGCTACCTACCCGACAAGGCGATCGACCTGATCGACGAGGCAGGAAGCCGGCTGCGGATCCGCCGCATGTCGACCCCTCCCGATTTTCGCAAGGTCGAGGCCGACCTGGCCGAGGTGGTCAAGGACAAGGATGCGGCGATCGCCAAGGGTGATGCCGATTCCGCCCAGCGCCTTGGGGAGCAGGAGCGCGAGTTGCGGGAGCGCCGCGACGCCCTGGCGGCAGAATGGCGCGAGGACGGCGTAGATCTTTTCGACATCGTGGATGAAGAGGTCATTGCGGAGGTGCTCTCCAACTGGACGGGGATCCCGGTCTACAAGCTCACCGAAGAGGAGACCGCCAAGCTGCTCCGTATGGAGGACGAGCTGCACAAGAGGATCATCGGCCAGCACGAG
>JAKAWH010000028.1 GCA_021817065.1 Actinomycetes bacterium
GCGAGGCTTTTCAGGTATTCCGCCAGATCGACGTGGCGGTTTTCGACAAGACCGGAACCTTGAGCGAGGGCAGGCCTGTGGTGGTCGCTCTCGCAACGGTTGCCGGGCATAGCGAGACCGAACTTCTCCGGTTGGCCGCGTCGGTCGAGGTCTACTCGGAGCACCCCCTCGGCAGGGCGATTGTCGCTGCGACCGATGAGCGGTCCCTGGAGCTGGCTGACCCGGAAGAATTCTTTTCGGAGACCGGAAAGGGGGTGCTGGCTGTCCTCGACGGCGCCCGAGTGCATGTCGGCAAACCGGACTGGCTCACCTCCGCCGGTATTGACATCGGTGAGCTGGAAGTTGAACGCGCCATTATGGAGAAGGAGGCCCAGACCGTGATCGCGGTTGGCTACCGAGGGTATCTCGTCGGATTGGTCGGCATCGCCGACTCGGTGCGCTCCGATGCCGCCCATGTCGTGTGCCGGCTGCGCCGCCACGGGATCGACTGTGTGATGGTGACCGGTGACAACGAGCACACTGCCCGCGCGGTTGCCGAGAAGGTCGGCATCGGTAACGTGCGCGCCTCGATGCTCCCCCACGAAAAGGCCGAGGTGGTGCGCGCCCTGCAAGGTGAAGGACACCGGGTCCTCATGGTCGGCGACGGGATCAACGACGCGCCCGCGCTCGCCCAGGCCGACATCGGTATGGCGATGGGAAGTGGGACCGACATCGCGATCGAGGCGGCTGACATCGTTGTCGTGGGGGCCGGTCTGGAGGCGGTTGCCGACGCCCGGGATATCGGGGTCGCCAGCTTTTCCAAGACCGTGCAGAATCTCACCCTCGCCTTTGGGCTCAATGGGATCGGTGTCCCGCTCGCGGTGGCTGGGGTGGTCGGACCGGTATGGGCAATGGTCGCCATGATCACTTCGGTGTCTCTGGTACTGGCCAACTCCTTCGGCGCCAGACTCAGCCAGGGGCTTGCCGATGACATCGCCCGGTTCCTGGGGCGCTCCGCGCTTCAGGCAGCCGGGATGCTCCGCCCCTCGCGCCTGAAAGCGTGGGTGTGGACAGCGAAAACGGCAGCGATGGTGGGGATGGTGGCGGTCGCCTTCGGTTTCGGTGCGATGTGGGATGTGGTACTCGGTGGCCATGCGTGACCAAAGATGTAGCAGCACGACAGAAAGGTCGGCGTTGGCCTGCAGCGACTGCTCGGGCGATGCCCATCCCTCCACTCTCCCTTGGTCCGGCAGGATCGCCGCGCTGGCCGGCACCTGCGGCAGCATTGCCTGCTCGGTGGCGATGATCGTTCCCCTGGTGGGGGCTGTCGGAGCCGGGGCGGCATCAGGGGCCGCGGGTATGGCGGGGATGGGCGGGTCGGGAGCCTCGTCCGGCGCGCACCACACTGGTCTTGAAGAGTTCCTCCTTCGCTTCGGTCCCGAGATACTCGTCGTGTCGGTGGTTCTCGTCACCGCCAGCCTGGCAACGCGTCGCACCCTCGCCGGGCTTGTCGCGCTCGGGGCAGGAGGGCTCCTGTACTGGGGGATGTACGGCCAGAGCAGCACTGCCCTCATGTATGCGGCCATCAGCGTCGCGTACGCGCTGTGGGCGACGGTTTACTGGTGGGCGCAGAGTAATCGCGGGGCACATCTCCGCCGCGATTCCTGAACGCGATGCTGCGCCGGCCGATGGCGGGAGCTGCATGTCTTCATTGGCGCCGGCGAGCGCCGAGGTGGGAACTCAGTTCTGTCAGATGTGCGCTGGAAACCGTGACGCCCGCGTTTTCTCCGATGCCTCTATGTAATGGCTCGCCATGACGACGAGTGCGCGCATCGGCTCTGACCGCCTCGACCACTGCCGCCACAGGAGGGTTGACCAAAGCCCGGTCACCCACGACCACCGTGGGGACCGTCTCGTTTCCATCGGCAATTGCCCGTAAACGCGTCGCGGCCGCTGAGTCCTCCCAGATGTTCACCTCGGTCGTGACCAACCCCATGCGACGCAAATCGCGCCGGAGCCGCGCACAGTAAGAACATCCCGGTCGCCAATAGACGGTGACCGGGATGGTCGACTCGAGGCTCATCGCGAGATCATGGGGTCGCGGCCCCGGGTACCTCGGTCATCGAGGTGACCACCGAAGGCCAGCGAATCCCCGCACCGGCGACCGCCTCTTCGAGAGCCTCGCCGAGAGCCTCGACCGAACCAAGGCAGGCATCGAGTTCCGGTGGGGAGAGGAGAAGACGGTATCCCTCCGACGTCTCTGCCACCACTACGGGTGCCTCACCTCCCGAGGCCTCCTGCACTGCTGCAGGCTGGTCGTTGCGATGGAAGGTGTCGAAAGGAACCGGCATGGCAGCGCGACAGGTCTTCCACTTCTTGGACTCGGAGAGCGCGCCATGAGTGATCTCGCAAAGCGCACAATGGGTGCGCCCCAGACGCGAGCCGACCAGGTAAGACAATTCGCCGCGCAAGCCCCCGTCAGCGGCATACACCCCCACAAAGCGGATCAACTTGGGGACCGCAGGCGTAGTTTCATATTCGAGGTCCATACGGGCGGACACCTCCCTATCTCGCAATTCCGGACACTGCTTCCGTTCTGATACGGAAACCCGGGCGCCTGGAGGACTATTCCTCCGACCTCCCGCAGACGACCCGCCGCAGGGGTATCCCGATATCACTCCCGATCCATCGGGATGCGACTCGCTGTGCCTCGTCCATTCGATCACTTGGGCACCCAGGCGCGTACAGTGACTCGACGAAGAGTCGCGTCGCGCGGGAATCTTCGAAGGCATAGGAGAACCGGCGACGCGAATCGTCTCGAACCTGGAAACCTCCACTTCGTAAGGTCCTCCGGAGTCCGAGAACGTGAACTCTGTTGGGATAGACCGGCCTCGGTACCCGCAATGCCCTCATTAGATGCGCGTAACGGACGATGTCCCGTGCGCTCAAGGGCAGCGAACCCGGCAGCAGGAAGGTAGCACTGCCGTCCGGATCCAGCACACGGCGAATCTCGGCGAGGACGACCTCTGGAGATTCGACGACCATCAACGCCATGGAGCACGCAACCGCGACGAAGCGGGATGTCTCGAAGGGCAGCAATTCCGCATCACCGCGAACGAGGGGAGAATGGCCCTGCTGTGACGCCCGAGCCAACTCGGCCTCCGACCGGTCGATACCGATGAACCGCCCCGCGGACTCTGTGGCGAGCATAGGTCCGCTGCCGCAGGCCAGGTCGAGAACCGGCCCCTCTCCGGGCAGCGCGCCCGCCACCCACTGGTACGGGGAGCTCGCCTCGGAATCTCGCGCGCTGGCGAGGACGGCTTCGGTGATACCGGGGCGGTGGGAGTGGAAAGCCTCGATGTACTCTCTCCACGCCACCTTTTCTCGGGGATCGCTCGTCACAAGGAGGCGAGCATGTCACGCGCGAGTCGGGCGAGGCGGACGGCGGCGAGGTCAGCGGGACGCCGGGAGCCCCAGCGCCTGACCGCTGCTTTGACGAGGATGAGCCATTGGGCCTCCTCGCTGCAGTCCCAGCACTGGTCGAGATGGCGCAGGACGGCCATGGCCTGGGGCGCGTCGGCTTCTCCGTCCAAGTAGGCCTCGACCTTGGACCTCATCGACCTGTGCTCACGCCTGGTCATCATGTGTGGAATCCGCTCGCCGGTCTGTACATTCCGAGTTGGAATGCGCGAGAGAGCTCGGGGGTTTCAGTACCCAGTGGTAGAAGGCCCCGAAATCGACATCGCCCACGCCGCCTTTGCCAACTACGTCCTTCCGGAGGTCGAGGTCCTGGCCCGGGTGGCGCTGTCGATCACCCGCAACAGCGCCGACGCCGAAGACCTGGTTCAGGAGACCCTGCTCAACGCCTTTAGGGCGATCGATCGCTTCGACGGTCGCTATCCGCGCGCGTGGCTGCTCACCATCCTGCGCAACACCGAAGCGAAGAGACACCGGCGGCGGCGTCCCCAGCTTTTGCACGATGCCGACCAGGCCGAGCGGGAAGCACAGGTCGAGCCGTCTCTCGATTCCGAGGCGCCCGACGCGATCGTGATTGGCAAGGAGTTCGACACTGTGGTCGGCGAGTGCCTGAGCATGATCCCCGAGGATCACCGCGCAGTGGTCGAGTTGGTCGACATCGACGGTTTGTCCTACGCAGAGGCGGCCGAAGCCTTGGGCGTCCCGGTGGGGACGATCATGAGCCGATTGCACCGCGCACGGGCGCGCATGCGTCAGCGTCTCACCGCCGCAGGTCTCGCACCCAAGAGGAGCATGTAATGAGTATCTTCCGCCAAGCGACGAGCAGAATGCGCTGTCTCAAGACGATGCGGGTCCTTCAGGAATACCTGGACGGCCATCTCGACGAGGTCTCGTCCCGTCGCGTGGCTTTACATCTGGAGGAATGCCGGCGATGCGGCCTGGAGGCGTCGGTGTACTCGGAGATCAAGGCAGCCCTGAGACGCAAAGAGCGTCCTGTCGATCCCGATACCCTCGATCGGCTGCGACGCTTCGGAGAAGCCCTCGCGGTCGGAAACGCAACGCCCGGAGAGATTCGAGAAAATGGTGTCTGAGGCCTCGCCGCGCCCACCGGTACATCGATTCGAGACTAGGCGTTTCGACCTCGCCGTCCTCGGTGGTGGTGCGGGTGGTATCTCGGCCGCACGGGCCGGAGCCCGGCGCCGGATTGCGACCGTCCTCGTCCAGGACGGACCAGTCGGTGGTGACTGCACCTTCACCGGATGCGTGCCTTCGAAGGCTCTCATCGAGGCGGCCGAGCAGGGTCGCAGCTTCACCGACGCGGTGGCGACAATGCGGGCGGTGGTCGATGCCATCGCAGACGCCGAGAGCGCCGATGTCCTCCGCGGCGAAGGGATCGAGATCGTCCAAGCCCGTGCGCGTTTCGTCGCACCGCGCACCGTCGATGCGGGCGGCTCGTCGATCAGCGCGCGACGGTTCGTCATCGCGACTGGCTCATCGCCGGTGATTCCCCCGGTTCCCGGCCTCGATTCAGTGCCCCATCTCACCAACGAGAACGTCTTCGATCTGGCGTCGCTGCCCTCCTCGCTCGCCGTGCTCGGCGGTGGGGCCATCGGGTGTGAACTGGCACAGACCTTCCGCCGCTTCGGAGCCGAGGTCTCGATCTTCGAAGCCGCGGAACGCCTCCTTCCCCGCGAGGAGCCGGAGGCGAGCCAGGTCCTCGCAGACTTCCTGTCCGCCGAAGGAGTGAAGTTGCACCTCTCCGCCAAGGTCACCGCGGTGTCGGGGGGAGGTGACCGCAGCGGCGTGCGCATCGAGGTCAACGGTGATACCGTTCACAGCGCCGAGAAGATCCTCATAGCTGTGGGTCGCCGGCCATCGACGCAGGGCCTCGACGCGGAGACAGGAGGTGTCCGTCTGGACGATCGAGGTTACATCGCCACGGATCGCTATCTGGCAACCAGCGCGCCTGGGACCTACGCGATCGGCGACGTGACGGGATGGATGCTTTTCACCCATGCGGCCGACGAGATGGGACGTCTGGCGGTGCGCAACGCCTTTGGGAGGCTGGGCAGGTCGTCGTTCGACACATCGGCCATCCCCTGGGTCACATTTACCAACCCGGAAGTTGCACGTGTGGGAGTGTCCGAAGCGGACGCTCCCCCCGGCTCGCGTGTCGCGTTCCTCCCCATGGCATCGGTGGACCGAGCGGTGGCGGCGGGTCGGACCGAGGGCTTCGTCAAGCTCATCGCCGCTCCGCGCAATCTCCTGCGCGGCCTCGGTGGGGGGAGGATCGTCGGCGCCACCGTGGTGGCCCCCCGAGCAGGGGAGATGATCCACGAGGTGTCCCTCGCCGTACGGACGGGGATGTTCACCGGTCGGCTCGCCCAGGCGGTGCACGCGTATCCGAGCTGGTCGACGGCGATCCGCCAAGCAGCCGCACAGTTCTTCATGGAGGTCGACGGACGCCGCGCGTTCACCGCAGGTCGATTCGGCAAAGGGCGGTCGCTGTGAGGGCCTTCGACAGCATTGTCGCGAACCTCCGCCGGATCGAACGGGTCACCCGCCCGGTGGACCCCGAAACCACCGAAGCCCTGGCACGACGGTGGGAGGAGCTTCCCAACCACGTCAAGACCGCCTCACAGACACTGGGGCGGATGGCGGTGGGGTGCGAGGGGACCCATGGGGTCTTTCCCCGCTGCAACTTCGTGTGCACTCCCTGCTACCACTCCCGCGATGCCAACCGGGTTCGCGTCGACGGCGCGCACACCGTCGCAGAGGTAGAACGGCAGATGACACTGGCGCGCAATGTCCGCGGTCCCCATGCACACGCCCAGCTGATCGGAGGGGAGGTGAGCCTGCTCGACCCCGACTCGCATGCCGCCGCCCTTGCTTCTATGCGGCGTCACGGGCGTGAACCGATGAGCTTTTCCCATGGTGATTTCGACTACGAGTACCTGGAAAAGGTAGCCCTCGGTCGCGACGGCAAGCGCCGCTTCACGCGCCTGTCCTTCGCCGGTCATTTCGACACACTAATGACGGGTCGCCGCGGCCTTCGTCGTGCCGAAAGTGAGGAAGATCTCAATCCGTATCGCTTGCAGTTCTGCGACATGTTCCGCCGGTTGCGGCGTGACCACAGAGTCCGGTACTTCCTCGCGCACAACATGACGGTGACCCCGGCGAACGTCGCCGCCATACCCCAGGTCGTACGTGACGCCCACGCTATGGGCTTCGGCATGATGTCCTTCCAGCCCGCCGCCTTCGTCGGAGACCATCGGCGTTGGAAGGAAGACTACGGTCGTCTCGGTGCCGATGAGGTCTGGGCGAAGATCGAAGAGGGGGCCGGAAGCCGCCTCCCCTACGACCTTTTCCAGACCGGCGACGTGCGCTGCAATCGCACCGCTGTGGGCTACTACCTGGGCAAGCGATGGTTCCCGGTCCTTGATCCGGAAGATCGCCGTGATATGGCGAACCGTGATGCCTTCTATCGCTACCTCGGAGGGGTCCACTGGGGCGCACCCCTCCCACTGCTGGCGATGCGCCTGGCTCGAGTGCTGGCAGCCCACCCGCATCTCTTGGCTACGGCTGCAGGCTGGATAGGCAGGAGAATCCGTAAGGCAGGCGGTGTCACCTCGGTCATTCGTGCCATCTGGAACGGCGATTTCATCCCGATGACCTTTGTCATGCACCGCTTCATTCACGCCGATCACGTCGCCCCCGCGTGGGAACTGATGCAGCGTGGTGAGGTGAGCAACGATCCGGCCGTCGCCGAGGCGCAGGAGAGACTTCAGGCCTGTTTTTACGCGATGGCCCATCCCGAAACCGGCGAGCTGGTCCCCGCCTGCGTGCAGCACGCCGTTCTCGACCCGGCCGAGAATGCACAGCTGGCACAGTTGCTGCCGATGCCGTCGCGAAGACCACGCGTATCCGCGCCAACCGATGAGGCGGATGTGCCGCAGGTGCCGCCAGTGGCGGAGCCTGCTCCATTGGATGCCGGCCTATGAAGCTGGGCCTCATATCGGGCTCAGGGAACCACGTATGGCCCGGGATCGCGAATGCCGTTCCGGAGTCCCGACAGACCGCATTCGGATCCGTCGAGGTTGTGAGCGGTCACATCGCGGGTTGCGAGGTGGTGCATATCGCCCGCCACGGCAGGGGGCACTCGCGGCTCTCCAACCACGTCGAACATCGCGCAAACATGCAGGCTCTCGTCGACGCCGGGGTGGACACCGTGATCTCCACCACCGCGTGCGGGGCGGTAGACCCCGGTGTCGCCCTTTCGTCGGTGATCGTCTTCGACGATCTCTACTTTGCCTCCAACCGGCTTCCCGACGGATCACTGTGCACCTTCCATGATCGGCCAGGCGTTGCCGGGCGCGGGCATTGGATCTTCGACTCCCCCTTCAGCGAGTCCCTGCGGGTACCCCTGATCGAGGCAGGTCGAGCCCTCGGACTCGATATGCGGGAGAACGGCTGCTACGGCCACGTCGATGGACCGCGCTTCAACACCCGAGCGGAGATCGCAGCGCTGGCGGCGGCCGGTGTCTGTGCAGTGAGCCAGACGGCAGGTCCGGAGGCGGTCCTGGCCGGTGAGGCTGAGCTTCCCTTCTGTCTCGTCGGCTTTGTCACCGACTATGCGAATGGGGTGGGTGCAGATGCTCAGCCGGTCGGCGACCTCGACGTCCGGCTCGCCGAGTCGACCGGGGTATTCGCCACGCTCGTAGAAAACGCGATTTCCTTGCTGGCCGACGTGGAACCGGCGGGGTTCGTCTACCGCTTCGACCCGTGATGTCCCCGCCTGTAGCCGCGATTGCCGATTACGACCTCGTAATTCCTTCGCAGTCTCCGGCCCCTGGGTCGGTCCTCGATATGCCTTCGCAGTCTCCGACCCCTGGGTCGGTCCTCGTCATGGCCAAGGCGCCGATCGCCGGCCGCGTCAAGACGCGTCTCGCCCCACTGCTCGGCGCGCAAGGTTGCGCCGCCCTCCACAAGCGCCTCCTCGCCCGCGCGGTGCAGATCGCAGTTTCGATTACACCGGGTTCGTCGTTCGTCGCGGTCGAACCGTGGGACGAGCGAGCTCTCGTGGAGCCGCTGGTCGGTTCGACCGCGTCCTTCATCCCACAGGAGGGCGACCAGTTGGGAGAGCGTATGTCGAACGCGAGCCGGCGTATCTTCGATGTGCGACCTGATCCGCTAGTGATTATTGGCACCGACGTCCCGACACTGACGCCATCCCTGGTGGGCGAAGCTCTCTGGAAGCTTCAGGACGGGTGCGACTGCGTTTTCGGACCAGCGCACGACGGTGGCTATTACCTGGTTGGTCTCGCTCGTCGGACGCCGGCCCTCTTCTCCATCGACCCCGCATTGTGGGGAGGGCCGGAAGTTCTCCGCGCAAGTCTCGACATGGCGCGACTACACGGGCTCACCGTGGGGTTTCTCCCACCACTTTCCGATCTCGACACCGAGGCCGATGCCGAAACGCTCGCAGACGATCCCGCCTTGCCCTGCGACGTGGCAGGAATACTCCAATGGGCACTCGCCCGGCGCGCGGTAGCGGTGCCGTGAAGGTCGGGATCGTGGTGCCGGTCCTCAATGAAGAAGAGTTGATCGGTGACGCGCTTGCCCGCCTGACCCGTGACTTCCCCGATTGCGACCTGGTGGTGGTCGACGGGGGCAGCAGCGACGCGACAACAGACATCGCCGCCCTGCAGGCCAAGGTGGTCACGAGCGAACCCGGTCGCGGCCGACAGATGAACCGTGGCACCGAGGAATGCCGTGGGGAGGTCCTCTGGTTCGTCCACGCCGACACCGAGATCGATCCGGCGGCCCTCGGACAGATCCGTGACACCATGTCGGATCCGGACGTGGTCGGCGGGGGCCTGAAACTCCGGTTCGACCGGCGCAGCATCGGGCTCGACTACCTCGCATGGAGCTCCAACCAGAGGGCGAAGAGGCTCCAGTGGATCTTCGGCGACCAGGCGATGTTCGTCCGCCGATCGGCCTTCGATGCCTTGGGCGGCTTTCCCGACATGGTTCTATTCGAGGACATGGAGATGTCGCGCCGCCTCAGCCGTGCTGGCCGCCTCGTCATGCTCCCGGCGACCTCGACCGCTTCGTCACGCCGCATAGTCGAGCACGGAACCTGGCGGATGATTGCCTTCATGCAGTACCTGAAGCTGCTGTATTTCGCAGGCGTCGATGCCGAATCGATCCGCCGGTCCTACGAGCGCGGTCCGCACATTTTCTGGAACAAGCGCGGGATCAAGCGGGTTTCACGCACAGGTCCGGTCGGTCCCTCCTCATGACACCTGCGTGAACCGACTCGCCCAGAAGGAAAGCGACCACGTGACAGCAGCTAACACCCCCGCCGTCGTCGGTGCCCGGCTCGACAGGCTGAGCTGGAATCGATTGCACACGGTGATCCTGGTGGCTTTGGGAGCAGGATGGCTCTTCGACTCCTTCGAGGTGCAGATGTTCTCGTCGTCGGTGGGGCCGCTTGGCGATCATTTCCACGCAACCGTGTTCGAGCGGGACGCGATACTGGCGGTCTGGCTCGGTGGCATACTGATCGGAGCTCTCGCCGGTGGGAGGCTTGCCGATCGCTTCGGTCGGCGCCGGCTCTTCGTCGCGACGCTCCTGTGGTACGCGGGATTCACGATCGTTACCGGGATGAGCCCAGACCTCGGCTCCGTCTACGTGTTCCGCTTCCTGGCGGCCCTGGGTGTCGGAGCGGAGTATTCCATCGTCAACGCGGCGATCGCCGAGTTCATGCCGGCGCGTGTCCGAGGGAGGGCCAACGCGGTGGTGATGAACTTCTGGCCCGCAGGGGCGATCGTCGCGGCCCTGCTCGCCTACTTCGTACTCGACACACTGGGGCTCTCCGATACCGTCTCGTGGCGCTACATGTTCGTGCTCGGTGGGCTCATCGCCCTCGTCGTACTCTATTTCCGCCGTCGCATCCCCGAGTCGCCGCGATGGCTGGTCTCGCGTGGGCGTGACGTAGAGGCCGAGGCGATCCTCCGATCTCTCGAAGACGCCAGCGGCTTGCCCGGTCCTGATTGCCTAGCGCAGAGCCACGATCGGGCTGCCCCAGGCCTCGTCCAGGGCATCGGCGAGCTAGTCCGCCGCTATCCCGGCCGCCTCGCGCTCGGCTCGCTGCTCGACCTCGCCGAGGCTTTCGGTTACTACGGAATATTCGCCCTACTCTCGGTGGTCGTCCTGCATGAGGTTCATATCTCCGACAGGGCGATTCCCTTCTTCTACATCCTTGGCAACGTCGGAGGCCTGATCGGTGGGCTGGTGATGACAAGTGTCTTCGACGGCCTGGGACGCAAGAAGACCGTCGCGATCTTCTACGCAGCCTCGGCCGCTGGCGTGGGACTGCTGGCCCTGGCGACATCGACGCGGAGCGCCGGGCTGGTGACCGCTGCATTCATCGTCGCCAACGGTCTGGCGACCGCCGCGTGGACCTCGGCCTATCCGACGTTTACCGAGCTGTTCCCGACCCATCTGCGCGGAGTGGGAGTGGGGATGTCCGTCGCAGTGGGGCGCGTCGGCGCCATCGTCGGGACTCTCGCCCTTCCCTCCATCGCCACGCACCTCGGTGCCACCGCTTCCTATCTCTTAGTCGTCGGTTTCTGGCTGGTCGGGGTCGTCGCCATCGGCGTCTTCAGCTGGCGGGGAGGGATCGAGGCCGCCCGCAAGCCCTTGGAGGTCGTGGCAGCGGTACGCTCCCGCCGAGAGCTGTCCGTCGAGGCCGCCACGTGAGCGAGACTCTCCAGCCAATCGGGCGCGATCCTTCGGGGATTCCGGGATGAGGATCGGCGTCTGCGGGGGGCCGTACGGAAATCCCTACGCGCTTCGCGCCTTTGCCGACGACGCACGGAGCCGAGGTTGCGAGCGTCTCTACTGCCTGGGAGACCTCGGCGGATTCGGTGCCGAGATCGACGAGCTCTGGCCCATCCTGATCGACGAGGAGATCAAATGCATAGCTGGCAACTACGACGTCGCCATCGCGCGCGGCGATCCTGACTGCGGGTGCGGTTACCGCGATCCCCACGATAACGAGTTCGCCCAACTGATCTACGACTACACACTTGCCCACACAAGACGGGAGTTCGCTGCCTGGATGGGGATGTTACCGACTGAGCATCGCGAATACATAGGTGGGCACGACGTCCACATGGTCCACGGCTCCCCTCTGGCCCTCAACGATTTCTGGTGGGAATCCGCTCCCGAAGGCGAGCACCGGCTCCGGGTCGACGCGAGCGGGGCCGAGGTGGTGCTGTGCAGCCACAGCGGGCTCCCCTGGCAGCGGAAGGTCGGCACGACCTTGGTGGTCAACGTCGGGGTGATCGGCAAGCCTGCCAACGACGGGCGGACATCGGTGTGGTACGCGGTGGTGGACCTGGACGGCGATGGCGCGCACTGCGAACTGAGGCCGCTCGACTACGACTGGCGCACCCAGGCCGCGTCCATGCGCGTCGCCGGACTGCCCGAGGCTTTCGTCGAGACGATCGAAACCGGGTGGTGGACCACCTGCCTGGAAGTGCTCCCGCCGCCCGAGCGTTCCCGCGGCCGTTACCACCTTTACCGCTCCACCCTGCCTGTCAGCTTCAAGCCGGCGGGAGGGACATGGGGCGAGATCGACGACCGCTCAATCCTCGATGGTGACGATCGGCCCGTCGTTCCTCTCTTCGGGACACCGTTCTTCCCCCCTCGCTTGTGGATCTACACCAATTTCCATTGCAACTTGCGTTGCGACTACTGCGCGGTCGGTTCCTCGCCTAGTGCGCGCCGCCGAATACTGAGCCGAGCGGAGATCGAAGTTCTGGTCGACCAGGCGGTATCCGAGGACTTCCGCGAGGTCTACTTCACCGGCGGAGAGCCACTCCTGCATCCCGAGATCGTGGAGATCCTCCACTACACATCAGCGCGCCTACCCACGGTGCTCCTCACCAACGCGATGCTCTTCCGCGGCACGCGGTGGGAGAAGTTTCGCGAGCTGGCCGACAATCCCCGGCTCATCGTCCAGACGTCGCTCGACGGATCCCTACCAGCGACCCATGACTCCCACCGCGGACACGGCTCGTGGGAGCGGACCATGGAGGGAATCAAGCTCCTCGTCTACATCGGCTTGCAAGTTCGAGTCGCAATGACCGAGACGGCCGAGAACGCCGGAGAGGTGGACGAACTCCGTGGGTTGCTGTCCGACCTGAGCATCGACGGCGACGCGTTCATGGTCCGGCCATTGCTCCGCCGGGGATACTCCGAAAAGGGCATCGAAATTGCCGAGGAGACGACGGTGCCTGAGGTGACCGTGACCGCCGACGGTATCTACTGGCACCCGGCCGGTGCCGACGGGGACTCCAGCCGGGACATGAGGTTGGCGGGGGCGACAACGTCACTCGGTCGCGCCAAGCAACTCGTCACCGAGCGCTTCTACGAAGCCCGCCTGGCCGACGGAACTCTGCCCCAGCCGTATCGCTGCGCGGTGTGAGGTTCACCTACGCGGTCCCGCCACTGCCGCATCGCCCCTTCGCCGTGCGATGTTTAAGCATCGGAGCTTCCCTCATGCGCCGTCAGCGAGATGGCATCCCTGCCGACAAAGGCTCGACATATCGCCGGATCGCGAGCGCGGCAGCCGCACCTTCGCCCGCGGCCGAAGCGGCCTGCTTGGTCGAGCCGGACCGGACATCACCGGCCGCGAATATGCCGGGTACCGACGTCTGCATCCCCACATCGCAAACGACGAATCCAGCCCCATCGAGCTCCACAAGGTCTCCGACCAGCCGCGAATTCGGGCTGAGGCCGATGAAGACGAATGCCCCGTCCGCACCGAGCTCCCGCTCCTCTCCTGCGGCATTGGAGAAACGTAGACCGGTGAATGAACCATCACCCAGGAAGGCGGTGGGAGTCGCGTCCGTGATCACGGAGATCTGAGGATGGGCTTCCACCTTGTCGATGATCGTGCGGCTCGCGGTCATCGCCGGGTCCTTGGTCACGATAGTGACCCTTCGGGCGAACTTGGCCAGGAAGATGGACTCCTCTCCCGCCGAGTTGCCCCCGCCGATCACGACGACATCCCGATCCCGATAAAAGGGCCCATCACAGGTCGCGCAGAAGTGGACTCCGGCACCGATGTGGTCCTCCTCGCCCGGGATGCCCAGCCGGCGGTAAGTCGACCCGGTTGCTAGGAGCACTGCGAAGCACTCGTAACCCCCATCGGACGTGCTCACCGTGAGGCAGGAAGGCTCGGGCACGATCGAGGTCACGTCCTGCGACGCGATGATCTCGACACCGAAGCGTTCTGCCTGGGTACGCAACCGTTGCGCGAACTCGGCACCGGTGACGCCTTCGGGAAAGCCCGGAAAGTTGTCGAGACGCTCCGTCACCCCCGCCTGGCCGCCGATACCTGCACGTTCGACGACGAGTGTCGATATCCCCTCGCGCGCCGCATAGAGGGCCGCGGTAAGGCCGGCGGGTCCTGATCCTACGACTACCAGGTCGTAGAACGACTTCGCCGCCACGCTGTGAATGCCGAGTTGCGCCGCCAGCTCCGCATTCGAGGGTTCGAGGAGGACCGATCCGTCCGGGAACACGATGGTCGGGATCACATGCTTGCCCTCGTTGTGGGACTCGACGATAGCCAGGCCTTCGAGATCGGTGTCAACGTCCACGAAGGTGTACGGGACCCTCTGCTCCGCCAGGAACTGCTTGGAACGCTTGCAGTCTCCGCACCAGGTCGTCCCGTAGAGAACGATCCCGGCCGGTTCCATCATCTCAGGCTACCTTCGGTTTGGAGAAAGTCTTGAAACCCATGCTGCGGAAATCCTGCTCGTCGTTGGCGCATTCCAACATTGGAGCTCCTCGTTGCGGGTGCCATCGAGAAACCGTGCATGGGGCCGCGGCGCACCGGGATATCCCGCGAATGTCAGTAATCGACTATTCGGGTGTCTAGCATAGTAGTGGTCTGCTCGGCTTGAACGTTCTGTCCACAAGAGACCAGAACCCCGTCGATAGGCTGGTAGGTAGGTGATGTGAGTTGGAGGTCGTCGATGGCGACGATCTGGCCGTCGACGACTATGGCGGTGGGTTTCCTGAAGGACTTGGCGAAGATCGCGACGACGGGATAGTCGGCGGCACCGAAGGTGAACGTGCGCAACGGGGTACGCGAGGAGGGGACCCTTTTCCCGGCTACGCCGGCATTTCGCAGTCCGAAAGCTAGGCAGATGACGAAGGCTGGTTGGCGGGCGGGGTGTTGGAAGCCTGGACGGTGCCGAGGCTCCAGGCGGTCCCGTTCCAGGTCACGGGGTAGCTGAACCAGACGCTCGTCGGTCCGTCGGTCTGGACGTTGGAGACCGGACCGAAGAAGGAGTCGCCCGAGGTGGTGTCGGTGTAGGTGACCTCGTCGGTCATCGAACCCGCCACGGTGACCGTACCGGCCGCACCCAGGGTCACGGTGAGGCCGGCGGTGGGATCGCCCAGGCCCGTCCAGGCGATGTTCGTGTAGGCGTCGCCCTGGCTGGTGGTGGCGGGGATGTCGTTGTTGGGGCAGTTGGCCGGGGTGAGGCTGGTGGCGGCCAGGCAGTTCGTGATCTGGGCGGCGACGGCAGCCTGGGCCGAAGTGGTGGCCTGGGGAGTGAGCTGGGCGGGGAGGCTGACCTTGATGGGCACTGAAGCCGCATGTGCCCCCGTCAGGTCCACCCGAGTCGACTGCGCCTGGTAAACGGCTGTTGCAGGCGTGGCGACCTCATAGAGGGCGGGGAAGAGCCAGGCCACCACATTCTGGCCGTCGAGGGGTACGGCGATTCCGTCGATCGTGGCCTTGACGGCGCCCTGGGGGACCTGGACGTCGAGCTCTTCCGGGGTGACCTGGACTGCCCATCCCGAGGCAATGTGGTCGTCGGCGACGAGGGAGTAGGTCGTCTCCTTGTCGCCCCCACCGGCCACGTAGTCGAGGGTGACTCGTGCCGAGTTGCCCGTCTTCGACACGGCAGTGGCGAGCACCTTGACGTTGGAGACCGCTTCGGTGGGGTTGCCGGGGGCATCGATGGCGGTTGCGATATCGCGGGGCATTAGGAGGAAAGATGCCTTTTGCGAGCTGGGAGGCGGGGTGACGACGGTGGCATTGTCGAGCATCGCCGTAACGTTGCGGTCGGCCCGGGCCTTCAGATAGGCAATGGCGCTCAGGTCCGGCGAGTGAGCATCCGCGTTCATCCTGGCCGCGGTGATCACAGCGAGCGCCACGACGGCGACGGCGACGAGAGAAACTGCGGCGGTGATCCAGACCTTCCTCGATCTCGGCACCGCGCGGGCAAGGAGTGCTGCGGCGCGCTTGGGCCAGCCTGGCTTCTCCCGGTTCTCCCCGCGGTTGGTCGGCCTGTCGTTGGTGGATTTCCCGCCGGTCGCCGCGATGGATGCTTCCCCCGTGTACCCCGGGGCGGGCACCTCCACCATCTGGGGGGTCGAGACGTTGATGACGACGGCATTGAGCGCAAGCCCCTGGATCCAGAACTCCACATAGATGAGAGCAACGCCGAAGACCAGCCCGTCGATCAGGTAGGCGGCGAAGCGCTTGGCCCAGGTGGCCGATGGCCGGCCGGAGGGGATGTGGATCGCCCGGGCGTAGGGGTCGGCTGGGCGGTGGACGCGATCTTGGTGGCGCGATCTGGGTTGCGGTGACTGCGGCGGAGTCGGGGGAACACCGGAGGATTCGCGCGCAGTCCAGATCGAGGATCGATCTGTGGGGTCTGTGTCGTCGCCGTCGCTGTCCTCCGCCGACGACACCGAGACGGTGTCGGACATGCCTGCGATGCTAGGGACCGCGGAATGCGCTTTTCTACTTACTGACCGGTAACTTGGTCAACGGTAACGCGGTGTGTTCGAGTGATTGCTGAGAGCGATTATTACCACCTGGTCGACCAGCAAGGATCATGGGGACTCGGTCACGCCAACGGCGATGCAAGTGTGAACGCTTGAACAGCTCACCGAGTGCAGAACGCTCTTGCCAAGATCTCCGGGCAATTCGTCCGTTTCGTCACGCCACGAGCTGCCCGACATACTCGCCACGAAGGGAGTCGGGTTCGAAGTTGATCCGGTGCCACCGACCACCACGCATCGTCCCGGCCTCGGACAGGCGATCGAGGCAAGCAAGTTTGGTCCTCTTGTGCTCACGTCGTCCAAGGGCTTGATATTCACCGATGTTCTCCAGCGACCGTTCACCCGCTTGAGGCATGCGACGTACCCATACAATCTTCCCGCCACATGTGTGTCACCTAGTCCCATACAACCTCCTGTGGTGCACGACACCGACATAACCGAACCAGCCGCGATCGGCAAGAAGTACGGTTTCCAGGTCCCCTGGGAATCGGCGACGAACATCGGTCGCGATTCTCCTGATGAGGTCGTGCCACTTCCACCAGCAGCACAGACCCTCTCGAAGGTACACGATACCGACCAGAGGGCGCCATTGAAATCGAGGCTGGGCTGGCCGAACTGTGCGGTCCAGGTCGTTCCATTAAAGGTCTCCACCAGTGGGAGCAGTTTCGATGGCTCGCGCTGTGCGCCGGCCGCAATGCAGAAGTGATCCGACGTGCAGGACGCTCCAAGGAGGATGGCGCCACCCAGTTGTTGGCTTCCCGGCAGATTTGATCTCGCAATCGACCAGCGCGACCCGTTAAATGTCTCGATCACCGGAGTCCGCATACCTCCGACCACCGCGCAGAAGTGTGGGTCAGCGCACGAAACCGAGGATGGCCCGACCAGATGCTGCTCAGTATTGAGGGGTTGCGGGGGGATGCTCCAGCGACCGTGATGATAGGTCTCAAATACCGGGCCAGCTGACATCGCGATGGTGTGCGATCCCATGGTGTCGTTCTGGTATCTGTCCACTATCGCTTCGCAGAATTGGCGGCTCGTGCAGGAAATGCCTTTCGGTGAGCTCATGAGCCCAACCGGGCTCGGAAGAAGGTCGATATGCCCACCGGATATCTCGATCGCGAATGCGTGCGGCAAGACTGGGGTCGGGGAGGACGTTGTTTCAGCGGAGAGAACTCCTGCGCCGATAGCGAGTGCAAGAACGGTCGTTACGAGCGTCCATGGCATCCATATGCGACGTGAAGTTTCGCTCACGATCTGTCCTCAATCGATTGTCGCTGCTCGGTTGGCATCATGTTGTCCTATATCGAGTCGCCAACTGCGGATGCATTGATCGTGTCGGCGTCGATGGTTACCTGGTCTGTCACCGCGATCGGAAGTGCTTCCAGGCGGTCGTCGAGGAGAATGGAATCGACGACTTGCTTCGACGCTCCCACGAGGGTCGAGGTGAAGTCGATCTCGGTGGCGACGAACCAGGCTCGGTCTTCGGGCCACCACATGTTGGCCATCAATGGGTGGTTGGTCCCGGGATCGACCACGATCGCCTCGTCGACGGTTCCCGTGTAGAGATGGTACCTCCGGCCTGGGATCTCCACGCGCGCTCCGTTCCCGTATTCGGGCGGAGCATTAGTTGCGGCACGGCGCCACTCGTTCAGGGTGTGGCGATGGCGTTCGCTGACCAGGCGTTCGGTCACGTAGGGAATGCTCATCGTCCATGGACCGATCCGGACATGGGTACCGTCAAATCGGATCGGGCGACCCGGCGCTTCACCCGTCAGGTAGACGGTACCGCCGTGCAACTGACCATATCCCTCCCAGATGCAGAACCAGCAGCTCTCCGGCGCGGTCGTGGCATCCCGGAGGTGGCCGGTGAGTACGGCCAGCTCATCGCTGGGCATCCTTCCCTCGTATGGCTCTTGGAGCTCTCGAGCAGTGAAGCCCGGCTGCCCGGCGAGCGGAACCCGGATGAACTCGAACTGCATCGTCGGATGGACGGTGCGCCCGGTCTGTGCAGCTACCTCGCTCCAGCGGACCTTTTCCCGTTTCGTTCGAGTGGATCTCCACGCCGGATGGAAGATGCGGCAGTACGCGTCGAATCCCTCCGGAATCACCGAGCCGACGTCCTGGGCGAAGGGGTGGAGCCGCGGTATGAACCAGTCGGCCTGAGCGGAATCGTAGCTCCAGCGGCAGGGGAAGGTGGTGGGGTCCACAGGGGGCAAGGTTATGCGGAAGCACATCGCCTGTCTCGGGGTTACGGAGACCCTCCATCAGGCCCCCTGGTTTGCTACTCCCCTGCTACTCCACTGGGATGATTTCCACGGAATCGGTGGTGCTCCGTGGAGAGGGAGCCTGCCCTGAGCTGCTCCGATGGGATGGGTGGCACTCGCTGTACTATCGTTCTACGACTTTTAATCCCAAGGTGCGGGGTTCGAGACCCCGGCGGCCCACTGTCCCCCCTTCGCGACGCCAGCGACCTCACCGCGCTAATGAACTGTTCCTACGAGGTCAAACGGCTGGCTGCGGCATGGGAGACCTGCTCCACCAAGTCGGAGGCCACCGGATTCCCGACTCCGATGAACGTGATACCCGCCGCGATACGGCCCTTGGCAACCATCACATAGTCGACATAGGTAGTGACCCGTATCCCGTTCCCGCTCGCCGGCACAACCATCTCGAGATCCACGGAAGCTTCCCCCAGCGAGACAAGGGACCTGTCCTGCGCAGTCACCTTGCCGAAAGTGACTCCTTTTGGAAGTTGAGATTGCATCGATTTCACGATCGAGGAGGACTTGAAGACGGTTTCAAGGCAGCCCGGGGCCTTTGACTCTGCATAGGCACCGACGACCTCCCGTGCGGCCGGCGCATCCGGGTAGGAATCGATCCCCTCTTGCACGTTCTGGGATTGGTCTTTCGAGCCATAGCTCACCCCGGCCGCCTCCGGGACGTTCTGATCCAGATTCGCCGTGGTCCCCAGGCACGAGGCAAGTTGGGCCGCGGTGGTCCCCAGGACCGCGGGACCAACCCCGAGATCGCCGCTCATCCCAGTCTGCACCTTGCCGCTCGCCGTCCAGCCCAACGGAACATCTGAAGCGGTGATCAGCATCGATGCTGCGCCTTGTGCGGCCGAGCCCCCCGTGTTCTTCGAGCCTCCCGGCGAACTCGAACAGGCTCCCAGGCCGATCAGAAGCCCGACGCTACACAGGCTCACGGCGCTCCTGGGAATTCGCATGACGATCGTCCTTCCGAAATCTCTTGCTAGCAGATGGAAGAACGTACCGTATCCGTTTCCGGTACCCGCTGCTCCGGATCGCCCCCGGTCAACACCCCGCCCGGCGCCGGGCAGTGCCGGGTTGCTGGGTGGGCATGGTGAGGGTCGCGGGAACCTGAAGGGCGGGCGGATTAGCCAGCAGGGAAAACTCGCTCAGGTTACCGGGACACGATGCATCGAGTACGGCGCCGCCGTGTGCGGTTGCCGGAAGATCGGGCATCGATACGTCGGGATGCTTCAAGTCGAGGGTGGAATAGAGGTCGCCCACCGTCTCTCGCCGCCAGGCCGAGATATTCCCGATCCTCACCCCGAAGCGACGTTCGAGAAAAAGCAGCGCTGAGGTGTGGTCGAAGGTCTCCGAGTTCACCCAGCCGCCCCGACTGAATGGAGACACCACCAGCATCGGTACCCGAAATCCCAAGCCGATCGGCCCACCGATCCCACCTGCATAGGGACTGAGGGGGTGGTCCACAATTTCCCCGGGAGTTCCGGCCGGGGGTACCGGCGGCGGCACGTGGTCGAAGAATCCTCCGTTCTCGTCGAAGTTGATGAAAAGTACCGTCTTCGACCAGACGTCAGGATTGGACACCAGTGCCGAGAGAATCTGGCTTAGATACCACTCACCATCGGCGATCGTGGCCGAAGGATGCATGGAGTCGACGATGTTCGGGATCATCCAGGAAACCTGCGGTAGGGTGCCGTTCTTCACGTCGGAGACGAATTCGTCGGGCCACACCGGAAGGAATGCGCGCCGGTAGAGCTGCGAGGTCGGATCCGCGAGCAGATTCTTGAAGTAGAGAAGCGCGTTGAAGCCGATCTCCAGGTTGAACTTCTCCAGCGGTCCCACCGAACTCCCGGGCGGTTGGTACACCTTCCACGACACGCCCGCCTGGTATAGCAGCTCGGGCATCGACTCCCAGGTTGCGCTCCCTACCGCCGCGGCCGCCTCACCTGTCGAACCGGGAGTGGTAAGAACCGGACCGCCATGGGTTCCCTCGGGATCGAGAGAACCGGACAACCAGTAGAGCCTGTTGGGCATGGTCGGCCCCATCACCGAGCAAAAATTGTGGTCGCACACGGTGAAGTTGTCGGCAAGCGCCCAGAGAAAAGGGATGTCGCTGCGCTCGAAGTAGCTCATCACGTACGCTCCTTGGGAAGGAGCACCAGTCCGGTTGCCATTCAGGTTAGAGGGAAAATCTGTGGCCATGTGGACCCGTACGAATGAGTCCATCTTTCCCCGATTCCAGGACTCGTGTTGGGTGCCCCACCCGTGGTCGGGGAGTTCCGAGCTTCCCGCGCACTGCGCATGGGCGGTGGCTGCATCGAGATGGTACGGGAGCAGCCTACCAGGGGGCTTCTGGCCGGACGGCGCCTGGGGCCATACCTGGCTGAAAGATCCCAGGTCGCCGGACGGATGGTCGTCGAAACCACGCACTCCCGGATAGGTACCTAAAAGATGGTCGAAGGAGCGATTCTCCAGCATGACGAAGACGACGTGTTCGATGGCATCGAGATCGGAGCCGGCCGGACATACCGCGGCAGCGCGCTCGGCCAGGCGATTGCCGCCGCAGGCAGCCAGCGCCGCGGCAGCCGCCGCCCCCGCTCCACCGGCGAGGAAACGACGGCGGCTGAGAGGAGTATTGCGCGGTCCCGGTTCCGACGATAAGCCGGAGCTGCCGGACACTACCTTGTGGCGTGATTGGTGGTTCCGATCTTCAATGGCGCTCACGTAGTTCCCTTCAATCCGGGTAGGAGTGTCGTCGGGCGTGCGCAGCCAGTAGCGCGTTGGTGCCCGAGGGAATCTCTTCCCACCGGGCGGCGGCGACCTCCCCCCCGAAGTCGGTGACCTTCCCGTCGGAGCAGATCGGCTTGGGCACTCCGGCAAATGGATTCAGGGGTGCGGCGAGAGAGGGTGGCTCCAAGAATGGCGGTGTGCCGCCCGTCGATCGCGAACCCTGGCCCGGTGCCGCGAAGGAGAAGAAATCGAGCAGGTTATGCGCATTGGCATCCCGGTAGGTCAACGACGGTAGGTTCCACTTGGTCTCCACGAACTTGAGGATGGACGTGTGGTCATAGGAAACGTGAGACACATGATCCCGCTTAGCCCACGGGGACACCACACTGAAGGGAACCCGGAATCCGGTGTAATCGTAGGCACCGGGAATTGGAGCCGGCCCCTCGCCCTTCAGGTCGGGCGGGACGGTGTCGGGAAGCACGGCGGGCGCCGGTGGGACGTGATCGAAGTAGCCCCCGTGCTCGTCGTACGTCCAGAACAGGGCCGTCGTGGGCCAGAGCGGCGAGCGCATCACTGCCTGGATGATCGCAGCCGCATATCCCTCGCCGACCGAGATATCGCCGTTCTCCTCGGAGTAATTGATGTAAGGGTCCACCAGCGAGAAGCCGGGCAGGGTCCCCCCGGCACAGTCGGCCAGAAAGTCGTCGATGCTACCCAGATGCTGCTTCCCCTTCATCTGGGTCGCTTCAAAAAGGGGGAAGACCAGCGCGAGAGTGGGAAGGTCGGGTGCGTAGTTCTTCCACGAGATCTCGTAGTGATCAAGACGATCGAAGATGACTCCATTGGGGAAATCACTCATGCTCACCCCGCTCAAGTCGGTGGAGACGTTGCCCAAAGCAGTCGCCCCGATGAGGAACCTCCGGTTGGGATAGGTCTGTGCCATGACCGAGCTGAAATATCGGTCACCGATTGGAAATGCCGACGCCATCGAGTAGTAAAAGGGAAGATCCTCCTGGGTCCAGAATCCCATCGCCCAGGCTCCGCACGCCTTGACGAATCCATTGTTCTTGCCGCCGTTCCACGAGACGTGTGACGCGTTCCAATCCTGGCTGGTACCCTCGTCGACTGGTTGGCAGGTGGTAGGCAGGTGCCAGGAGCGGACAAACCCACCGTGAGGATCGGGGTTGTAGTTGATCGGAGCGCCGGAAGGTCCGCGGGTCAAGCCGTCTCCCCGCCCGAGCATTCCCAGGTGATCGTCGAAGGAGTGGTTCTCCATCATCAGGACTACCACGTGCTCGATCTCCGGCAGCATGTCGGCGCCGGCCGGGACGTCGGGAAAAGGACGGGTTCCGGGAGGCAGCAATGCTCCTCCCGGGCCCAGCCCCGCCGCGCCCGTGGGGTTCATCGGACCGATCGGCACCCGCGTCCTAGGGTAGGAAGCAGTGGCCGGAGAGCCGCACGCTGCCAGCACCGAGGACCCCGAGGCCGCCCCAGCGAGAGCCGCCGCTACCCCGCCTCGCAGGAAGGTCCGGCGTGAGAAGTGCCACCGATCGGGATGCTCCATGCCCACGGGACGGTGACGTTAGCAGCCACAAGTGAATTTTGGTCGACCAATTCGTGTACAGCCCGTGAACGGGCGGGGAACTCTTCTCCATCTACAGCGAGCACACCACCCGGTGGGGAGACTTACCCCCAGGGCCGCAATTCCTCACCGAATAGGTCGCATGGTGCTCACCGGATGCCTCTAGTCTGGCCGTCATGAAGCAAATCCCGATTCCTTTCGACGAGAGTTCGCGACGCGCCACCTTCTCGCGGCGGCGCGTGTTGCAATCCGCTCTGATCGTCGCAGCCGCTGCGGCGACCGCGACAGGTTTGGATGCGTGCACCACCCAGAAGGTCGCCCGCGAGAAGAAGATCATCCTTCCCCCCGGGACTCGTCCACATCCCGGCAAGCCGGAGGGTATCGACATGCTGCCGGCAGTCGAACACATCGTCATCTACATGCAGGAGAACCACTCCTTCGACAGCTACTACGGCGTGCTGGGCCGTGGAGACGGCTTCCGCCTCGGCAAGGAAGGTAGGCCCACCAACTGGAACCCCGACCTCCAAGGCAACCCGGTGAAGGTGTTCCACCAGCAGGATACGTGCAACCCGATCACCGGTGATCATTCCTGGAACGGCGAACACATCGCCTGGAACCACGGCAAGCTCGACAGCTTCGTGCGCGCCAACAACGGCTCGACCAACATCATGGGTTACTACGATGGTTCACAGATTCCCTTCTATTACGGGCTTGCCAGGACGTTTCCCCTTTGCGACCGCTGGTTCTCGTCGGTGATGGGACCCACCCACCCCAACCGGCGCTACCTCCAGGCAGCAACCTCGGCAGGGATGGTTGTGACCAGCGTTGCCGAGGTGCTCGAATACCCGACTGCCCCCAATGGGACCATATGGGACCGCCTCGATGCTCACGGAATCAGTTGGAAGGACTACCAGATCGACATCGGCGACATCTTCCTTTGGCCGGGATCCAACCCGGCCGCGTTCCTCGCCAAGACGGCTGGAAACCGGGCCTTCTACCCGAAGGACTTCCTGGCCGACTGCCGCAACGGCACCCTCCCGCAGGTGTCCATCATCTCGCCGGGTACTCAGGACCAGTACGACGAGGGATCGCGGGATGTCCAGAACGGCGAAGCGTACAGCTACTCCATCATCAATGCAGTGATGGCCAGCCCCAATTGGGACAAGACGGTGCTTTTCTTCACCTATGACGAGTCCGGCGGGTGCTACGACCATGTCCCTCCACCGCCGGCGGTGGCTCCCGATGACATACCGCCCCGTATCACCGTACCTCCCGACCAACCTGGGACTTTTGCCCAGTACGGTATCCGAGTCCCCGGCTTCGTGATCTCGCCGTTCGCCAAGAAGGATTACGTGTCCCATGTGGTGCACGACCACACCTCGATCCTCAAGTTTCTCGAAACCAAGTTCAACCTGGGTGCGATGACCTACCGGGACGCCAACGCGGACGATCTCCTCGATACGCTTGACCTCTCCCGTCCCGGTTTCCGTGAGCCCCCGGTGCTGCCCGCCCCTGGGTTGCCCGCAGGAGGAAGTGCATGCGAGCCCCAACCACGCCCTCCGCTGAACCCGCTGCCCAGGTGATCCATGGCATTGTGACTTTCGCACATCCCACCGCGACACGTAGCGGCTCACCATAGCAGCTACATGGGCGCGCCCATGTGCCACATGAACTTCCTCCAGGCGATAGCCATCGGCGCCCTTCAGGGAATCAGCGAACTATTCCCCATATCGAGCCTCGGCAACACGGTCATCGTCCCCTCTTGGTTGAGCGGTTCGTGGGCGCTCCTGGTCTGCCAGGAGACCCAGACCCACAGCCCCTACCTCGCTTTCGTGGTCGGACTCCACCTCGCCACCGCGGTGGTTCTCCTCGGCTTCTACGCCCGGGAGTGGGGGCGCCTCATCGCCGGGTTCTTCCGCTCCCTGGTGCATCGCCGCAGCGCCGACGTCGCTCTTTGCGGTGGTATTTGTTTCACGCTGCTTCAAGACTCGAACCTTGGTCCCCTTCGCCGTCTATTCGGTTATCATCGGTCTGGCTTCGGCGATTCGCTTCGGGACCTTCTGAGATTTCGGGGATTGCCACCAAGAAGGTACTACGAATCTCTATCGGTAGCAGTAAGCAGGCCTAGTCCGTGACAAGTCCGCTGGTCGGTGCTAAACCGGAGACATGAGTGACCTGCCTCCCCCGCCAATGGACCCCAACCCCGGCTATGGGCAGCAGCCATGGGGAGCGGGCAAGCCGATCACCTCCGCCTTCGGCGCTGTGTACGCAGACTGGTGGAAGCGACTGGTCGCTTACCTCATCGACTCAGTCCTGATCTGGGTTGTTTCGCTCGCCTTCCTGCTTGCAACTCGGGGGCTCGGCTTCTTCGTGGCGATTGTCGGAGGATTTGCCTACTTCACCGTGATGATCGGTGGCCCGAGGGGCCAGACGGTGGGAATGATGGCGCTCAGTATCACCGTGAGAGACCAGGCCACCGGTAGTGCCATCGGATACGGCCGCAGCTTTCTCCGCTACCTCATCATGGTCGTCTTAGGATGGATACTCTTCATCCCCCTCCTGATCGACTGCCTGTGGCCCCTGTGGGACCCCAATCGCCAGGCATGGCACGACAAGGCTGCGTCCTCGGTGGTGGTAAACGCGCCCTGACCGCCAGGCAACCACGTCCGGGGGTCAGAGGGGTACAGCGGTTTCTCTGACTGCCTGAGCCGCCAGTCCCCTCGGGGCGTTCTGGAGACGTTTCCCGGTGGCCGAATGGGCCGCTGAGAAACAGATCGGCTAGACCGAAGCCCATGGACTTCATCGAGATCTCGACACCGCGTCCCCAGGTGACGGTGGTCACCCTCAACCGCCCCGAGAGGCGCAATGCCATGTCGTTCGACGTGATGATCCCTTTCCGGGAGGCTCTGGAAGAGGTCAGCAAGGATAACCGGACACGGGTGGTGGTGATCACCGGCGCCGGGGACTCTTTCTGCTCGGGCGCCGACCTGGAGGATCCCGGGGTCATCCCAAACATCGGCGGGCTGACTGTCACCACTATCGCCCAGCGATCGATGGAGCTACTGGACGATGTCATCCTCGCCCTCCGCAAGATGCACCAGCCGGTGATCGCCGCGGTGAACGGCCCGGCTGTCGGGGGAGGGTTCTGCCTGTGCACCGCCTGCGACATCCGGATCGCGTCGGAATCGGCATTCTTCCGAGCCGCCGGAATCAACAACGGACTCACCGCTGCCGAGCTCGGGCTCAGCTACCTCCTCCCCCGCGCGATCGGTTCGTCGCGCGCTTTCGAGATCATGTTGAGCGGTCGGGACGTCACCGCAGCCGAGGCGGGCGAAATCGGCCTGGTTTCCCAGGTGGTGCCGAACGACACGTTGATGAGCGCGGTCTTCGATCTGGCAGACAGGATCATCGGCTATTCGCGGGTGGGAATCGAACTCACCAAGAAGATGCTGTGGTCGAGTCTGGACGCATCAAGCCTGTCGGCCCACATGGCCCACGAGGGCACCTCCCAGCTCTACGTGCGGCTGACCACCCGCAATTTCGAGGAGTCGGTAGCCGCCCGCAAAGAGGGACGCACACCGGAATTTCGCGACTGAACCCGGCGTTCAGACGAAGCCGAGCAACGGGAACGATCCGCCCAGGCTGACCTTGGGATCTTCACCAATCACTTTGGCGAGCAACGTCGCGTAGACCGACCGGTAGTCCGTGTTGAAGACAAGGTTGCCGTTCCCGTCGAGCTTGGTGAGATCAGGGTACTCCCCGTAGTAGCCGCCTTTCACTGCGGGCCCCGCGATGAACGCGATCGATGCTGCACCGTGGTCCGTTCCGCCACTGGCATTGGATTGGGCCCTCCGCCCGAATTCCGAGTACATCACTACTACCGAGTGCCGGCCGTTGGGGTCGTTGGCCATCTGCTCGACGAATGTGGTGACCGCCGCGTCCAATTCGGCGAGCAATTTCGCTTGATTGGCTTTCTCGTCAGCGTGGGTGTCATAGGTCTGCTGGGAAACCTCGTAGACCTTGGTCGGAAGTCCGGCCGTGATCAGCTTGTTTACGACGTCGAATTGCGCACCGAGGCTGCTCGCCGCACCTGTGGCGGCCGCCGGAGGAGACGGTGCAGGTGTTGCGCCCACCGATGAGGATCCTGTGGGATCGAAGGTGCCCACCGCGCTCGTCGTGGTGTCGTAGGGATCGCTCTTACCCATAGCGGCGGACACCGTTGCATACACGCGCAACAAGTCGCTCCCGGACTGGGCGATGGCCGCAAGTACCGGAGGCTCGCTCCCGGTAGGTGTGCACAGGGTGGCAAAGTCCTTGGCCAACGCGCTGTCACCCGGGATCACCATGGGAGTGACCGGCACTGCAGCACCGAGAGCTCGCTCTCCGGTCATCATCATCGGGAGCAAGTCTCCGACCGAAATCGCCCGCAAAGGATCGGCTCCGGTGGCGTCCATCCACCGCCCCACCCACCCCGTGGAGACGTCGGTGTCGGGAACGGCGCTCTGCCAGATGTCCATCGAACGGAAGTGGCTGAGCTGCGGTTCGGGATAGCCGATTCCCCGAATGATGGCCAATTGCCCGGAATCCCAGAGCTTCTTGAACCCGGCGAGGCTCGGGTGGAGAGCCAAGGTCCCGTCGAGTGGGATCACGTCGCCGGGTTGGTAGGCGAGCGAGGGGCGGAGAGACTGATAGGCAGAGCTGTTGTATGGGATGACGGTATTGAGCCCGTCATTGCCGCCGTAAAGGGTGCACAGCACCACGGTCGCGTCGGATGGGGCCAGGTCGGTGGCGGCTGCGGGGGAACGGTGGCCGCCCGACCAGGCAAGATCGAGACCCACCGCGCTTGCAGCGGCAGTGCCCGCTGCACCGAGCAGGAAGTGGCGGCGACTGACCGCGTTCATGAACTCCTGCCAGGAGGGTCCGACGTGACAGGAGCGGTAACGGAAGAGGCGAGCGACATCACGATCTCAGTTGCTCACGTACTCGGGAGAGACCAGGGCGAGAGCGGTGATCTGGACGGGATCTGCCGAAACGTCCTTGAGGGCAGCAGCACTGGATTTCGACCAACCGTCGGTGATGCCCAGCATGGTGGCAACCGCGTCAGGCCGATCGGAGGAAGACGTTTCGTCGACGAGAGAGATGTCACCCAGCTTCACCAGCTCCTCGGCAATTCGCCATCGAGACAGGCTCGATGCGGTGGAGAGCCAGTACTGGTTCTGGGGCCATCCCCCCACGTTGGGAGGATCCATCGGGACCTGTGCGAGGAGGCGGAGGGCACCGACAGCCCTTTTCCCGATGCTCCCGGAAAAGGACAGGCCGAGAGCACCGAATGCGCCCACCATCCACTCAACCGGTTGCTTGACCAGTCCGGTCTTGGCCTGGGACGAAGTGAACCCAGGGTGCCGGAAGATGGCGTCAAGGAGGTCGGCGAGGTTCAGCTGCTGCGCGTAGAGGGGAACCAGGTCATTCACCACAACCGGATCGTCGGTAGACACCGGATACGCGAAGAAGCTCCATAGGCGGGAAGCGACCCACCGGTGGGATGCCTCCGAGTTGGTCGCCATATGAACGATGTCCTCGCCAGTGAAATTTCCGGTCTGGCCGAGATATGTCTTCACACCGGAGTCGAACTGGTGCGGATTGAAAGAGTACTGCCCGGTCATCCTGTCAATCGTCCACCCGGTGAACCCTCGGGCTCCCTGCTCGACGTCGCTCTGAGTGTAGTTACCGACCCCCATGGTGAAGCGCTCCATCAACTCGCGGGCGAAATTCTCGTTGGGATGCTGGACCTTGTCACTGGACGTGTCCAGCCAGACCATCATGGCAGGATCTTTTGCCAGGGCCTGGGTCAGGGTCTCGAAATTCCCGTTGCCCATCGTGCGGAGGATCTGATTCTGGTCGTACATGAGGAGGGGGAGCCGGACCTTGGAGATGGCGGTGGCAAAGTTGTTGTGAAGGTGGAGAGCGAGCTTCTCGCGCAATGGATGGGCACTGGTGAGCATCCTCTGCAACCACCAGGCGACCAGGTCGGGGAAACTCTTCTGCTGCTCATGGATGAACTGTTCGCGCCGGGCGACCAGGGTGGCTTGCTGTCCCGGGCCGGCAGAGAGGAGATCGGCCGGGTACCACTCCATGGCTGGGGGAAGGAACGCATCGGCCGGATCCGATCCCGAGAAATCGAGGAGGCCGGCAAGGGTGGTGTCGAATCCGGACGCCACTGCGGCGTCCAGCACATTCCGGGTCGGCCCGAACCCTGCCCGCCGCAGGAGATGGGCGACATCCGAGCGTGTCGAGAGTGCAGAGCTCACCTTCAGATCATCGAAAGGGTCGATGAAGCGACGATGAGGAGGATGTGAGGAAAGTGTGAAGGGCTCGATCTCACCCTTCAGAGACATCGGGCGACCCTCCGTGTCCAGGGGGCTTTTCCCTGCACGATGGCAGCCCATCGGCAAGAATGGCCGGCGATGAGTGTTGGGAGTGACCGGTGAACCGCCATTGGTGGCAGGCATCTGACGGGAACTGGTACCCGCCGGAGCTCCATCCGGATCGTCAGAAGGAACTGGAGGTGGTTCCCCCCCACCGGCGTCGGAAGATCCTCGACAATCCCCACGGCCTACCCGAGCACATGACCCCTCCGGTCGACCACGTGCTCCCCGGATGGTGGCAAGCTGCGGACGGCAACTGGTACCCGCCAGAGATGCACCCTGGCTCCACCCACTGGGCACCTCCGGGCGCGGCTCCCACGAATGGAGCTTCCGGGAGCGGGGAGGCCGGTCCGGGCTCCGTCCCTCCAGCCGGCGCCCTGGGCCTGCGGGTGAAAATGCGGCGGAACTGGTCGTGGCTCGGGCTCAACATGGGTAAGTACGCGAGCTCGGTAGCTGTCCTCGGCCTCTTGGCATCCCTGGTTCTCGGCATCGGGTTCGCCCGGTTGCGCTTCACCACCTCCAATGCCAGCTACCTCAACCGCGCCGACCCAGCTTCCACCGAGACAGCTCACTACCAGTCGATATTCGGAGGGGACCCGATCGTGACCATGTTCACCATGGCGCCCGGTTCCACAATCAGTACGTTCTTCACTCCCTCAAACGCAACCGCCCTGACAAATCTGGAGGCCCGGCTCCGCCAGGACCCCTGGGTGTTCTCGGTCGCTAGTCCCCGTGACGCGCTGCAGCTCGCTCAGAACTTGACCGCCAGTCCCGGGGGTGACCCCACCAAGAGCCTCGCAGGGGAGTTCCTCCTGTCGGCCACCAATCGTGATCCCTCTCCCGCCAGCCAGGCGCTCCGCTTCAAGTACATGACCGGCTTGCTCGGCCTCGAATCGGCCATTCCCCCCGCTCAGCAGAACACCTCCAACCCGGCTTGGATCCGCTTTCTCCTTCACAATCCCGACGGGACTATCCGCTCCCCGCTTCTGCCCTTCTTCCCCAATGAGAACCACCTGGCTATGGCCATCTACCTGCGCGGCGGGCTGACCATCGGTCAGGAGGCGAAGGCTGCAGCGTCGGTTCAGACCCTTGTCGACCAGTCCCACTTTTCCGGGGTGAAGCTCCTCACCACCGGCGTTCCTGCCCTCCTCGACACGATCAACAGCTACCTGCGCGGCGGGATGTTCTCCCTCACTGCCATCGCCGGAGCGATCATGGTGGTCATCCTGCTGCTCGCCTTCAAAGTGCGATGGCGCCTGCTGCCCTTTGCCATCGTCGCCATCGGGCTCCTGTGGGGATTCGGCCTGGTGGGCTTCTTCGGCATCCCTCTCACCCTGGGGAGCATCGCCGGGCTTCCGATCCTGCTCGGCGTGGGAATCGACTACGCGATCCAGATGCACTCGCGGGTCGAGGAAGAAGTGGTGCTGGATCGCGCCTCCCACCCCATCCAGGCCACCGCCCGCAACCTCGGACCCGCTCTTCTCGTGGTGACCTTCGATGCTGTGTTCGCATTCTGCGCGCTGCTTTTCGCCAAGGTCCCGATGATCCGTCAGTTCGGAGAATTGCTGGTGGTCGGGATCGTAGCGGTGTGTTTCTTTTCGATCATCGGCACGCTGGCGGTTCTGGGCATTCGCGAATATCGCTCCCCCACCAAGGGGCGGGACTTCTCCCGCGGGGGCCTTTCTCATCTCGTGGTGG
>JAKAWH010000029.1 GCA_021817065.1 Actinomycetes bacterium
CATCTGGGTGAGGGTCTCCAGGTCGAAGTCACCGTCGTGGATCCGGCGAGCTGCATCTTGGAGCTTGCCGAGCGGCCGGGTGAGGATCCGGCTGGCGAGGACGACCCCGCCGACACTGATCACGATCAGAGCCGCCAGGAACACCACGTCGAAGGTGAACTGGTTGCGTGCGTCAGCGGCCTGGACGGTGGCCTCGTTGCGGAGGTCGGCGGCAGCAGACTCAACCACGACGGCGATGTCGGTCACGTCATTGACCGCGAGGCGGGCTCCGATTCCTGCGGCGAGCTGGTCGGTGAGGTAGGGGGGCGTCCCGCCCTGCTCGGCCAGGGTGAGAGCGGGCGCCATGACGGTCTTTTCGAAACGGATGTGGTGGGGGTCGGAGTTCATCGCGTCCCACGCTTTTCGGCCGAGCGGGCCGAGCTCGTGCACGAACTGAGCAGCGGCGGCGGAATACTGGCCGGTGCGTTGAATGAGGTCGATCTTGTCGGTTAGGCCGCCAAGACCCTCCTGGACATTGATCGAATCCCGGTCGGCGAAGATCACCGCGTCGTAGGATCCGTAGAGCTCGCGGAGCGCCGAGAGATGGGTTTCGATCTGCCCAGGGGCGTTCCAGGAGTGGACATCCGATTGAAGGTGCCGGAATTCATTCAACCAGAGGTTGTCGACGTCGATGCTGAAGCTGTCCGAGAGGCTGTAAGCCTCCTGCCAGTTGACCGTGGAGACCGCGAGGTCGGAAATGAGCTTCTGGTAGGTAGCGGAATCTGCCCGCAGGGTCGGGGTGGACGAGAGAACCCGATCCGAACGGATGAGCTGAGCAGAATGGGGAAGCGAGATCGGGCCCGAAAGCAGATTGATCCCCAGCAGCTTGCTCACAGTGGTGGCGTCGAGCCCCACCGCGGCTCCCCCCGCCACCAGGACTACCGGTACTGCAGCGTTGGTCACCTGGAGGCGCGCCTGGGCGATCACTTTGAGCTGGTTGGCGTCGCGGGCCGCCGCTTTGGCGTCCTGCCGATTGGACCAGCTTGAGGCGGCACTCATCCCGGTGAGAAGCCCGATTCCCAGGAGGGGAATCAGCGCTACCAGGGCGAGGACCAGCCGCACCCCCGGTCGCCAGCGGGTGACGCTCTGAGCTCCGGTGGTAGGCGAAGCTCCGTTACTCTCCATGTTTCCTCCCTCTAGTCACCGGATTCCTCATCGGACGACCGCATCCGAGTCTATAGGGGGGAATCTTCAGATTTCCGGAAAATTCTCCCTGTGGTCGTCTAGAGTGCGGGGGAGCGGACGCCTGCGCATGCGACGGGAGCGAACAGGGAGACTCCCAAGGGGCAGCGGGGAGCGACTCAGCTCGTTGACAGGGAGGGTGGTGGCCCCGGCGAGGTGCCGGTGTACACGCTCACCCCGCCACGGTCACCGGTTACGTACACCGGTCCCGACGGTTCCAGCACTCCGGCCGAGTCGGTGACGATCTGGGCGCCGGTCATTCCTTGGTGGGAGGACGGGCTGAAGGCGAACGGAGTGAGGCCCGGCCCGTCCAGGTTGGCGGTTCCGAGAGTGGCCATCACGCCGGAGCGGGTGGGGTCTGGCCCGGCGGCCTCCAACAGCGCATAGAAGGTGTAGCCGACCGCCATGCCGTAGATGACGTTGGTATCGAAGTCGAGATTGGGGATGTACTCGTCGTGGATCCTCTTGAAGAGACCGATCCATGGGTTGGAGGTATCTGCGGGCACCGGCAGGTAGGCGTCGGACACGATGCCGGTTTCGATGGTCTGCGGCGAGGCGCCGGGTCCGTAGGCGCTTCGCCCGCCCGCACCATAGGTGGACAGCAGGGCAGTCAGCGTATTGGGGTCGGACCCTGCCGAATCAACGACGAAGAGGGGGTGGTAGGAGGCATCGGCTGCCGCTTCCAGGGTGATGGCCGTGAGCTGGGCGTCGGCGAACACCACTACCACCTGCGCACCCGACGATTCGAGACTCGAAACGACCGGGGTGGCGTCGGCAATCGAGCCGGTGGCGGACTGGTAGGACTGCCGGGTGGCCACCGTGGACGGGTCGATCTCCTGGTCGAGGCCGGAGACCCCCTGGTTCCCCAGGGTGTCGTTCTCGTAGACGTAGGCGACCCGGGTGACGGCGGAATGTGCCTTCAGGTACTGGGTGACGAATGTTCCCAGCACCTTGCCCTCGATGGTGTAATCCGGCTGCCACCCGGTGGTCCAGGGGAACGACGGGTTGTTCCAGCAGGTGCACCCGGACCCGGCGAACAGGTCGGGCACCTTTTCAGCATTGAGAAATGCTTCGACTGCTGCGTGGGTAGCCGTACCCAGCCCGTTCAAGATGGCAAAAACTCCTTCATCGAGCACCAGGTGGCGAATAGCGTCGCTGGCCTGGCTTGGACCGGAGGCGTCATCGGCGACCTTGTCGACGATGGTTCGCCCGAACACCCCACCTCGTGCGTTGACATAGGAGAAAAAGGCGGCCGTGGCCGGGGAGACCTCGTCACCCCCCGGGGCACCGGATCCGGTGATCGGCTGGTGGGTGCCGACGACGATCGAGTGCGGGCTGATCCCCGGGACAGTGGTGGTAGTGGCGGGGACTGGCTTGCCCGACAACCTCCCAGGTCGGTGGGCGCCCGTGCATGCCGGAAGAAGGACCAGCGAGATAATCGCCGCGGTCATCGAGAGCGAGAGCCGGCGGGGCACCATCATCCCCGAAGTGGAGCGACCCGAAGGCGCACTGGCGAGTCTCTCAGCGAACCACTCTTCCTGTTCCCAGGATGGCGCGGGCCGGAAGAAGCACCTCATCGTCCTCTTTGGGGAGGCGGGCCATCAAGGTGAGGAAGGCGGACCGGACTTTGTCATGGGTGGGCTGGTCGAGCGAGGTGAGAATTGCTCCGGTTACCGGTCCCCCCCGGACCATCGCCGCCCACCACTCGTCGGGCCTCACCCGCATGATCCATTCGACGTTACGGACCTCGGTGGAATCCAGGCGGGCGCGGGCCAAAGCTCGGGTGAAGTGATCCCGATCCCAGAGCGGAGGGCCGGCCTGGGTGGCATCGGGAACCTCCAGCCCGCATTGCTTCATCGCAGCGTAGAAAAGCCCGATGGCGGGATTCTCTTCGTGCGGCCTCCACACCGTCGCGGCAAAAGTCCCTCCGGAAGCCATGATGCGTGTCGAGTCCAGAATCGCCGCGATCGGGTCGGGCAGGAGATGAAGCACGAAGTTGGCGATAACCGCGTCGGCCCACCGCCGATCGACCGGCAGCGAGGCAGCGTCCCCGAATCGCATTTCGGCATCCGCCGCGTTGTAGCGGGCTAGGTCGAGCATCTTCTCCGAGAAGTCGACCCCCACCACCTCGGCTCCTCGCCTGAGTGCCTCGGAGGACAGGTGTCCGGGTCCACAGCCGAGGTCGACCAGCTTACAGCCGGATCGAACTTCCGCAGCATTGAGGAGGAGGGCGTAGGGCCCGCCGGCAAGCCTGGCCAGGTTGGCACCGTATGCCTCGGCATAGTGGTCCCACAGCTCCGGCGACGGCGGCTTGATGGTCGGTTTCTCTGCCACGGAGCCAGCGTAGCGGGAGGCCGGGCCCGCGAGGCGACCCGGCGGTGCAGAGCGCCAACTAGTGACGCTCTGCGTTCCCGTCGCCCTCAGAATTCGGTGTTTGCGAGGACTTCCTTCTCCAACTGCTTGTACTCGGGCGCGTTGGTGAGGGGCAGCAGCGACATCAGCTTGCCCATGTTGCCGGTCACCTTCACCTTGCCTTGCATGAAGGCGGTATTGGCGTCCATCTCACCCTTCTGCACCTTCATCGCATCGGTGACCGACTGGGTCAGGGTTACCTCGGCCTCGTCGAGGGTGCCCAACTGGGCGGTGACCATCTTCCCGTTCTCGATCACCCAGTAGTAGGACACGTCCCCGCCCTCCACTCCGGTGATTACGTACTGGAGCTTGGCGTTGACGCCCGGTCGTTCCGGCTGGCTCACAGCCAGCTCGACCATCTTGTCCATCCACTCCTGGCTAAGCCACTTGGCCATTTCCTGTGAACCTCCGACGTTCTTGGGGCGACCGCACGGTGCGCCTGGTCCTGCGGGAAAAGGGGGTTCCCTTGCCCACGGCGATGCTAGTGCCTCACCGGCCGGCGCGCCCCTACCGGGGGGCCGGGCTGGATTCCGGCGCGCTTCAACTCCGGCCGGCCAGGATTGCGGCAGACTCCCTTTTTCCAGGAACGGGCTATCCGGATCGGTGCGGTAGCCACAAGATGTTGTGGTTTTAGCAGCTTCGCGCTCGGATCCCGCATCGACTGGCCACGCTGCTGGGCACCAATCCGGGATTCGGCCCAGGTCCTCGTCGCTCAGCCCCACACTGCACATAGCGGGATGGCGACGATGCGATCGCTCAACTGAAAGGGGTCAGGCCCGGCGTGGACAACTGCTCCACCGAGGAACCTGTTCCCGAGCTCGTCGCGCAGCCAGGCGAGGTGACTCATGTCCGAGGCCCTCGGAGCCGTCGTCGCCTTGAACTCAAGCGCGACGATTCCCTTGCGTCCCAGGTCCACTACAAGGTCGACCTCGTGACGACCGTTCTGGTCGCGCAGATGGAATAGCTGTGGAGAACGTCCGGCGAGGGCCACCTCCGGTCGGAGCTGAGACACCGCGAATGTGTCGAAGATGCGGCCGATTAGGTCGGCGTCACCGAGAATGTCATCGACGCCGACCTTGAGTGCAGCGGCTACGAGTCCGGGATCGATGATGTAGCGCTTGGCGAGTTTGGCGAGCCGCGCCAGACGATTGCTGGCGAAGGCCGGCACGGCCTCGTATACGAGAAGCGCTGCCAGCAACGAGTCGTAGGCGACGGCGGTCTTCGCGTTGAGGCCGGCTGCGTTGAGCAAAGTTGTCTTTGTCGGCGCTCCCGCCGTGCTGGCAGCCAGGGCCTCAAAGTATCTGCGAAGCAGGACCGGGTCACGCCGAGGAGCGAGCGTCGCCGCGTCGCGAGCGAGCAGTTGCTCCAAGTAACTATCGAGCCAGATTGCACGGTCTTCGTCGCTGTCGAGGTACAGGGCCGGTTGCGGGAAGCCGCTCTGTAGCGCCCGCTCTAGGTAACCGGGGAGATCGGGAACCACAGACGGGAGATCGAAGGAATCAGCATCACCGGTGGCCAGCCGCTCGACGAAGCTCGGTCGCTCACCAGCGGGCAATCCGGCCAGTTCGCGCTCGGTGAGGCCGTACATTCTCACGTTCACAACCCTTCCGGTGGCCGGCCACATCGGTTGATCGAGGCTGGCCCGCACGCTGCCGGTGAGCAGGTATCGACCGGGCCGAGGATCAGCGTCGACGCTGCGCTTGACAGCCCCCAGGATCTCCGGGACTTCTTGCCACTCGTCGAGCAACGTCGGTTCGCCGACACGCCGTAGCGCCGCATCGGGGTCGGCCCGGACTCCCGCGGCCCGTGCCGGGTCGTCGAGCCGGATCGTGTCGGCGACGTGTCGTTCGGCCGTGGTGGTCTTGCCCGATCCCCTCGGTCCAGTGATCAACACGGCCGGGAAACTCGCCAATCGCTCGGCCAGGACAGCATCGGCCAGCCGAGGTTGATAGTCGTGGCTGGCTTTAGTCACGGGATCAACCTACCAGAATCACACAGACGAGCGTACTAAGATCACACATATCGGGGTACCATTTCCGCACAGCACAGATGCCGTGCCGTGCGGGCAACCGCAACAACGTGTCGCTACTGCACCGAACCCGATAGCCCGTTTCGAGGACTACGCCCGCATCAGGTCCCGGATCTCCCGGTAGCCGATCAGGGTCGCGCCGGCCTGCTCGATCTCGGCGGTCAGCCAGTCCTCGTTCACCAGCAGTTCGTAGTCGTCGACCCGCGCTCTCCAGTCGGCCGTCATCGCCTGGAGCTCCGGGGTGTTCTTGGCGGGGTGGACTTGCATCTCGGTTACGCCCGGCTGGAGGTTGGCCAGGGTCATTTCCAGATCGGACCGGCTCCCGACCCCGCCGGGCCGGGTGACCAGCATCAGCTCGTCGGGGGCGAGCACCCCATCCTCGCTGGCCAGTGCCCGGAACGGGAAGCCCACCAGGCGCTCGCTCCAGCTTCCCGAAAGGCGGAGCGGGAGGCGGAACTCGATTGCAATGTCCAGGTAGACGTCGAAGAACTCCGGGCGAAGCTGCAGGGAACCCATGTGGGAGTCCAGGTGGCTCACGTCGAATCCCCAGTAGATGGCCCGCTCGACCTGGGCGCGCAGCTCGCGGCGCGCCTCGTCGAGGTCGGCATGGTCCCACAGGTCCTGGAGGGTGCGGGGGAAACCCCCGTCACCGTCGAGAAGGGAGGGGGCGTGGGTGATCGGTCCCCAGCGGTACAGGTCGTACTCGCAGTTGAGGGTGAGATGGACTCCCACGTCCTCCCCGCGATAGCTCGCCGCCGCCTCGCGCGCCCAGGGGCACGGGACCATCAAAGTGGCGCTGGTGGCACTGCCGCGCCGCAGCGCCTCGTAGATCGCCGCGTTGGCCGAATGGGTGGAGCCGAGATCATCGCAGTTGACGATGACCACCTTGGCGCCGGGGGAGAACCCGAGCCGTTCGACGAGGCTCGGCAGTGCTCCGGGCCGTTCAGTTCCTCCGATTGCTCCGGTTGCTCGGTGCCCGTCGGGGGCGTTGCTTCCCCGTTCGGCAGCGCCCTCCCGGTTGCCGGCGTTCTCGTGCAGAGCAGGCATGCACCTGACGCTAGTCTGGCCCCGGGCACTCCACTGATCCCGGGCCGGCTCCCGGCACGGGCTTGTTTTGCTCCGGCTCTGGGCTAGATGCAGGTGTGGTTCCGACAAGGAGGTGATCAGGCTGCCTGATCGATTCGACGTAGTGATCATCGGGGGAGGCCCGGCCGGGTATGCGACCGCCCTCTATGGAGCGGCGGCCGGTCTGTCGATCGCTCTGGTGGAGAAGGACAAGGTGGGGGGCACCTGCCTCCATCGCGGGTGCATCCCCGCCAAGGAGTTCCTGGAGACCGCCAGCATGTACCGAGCGGTGGCTTCGGCACCAGAGTTCGGCATCTCGACCGGACCCGTGTCTTTGACTTTCTCCCGTTCGGCAGAGCGCAAACGCCGGGTGATCGACCAATTGCACGGGGGCTTGCAGGGGCTTCTCAAGCGTCGCAAGGTAGTGACCTTTTCCGGTACCGGCTCCCTCGGGGCGGATCGCACCGTTGCCGTCACCGGCCCTGACGGGACGGTCACCCGGCTTGCCGGCCGGTGGGTGGTTCTGGCCTCCGGTTCGGTCCCGCGATCGATTCCCGGGTTCGACTTCGACGGCCGGTTCATCCTTTCGTCGGACGACGTCTTGGGGTGGGAGAAGCTCCCCGCTTCGGCTGCGGTGATCGGCGGCGGGGCGATCGGCTGCGAGTTCGCCTCGATGATGTCCGACCTGGGCACCCAGGTGACAATCCTGGAGGCGCTGCCGGCGCTGCTGACCGGTTGCGACCGGGAGGTGGCTGATGTGGTGACGCGATCCTTTTCCAAGAGGGGGATCACTGTGGCCACCGGGGTGACGGTGACTGGGCACTCTCCCAAGGGAGGAGTGCGGACCACCGTGTCCTTCACTTCCCCCCCATCCCCGGCTCCGCCCGGGACTCCTTCGGTATCTCCTGCTCCCCCGGGGGACTCGGAGGAGATCACCGTCGAGGCGGTGGTGGTGTCGGTCGGGCGCCGTCCCCTTTCGGAAGGTCTGGTCTCTGCCGACTCGGGGGTGGAGATCTCCGAGAAGGGGTACGTCAAGGTGGGGGAGACCATGGAGACGACTGCACCGGGCGTGTTCGCGGTGGGCGACCTGGTCGACACTCCCCAGCTCGCGCACGTCGGGTTCGCCGAGGCGATCGTGGCGGTCAAGACCATGCTGGGCGAATCGGTGGTGCCGGTCGACTACGGCCGGGTTCCCTGGTGCATCTATACCCATCCGGAGGTAGCTTTTGCCGGACTCACCGAAGATGCTGCGGTAGCGGCTGGATACAAGGTGATTACCCACAAGACCCGCTTCGCCGGCAACAGCCGGGCGATGATCGTCGGGGAGACCGACGGGATGGTCAAGATCGTGGCCGAAGCGGGGCAGGGCGGTTCGGCCGGCCGGGTGCTCGGGGTGCACATGGTGGGGCCCTGGGTCACCGAGCAATTGGGTGCCGGATACCTCTCGGTCAATTGGGAGGCTCTCCCCGCCGAGGTGGCTGCGTTCATCCAACCCCATCCGACGCTGTCGGAGTCTTTTGGAGAGGCGATGCTCGCACTGACTGGAAGGAGTCTGCACGGATGATCTTTTCTTTGGGACTCCTACCCCGGTGCGGAAATGAGGATGTCCGATGAGCGACATTGTGATGCCCCAATTGGGCGAGACGGTCACCGAAGGAACCATCACCCGGTGGTTCAAGGCGGTGGGCGACGCGGTCGCCCAGGACGAGCCGCTCTTCGAGGTGTCCACCGACAAGGTGGACTCCGAGGTGCCCTCGGCGGCAGCGGGAACTCTCACCGAGATCCTGGTGCCCGAGGGCGAGACTGTTCCGGTCGGGGCGCGGCTCGCTGTCGTGTCGGATGGCGCGGCGGCTCCACCTGTCGCAGAAGAGTCTGCCCCGGAGCGACCGTCCTCTCCGCCGTTCTCCGAAAAGGGCGTCGAGTCCGGCGCATCCGGGTCCGGTGATCGGCTTGCGCCCCCGGTGCCCTCTCGATCTGCCGGCGTCGGTGCGGCCGACGGCGGCTCGTCGCCAGCCGCCAGGCTGGAGAGCGGTGGTGGGGTGGCGCCGAAGGCGCCAACCGAGCCGGAGGCCGTCGCCTCGTCGGGCCAGCCGGCCTCGGAGCCCAGCATGCTCCTCTCGCCGGTCGTGCGGCGGCTCATCGCCGAGAACGGGCTCGATCCGGCGGCCATCGCCGGCACCGGCCCGGGAGGGCGGATCACTCGGGACGACGCGCTCGCGGTGATCGAGGGACGCGCCCGCGGTCGCGCCGGAGAGGGAGCGACGCCAGTTCCGCCCTCGCGGTTGGGCGGCGCTGGTCCGACGGACGGCGCCTTTTCGCCGCCCCCGTCGCGAGCGGAAGTTGGATTGCAGGCCCCAGTGCTGGCGGCGGCGAGCGGCCCGGACGGCGGCACCAGGCCGGCCACGGACCGGAGCGCGCATGTGCCGGCGTCTGTCGCCAGGCGCGGCGACGAGGTGGTCCCGTTCTCGAACATCCGCCGCCGCACCGCCGAGCACATGATCCGCTCCAAGGCGACCTCGGCGCACACCCTGGCGGTGATGGAGGTGGACTTCGAGTCGGTCGAGCAGGTCCGCCGCCGTCACGGCGCCGCCTTCAAGGCGGAAGAGGGATTCAGCCTCACCTACCTGCCCTTCCTCATCGTGGCCACCGTGGAGGCGATCCGCACCTGGCCCCAGGTCAATGCATCGGTGGGCGAGGACGCCCTCATCGTCCACCACGACATACACGTTGGGATCGCGGTCGATCTTGAATCGGAAGGTCTCATCGTCCCGGTGGTCCACGACGCCGATGCCAAGCGCCTTCGCGCGCTCGCCCGCGAGGTGCGCGATCTGGCGAGCCGGGCAAGGAACAAGAAGCTCACCGCAGACGACATCGCAGGGGGAACCTTCACCATCACCAATCCCGGGCCGTTCGGAACGCTCCTCACCGCCCCGATCATCAACCAGCCCCAGGTGGCGATCCTCTCGACGGACGGGATCACGCGCCGACCGGTTGTGGTCCAGACCCCCGGTGGCGACGAGGCGATCACCATCCATTCGGTGGGCAATCTGGCGCTCTCCTTCGACCACCGGGTAGTCGACGGTGCATACGCTTCCCGATTCTTGAAGACGATGAAGGAGCTGATCGAGGGCCGCGATTGGGAGCAGGAGATCTGATCGCTTGAGCGAGCGTTGCCCATCCTCGCCGATACCGGGCTGCGAGCGTTGCCCGTCCTCGCTGAACCCGGACTGCGAGCGTTGCCCATTGTCGCCGATACCGGGCTGCTAGTGCGGCAGTGCTGAGGGCACGCTGGCTGGGGTCAGTGCCTTATCGTGAGGCGACCGACCTTCAGCGGGGGCTGTTCCACCACGCCACCGACGATTACCTGCTCCTGCTGGAGCACCCGCCCGTGTACACCCTGGGCGCCCGAGCCAAGGCCGAGCACTTCCTCGCGGGGGCGTCGGAGATCGGAGCCGAGATGGTGCCCACCGATCGGGGGGGCGACGTCACCTTCCACGGCCCCGGCCAGCTAGTCGGCTATCCGATCCTGTCGGTGCCCTTCCGTCGCGGCGTGGTCGCCGACCATGTCCATTCCGTCGAGCAGGTGGTCATCGATGCCTTGGAGAAGCTCGGCGTCGAGGGTCTCGGTCGGCGGGACGGCTATCCCGGAGTGTGGATCGGTCCGTCCCGGAAGGTGTGTGCCATCGGGGTCCGGATGACCCGTGGCCGCACCATGCACGGCTTCGCTCTCAACGTCTCAACTGACCTATCGTGGTTCGATAAGATCGTTCCCTGTGGGATCACCGATGCGCGGGCAACCTCGCTCCGCCAGGAAGGTCATGGCCTCGACGTGCGGGCGGTTGCCGACGCCATCGTCGAGCGCGCCGCTGAGGAATGGGGCGGGGGGCAGGTCGACTACCGGCGCACCATGCCCCGGCATGTTGGTTCCCTAGCGGTCGGCCATGCCTTGCCTGTTGACGCGCGGGAATCCACGGGCGTGAATCTCGGCGGCTCGCCATCGGCTGAGGTGCACAACCCCGTCGAACTTCGCGAGCGCAAGCCACCCTGGCTGCGCGCCCGGGCCAATATGGGGCCCAATTTCCTCGCCCTCAAGTCGACCATGAGGGAGAAGGGACTGGTGACCGTCTGCGAGGAGGCGGGGTGCCCGAACATCTTCGAGTGCTGGTCGGAGGGCACTGCGACCTTCATGATCAACGGTGAGCGGTGCACACGTTCGTGTGGGTTCTGTCTGGTGGACACTCGCAAGCCATTGCCGGTCGATTCCGAGGAGCCCGAACGGGTTGCCGAGGCAGTGGCACGGATGGGGCTGAGCCACGCGGTCATCACCGCGGTGGCCCGGGACGACCTGGTCGATGGGGGAGCATCCGGTTTCATCGCCAGTATCGAAGCGGTACGGCGCAGCAATCCCGGGTGCACGGTGGAGGTCCTCATCCCCGACTGCAAGGGAAATGGGTCCGCCCTCGACGCGATCTTCGGTGCGCGGCCTGATGTCCTCAACCACAACCTGGAGACGGTGCTGCGACTCCAACGAAAAGTGCGTCCATCGGCGAGTTATGCCCGCAGCCTGGCCGTACTGGCCCGCGCCAAGGCGGCTGGCCTCATCACCAAGTCGGGACTGATGGTCGGGCTGGGGGAGAGCGAAGAGGAGTTGCGATCCGCCATCGCCGATCTCTCCGGGGTCGGGGTGAACATCCTCACCATCGGACAGTACCTGCGACCGAGCGCTGCGCATCTACCGGTGGAGCGCTTTTGGGAACCCGGCGAGATCGAAGCACTCGGCGATGAGGCGCGGTCGATGGGGTTCGCCCATGTCGAGGCATCGCCGCTGACCCGGTCGTCGTATCACGCGCGCCGGGCGTTGAGTCCTGGTCGTGCAAGTTGAGTCCCACCGAGTGGTGTACGAGCAGGTGAGATAGGGGACCATGCGGGCGGGTGATGTAGTCCGCATCGACTTCGGGATGCCTGCGGTGAGCGAGCCCGATTTCGCCCTTCCCGCAATCGTCGTCACAGCAGTGGGTGTGTTCGCTTTCGGCGATGCCCCCTTTTATGGATCCTTGGCCGGGTTTCACCTTGAGACTTCCATCACCTCAGTGGTGGCCGCTCCTGACGGGCACGGATACTGGTTGGTGCCCGCTACATCCGGGGATGTAATCCAATTACCGCCCGGCACCGACACGCGGACGAGCCACCACGGCACGCCGTGCACGGCCCTGCGAGCGACGTTCGCGCAGGATCGCCCCGCGGCACACCTCCACCGGATCGGCGCCGACCTCGCCGAGCTCGGAGCCGTCGGCGAGGCGGGTTCCCATGAAGACTTCGGCGAGCAGCGGCCGATCGAGGACCGCACCGGCGCAGGCCAGCCCGCCGATCATCGTGCCGGCCACCCCGTGTCCGGCGCGGGTGCTGGCGCCGGCCAGGTAGAGCCCGTCGATATCGGTCCGGTAGTCGGGACGCTGGCGGCCCGACTGGGAGGGTACGTGGGCCAGCCCGTAGGAGGTGCCCCCGGTGGACAGCGTGTAGCGCTCCTGGGTGAGAGCGGTGGCGCATTCCAGGCGGACCGTGTGGCCGTCCAGGGGACCGAGGATCTTCTCGGCGTGGGCCAGCAATTGCAGCGAGTACCACTCCTTGCGGTGCCGGTAGGGCGCATGGCGCCGGTATGAGTCTCCACGCGATGGTTCTCCCTCGATCCCGAACGAGGCGTATCCCCGCGGCGCCATGGTCATCACCTGGAAGTTGCCGTGACCCGGAGCGCACACCCTCTGATTGGTGGGGTCCTTGACACTGGGGAAGGAAAGGTACGCGTACGGGACTCCCACACCCGCGTCGCCCCTCTCCAGGGAATCGAAAAAGCCATCCAGGTCGTAATCCTCGAACACGTGGTAATTGGTGTTGGGCACCCGGCCGGCCAGCTCGAAATCGACGATCACGTAGAGACATACAAGCGCGAGCGACATCTGCGCGGATGCGGCCAGCTCCACCATCGCTGGTGGCCGGCACGACGAGGGGATCAGCTCGACGATGGTGCGGAGAAGGTCGGCATTGGAGATCACCACCGGGGCGGAAATCGTTTCACCGGATGCAAGTCGAACTCCGCGAACTTTTCCCTGTTCCACCTCGATACTGGTAACCCGTGCGAGGGTGCGCACCTCGCCTCCGTGGGCTTCGATCGACTCCACCAACCGGGCTGCGATGACCTGACCACCTCCCTTGGGGTAGAAGGCGCCCTTGATGTAGTGCTGGAGGACGGCAGCGTGCATCAGCATCGAGGCCTGTGCCGGGCCGGAGCCGTATATGCCAGCGAAATGGGCCAGGATCGCCCGGGCGCGCCGATCGGTGATGCCGCACTCGTCGAACACCGACGACAGGGTTGTCGCCGCATAGCGATCGACGGTGGGCGTGTCGAAGCCGGCATGGATTAGGGGCATCTCTGCGACGATCGAGGTGACCACCTTGACGTATGCGTCGAACCCGGCTGCCTCGTGAGGGAAGAGGGACACGAAGTTCTCCCGGTAACGATCCCATCCCTTGGGCATCCGGAAGGTGAGGTCGGGGGCGAGCACCGTGTCGAATCCCTGCGGGTCCATTTCCAGGAACTCGATTCGCCGGTCGAGACCCACCCCGCCGAGCACGGTGGGGATTGCCCCGCCCGCTTCGCAATCGCCCAGGTAGTGGACACCCACGTCGAATTCGCCCTCCCGGCGGCGGAACACTTGGGTGTTGCCCCCGGCCAGGTCGTGCTGCTCCAGGACGACCACCTTCTTGCCGGCTGCCGCCAGGTAGGCCGCCGCGGTGAGCCCACCGGGACCCGAACCGATGACAGCGACGTCTGCCCTGGTAACGGTGTTGGCATCCACGGCAGCGGCCCCTTTTCTGGTAGTTTGACAATGTCATACTAGGAGTGATGATTGACAGTGTCAAGCACAGATAGTCCCAGCGGAGGTCGCATCGGTGGGCGCAACCGTGGTTGCCCGGCTCCGGGGGCCAATGCCAGAGCCGGCCCGGCTTCGGAGGAGCCGAGAGCGGGAAATAGTGCCCGCCCGGTGGGCACCCATTTCGACGGCGATCTGCGGCGGGCGTTGATGGACTCCGCCATCGCCACCCTGGAGGAGGTGGGGGCGGACAATTTGAGCCTGCGCCAGGTGGCTCGCCGCATCGGGGTAAGTCATGCCGCTCCCGGCTACCACTTCGGCGACAAGGCCGGGTTGCTGACCGCCATCGCCACCGAGGGATTCCTCCTTTTCGCCGACCACCTGACAGCCATTGCGGCGTCCTTCTCGGAAAAGGACCCGCTTGACCTGCTTGCCCGGCTCGGGAGTGGGTACGTGGAGTTCGCCGAGGAGCACCCCGCCCACTTCGAGGTGATGTTCCGCCCGCGGTTGATCCGCTCCGACGATCCCGACCTGGCCAACGCGGGCGCTACCGCATTCGACATCCTGCGGATCCAGATCGAACGGTGCCAGAGAGCCGGATGGCGTCAGGGCGTGGATGCGATGGACCTGACCGTGGCCGCCTGGGCGCTGGTCCACGGCATCAGCGTTCTCCGGGCCCAAGGTGCCCTCGCCGGGGCGTACGGGGCACCCGGGGGAGCACGAGTCGGGGCACCCGGGGGAGCAGGAGTCGGGGCACCCGGGGGAGCACGAGTCGGGGCGATCGCGGCATCCCTAATGGGTCCGTCGTGACCGGTCCCTTCGATTCACGGAGGCGGACGGAGAGTATGAACCCGACCACCGCCACATTGCCGTCTCCGCCTGAAGATGTAACATACCGTCAGATTTGAGCGTCCCGGGATAGGGAACCTGAGAAAAGGAGGATGACCGGTGGGAAGCTTCTTGGACGGCAAGTCCATCGCAGTGACCGGTGCCGGCCGGGGGATCGGTAGGGCGGTGGCTCTGGCCTGCGCCGCGGAAGGCGCCAACGTGGTGGTCAACGACTACGGGGTCTCCATGGCGGGGGAGGATCCCACCAGCGAGGTGGCCGACGAGGTCGTCGGGGAGATCCGGGCGGCGGGCGGTACTGCGGTGGCGGTCGCCGACTCGGTAGCGACCATGGAGGGCGGCAACCGGATCGTCCAAGCAGCCATCGACAACTGGGGGCGGATCGACGGGGTGGTCTGTGTCGCCGGGATCTTGCGCGAGCGGATGCTTTTCAACATGAGCGAGGAGGAGTGGGATCCGGTCATCGCCACCCATTTGAAGGGCACTTTTACTGTGTTCCGGGCGGCCTGCGCCGCCATGAAGGACCAGAAGTCGGGCTCGCTGGTGGGCTTCACCTCGGGAGCCTTCGCCGCTTCGGTGGCCCAGGCCAACTATGCCGCAGCCAAGGGGGGGATCGTCTCCCTGGTGCGCTCTGCGGCGGCCGGTATGCAGCGTTACGGAGTGAACGCCAACGCCATCGCACCGGTGGCTCGCACCCGTATGTCGGAGAACGTTCCGATGGACTTGGACGATATCGGCGAGCCGGAGGATGTCGCCGCGCTGGCGGTGTACCTGCTCTCCGACGAAGCTCGCCAGATCACCGGGCAGATCTACACGCAGGCGGGGAGGAAGATCGCGGTGTGGAACCAACCGGTCGAGGTGCGCTCCATGTATACCGAGGAGGACCGCTGGACCACCGTCGAGATCGCCAAGAGGCTGGGCTCGGAGATCGGGCAGGAGGAGATGCCGATCATCGCCCAGCTCGAGGCGTACCGAAAGGCCGCGGCGGCCAAGGCGGGCGGGTGATTCACGTGTTCCGCCTGGCGTTGCGTGCACCGATCTGCCGATCCGGGGTATGAGGGACACCGGTGAGTGAGGTTCCGGCCTACGTGGCCCCTCACGGATTGCTTGCGGGCAAGAATGTCCTGGTCACCGCTGCGGCCGGTGCGGGGATCGGGTTGGCCACCGCCCGGCGCTGTGTCGAGGAGGGTGCTTGGGTGGCCATCTGCGATACCCACGAACGCAGGCTGGCCGAGACCGCCGAAGCTCTCGCCGAACTGGCGGGCGGCGGCAAGCCTCTCGCCATGCGATGTGATGTGACGGTGGAGTCGGAGGTGCAGGGGTTCTTCGACGCAGCGGTCGATTTGATGGGCCACTTGGACGTGGTGGTCAACAATGCGGGACTGGGGGGCGAGGCTTCGATCGTGGAGATGACCGACGATCAGTGGTCCAAGGTGATCGACGTGACCCTGACTGGGACCTTCCGGTGCATTCGGGCGGCGATGCGGCACATGATCCCCCGGGGAAGCGGGGTGATCGTGAACAATGCCTCGGTTCTCGGTTGGCGTGCGCAGGTCAACCAGGCCCACTACGCGGCCGCCAAGGCCGGCGTGATGGCGCTCACCCGAACCGCGGCGATGGAAGGAGCCTCCCACGGGGTGCGGGTGAACGCGGTATCACCCAGCTTCGCCATGCATCCTTTTCTGGCCAAGGCGGTGTCCCAGGAGGTGCTCGACGAGCTGGTGGCCAAGGAGGCGTTCGGCAGGGCGGCCGAACCGTGGGAAGTCGCCAATGTCATCGTCTTCCTTGCTAGCGACTACTCGTCGTACATGACCGGCGAGGTGGTGGCGGTCTCCAGCCAGCACCCCTAAGGCGGAAGTTCTCCGGCGGGGGATTTCGAGCCAGCACCCCTGAGAAGGAAGTTCTCCGGCGGGGGATTTCGAGCCAGCACCCCTGAGAAGCGAGTAACCCGGTCGTCCTGGTGAAGGAGGGTTGGCGGCCTTCAGCCCGATGAGACGGTTTTCGACCCGTTCGAAATGTCACTCTGTGGCCCAGCGCCGAGCAACGGGGAGAGGCGCCTCATGCAGTCGCTGACTGTTCGGCTGAGCGCGTCCATAGCTTGGCCCGTCTCCCCGCACTCGATCATCCAGCGCGCCACCGCCGCGCCTTGAACCATCGCGTCGCTGACTTCTAAGGCTTCCTGCTGGCGTCCGCACAGGTCTTCCAACCGGGCTCGCCGGTCCGCCTCGATCCTGGCGGTATGGGCGTTCTCCGTCGCCTGGCTGGAGACGCCGCCCAGCAGGCATCCGGCCACGAACATGACCGCAATCGGGTCGACCCAACCGGTGAAGTCGAGATCACCCTGGCCCCGGAAAATGGCGAAGACGGAGAAGAGGGCGGCTCCCGCCAGGGCGGCTGCGATCCCGGCGCGCCGTCCGAAGCACAGGGCTAGGAGGGCGATCGGCACGACGTAGAGGAGCGCCGCCGCCTGTCCATTGCGATCGACGAACCAGCGGAGCACCGAAATGGCGACGAAGAGCAGGGCAGCCGTCCACATGACCGGTCGTGGGCGTTCCAGGCACCGGGCGAGCGGGTTACCTGTTCGCCGTTGCAATCCCCGGGGGACCCATGCGCTGTTCACCACTTCTCCTTGGCTTCGCCGTCGAGGGGCGATTCCACAGTGTTGCTCGGGCTCCGAAGTAGCGGAAGGGACCAAGGTCACCCAATGGGTGGGGAGAACGACCTTTGTGTGGCTACCTGTGTGCGGCGGCCCGCGCTCCGATCGCCTGGGGTGCCCGTTGACGGATTGTCGCCCGGATCCCGTAGGCGACAGCAGCAGCGATCACCACACCGAGGAGGGCCAATCCCAGGGCGATGTTCCCGACGCCGACGTACTTGAGTCCTGACCCGAAGATCGCAAGCCCGATTACAGGCCGGAGGAATCGGTCGGGGACCCGTGTGGCGAGCAGTGATCCGGCGATCACCCCGGGGATGCCGCCGGCTATGACCGCGGTGGTGACCGCGAGCAGCACATGGCCGAAGATCAGCGACCCGAAGGCGGCAGCAGCGGTGAGGGGAATCGCCTGGGCGAGATCGGTGCCGACCAATCGCTTGGCGGAAAGGGTCGGGTACAGGAACATCAGAAGGATGACCATGAGCGAGCCCGCTCCCACCGAGGTGATCCCGACGACGAATCCCCCGATCACTCCGATACCCATAGTCGGAAGGCGATGGAGCAGGATCGACGACATGGCTTCGTCGCGGTCCTGACCGGTGCGACGGTCGACCGCGTATCGCAGCGCCATCGCACCGGCACCGACCAGTAGGGCGGCACCGAGAGCGATTTCGACCGTCCCTTGGGCTCCTGTTCCCTTGCCGAGGAGGTGCAGCACGTAGGTTCCAGCAAAGGCGGCGGGAACCGAACCTGCAGACATCCACCCGACCAGCTCGAAGTTGACCGTGCCGCTACGCATGTGAATCGCCGCTCCCACCGGGCGCATGAACAAGGTCGCCACCAAGTCCGAGGAGATGGCCGATGAGGGCTTCACCGAAAAGATCAGGATAAGCATGGGAGTCATCAAGGCGCCGCCTCCGGCGCCGGTCAACCCGACCAGAAGGCCAACTACCGCGCTGCCCAGGATGATGGGAAAGTCCAATCCTGCTCCTGTTTACCAACTAATCCGACTGATTCACTCGATTTTATAATATCAATTGAAAGGGTACAAGTGGTCTACCGGATCGGGCACAATGGGGGGGTGTACGTTTCGGCGCGGTGCGATTACGCGCTGCGGGCACTGGTCTCCCTGGCAGCCGCAGGTCACCCGATGACCGCGGAGGAATTGGCCACCAGCCAGCAGCTCCCGGTGAACTTTTTGGAAGCGATTCTCCAGGACCTCCGCCGGGGCGGCCTGATCGCCAGTAGGAGGGGCCCTGATGCCGGGTACCGTTTCCTCCGACCTCCGGAGGAACTGACGGCGGCGGACGTGATGCGGGTAGTCGAGGGCCCCCTGGCCGAGGTGCGAGGACTGCGGCCAGAATCGACCACCTACACAGGTGCTGCCGAACCGCTGCAGGAATTGTGGATCGCCCTGCGGGCGAGCCTGCGGAGCGTCCTGGAGGGGGTCACCCTCGCCCAATTGGCCAAGGGGCAGCTCCCCCGGAAGTTGAAGGCGCTGGTCGCCGAACCGGAGGCCTGGGTCCCGCACTGAACTTGCCAGTTTCCAGCCGGGCGGGCTCCTGCACGGTCGGAAGCGCTCAGGGGCGGAGGTCGGTGCTCGATCGGGGCGGGCTCCTGCACGGTCGGAAGCGCTCCTCTAAGATGTAATCTGACATTCCGTCAGACAGAGAGCAATTGGTAACTCCCTGCCTGAATGCCGCTGGAGGATGCGACGATAGGCGCATCCTCCAGCGGGAAACACCGTTAACGCTCTGCACTTGCTCTGCACGGGCCGGATTGTGAAAGGACCATGCGTCGATATGCGACCGACCGGTTGGAAGGCGGTGTCTGGATTCGCGGCCGCACTGGTGGCAGTTGCCCTGTGTGCCTCGTGCGGCTCATCCCCCACTCCGAAGGCGAAGCCGGGTTCAGCCGCGTCAACGGCGGGATCGGCGGCTAGGGCTCCGGGCGGATCGAACGGCGTGCCACCGGCAGGGGTGGTGACCACCGCCGAGGACACCGATTGTCCCGCCCCGACGTCGTGTTACACGGTGGGCAATGTCTCCACACTGACGGTGATCCCCGGACTGTTCGAGGGTGCCTCGGTGGGAGTGAACGCCTACCTCACCTCCATCAACGCAGCCGGGGGAGTGAACGGGAAGAAGTTCAAGGTGCTGGTCGGGGACGACGCCTTCAGTTGCGACCAGGACAAGGCCCAAACCCAGAGTCTCGTTACCACCGTCGACGCATTCGTCGGGTCCTTCTCCCTCTACGACAATTGCGGGGGAGATGTGTTAGCCGCCCATCCAGACGTTCCTAACATCGGGGTGCCACTGAACAACTCCGCTTTGCTTCTGGCGAACACCTTTTCCCCGGTTCCCCAGCAGCTCGGATGGAATCTGGGACCGCTCCTCGCCATCAAGAAGATGTATCCGGGTGCAATCACCCAGGTGGGCGCGCTGGTTGCCAACGTCGCTTCCTCCAAGGAACTATGGGTGAGCGAGCAGGCCGCCATGCGCAGCGTCGGATACCACGTCACCTACGTCGACTACTACAACCCGCTCCAGACCGATTTCACCGCTGATGCGGTCAAGTTCGCCCAGGAGCATGTGAAAGCCCTCGATCTGACCGACCTGAGCGAGGACAAGGCCGCCGAGCTTCTGCGCGCTCTCGATCAGCAGGGGTACCAGCCCCAGTTGATCTTCTCGGGAGGTCCGCTGTATACCAACACCTACCCGAAGGACGTGTCGCCGGCGGTCGCTGCGAAAACTCTCGTCTTCCAACCGCAGGCCATGTTCCTCGGTGAGGATTCCACGGCGGTCCCGGCACTTGATTCGTTCCTCGCATGGGTGCACAAGGTGAAGCCCGGGTTCCAGCCGGATGCCTACACCCTCTTCGGGTGGGTCTCCGCCGAATTGTACGTCCAGGCGGTCGAAGCGGCCGGCACCGACCCTTCTGCCCACCAGATAGAGACCGCACTGCGGGCGATCCACACTTTTGACGCCGGTGGGTTGATCGCACCTGCCGATCCGGCGGCGAAGATCCCAGCCACCTGCTACCTGATGATGAAAGTGGTGAATGGCGCTTGGCAGCGCTACAAGACTCCGGCCCGAAGCTACAACTGCGGCTCATGGGGTTACTATCGTTATAAGCCCGTCCCGTGAGATCAACCGGGGGCCACATGGGAGACGGTCGGAGACGTGGCCCGATGCATCCGCTCCGATGAACGTCTTCCTCACCTATACGGTGATCGGGGTGGTGGTCGGGGCCACCTACGCCATCACCGCGTCGGGCCTTGTGGTGACCTATGCCACCTCGGGTGTATTCAATTTCGCTCACGGAGCGATCGGAATGGTGGCGGCCTTCACTTATTGGGAGCTGACCGTCGCTCATCACCTGCCAACTCTGGTGGCGGTGGCCATCGTCCTCCTCGTCGAAGGCCCGGTTCTCGGGATGCTGATCGAGTTCGTCTTCATGCGCCGCCTGGCCGGTTCATCGGCGGAGAGACCCCTCATGGTCACCCTCGGGCTCCTTCTGATTATTCTCGGAGTCGCCCAAGCGATTTGGGGGAATCAGACCCAGCGGTATGTGCCGGCCTTCTTCGCGTCGAACATTCCGCTCGTTGACCGGCAGTACGTGCGGGTGATCGACGTCAACCTCAACGGGCAGCAATTGATCACCCTGCTCCTCGCGGTGGTGGTGGCGGCCGCACTGTGGACGTTCCTTCACAAGACGCGCAGCGGTGTGGCGATGCGCGCGGTGGTGGACAGCCCGGAGCTCCTTGGTATGGCGGGTGCTTCGCCGGTGCGCATCGCGTCGATGGGATGGATCGCCGGTGCGGTTCTTGCGTCACTCGCTGGAATACTTCTCGCGCCTAAAGTCTCTCCGCTCGATATCAACACCATCACGCTCATCGTGGTAAACGGGTATGCGGCGGCAGTGGTGGGGAAATTGAAAAGTCTTCCGATGACTTTCGTCGGGGGAGCCGCCCTCGGCCTGATGGAGAGCTACGCGATCGGTTACCTGCCACAGAGCTGGCAGAATTCGTGGCTCTCCAATGTCCAGCTCGCTCTCCCGATGATCTTCTTGTTTGTCATCCTGCTGGTGCTTCCGCACGAGCCGTTGCGAGGGGCATCCGCGCTGCGCTGGCGGGTTCCTCGGATTGCAGGTCGTGGCGAGTCGATGGTCGGCGCGGCTGGCCTGGTTGCCGGGTGCCTGATGATTTCGGTGGTTACAACAGGCACCACCCTCCAGACTCTAACCACCGGCCTAGCCTTTGGCCTGGTTGCACTATCCCTGGTGCTCTTGACCGGTTATGGAGGCCAGGTCTGCTTGGCCCAGCTCACCTTTGCCGGCCTCGGTGCCTTTGTAATGTCGCGGGTGGCTGGGGGCGGATCCTGGTGGGGACTGCTTGCTGCCGCCGCGGCTTCCGCTGTTGCGGGAGCCCTGGTCGCGGTGCCGACAGTTCGATTGCGTGGTATCTACCTGGCTCTGTCCACATTGGCCTTCGCCCAGTTCGCCACCTACGCATTTTTCCAGAACGGCAATGTATTCGGTTCCGGTGGGGCTGCCAAGGTAGGGCGTTTGGGCTTACCGGGTGTCTCCTTCGCGAGCGACCGTGTGGAGCTGGTGGTGCTTGCGATCGCCTTCGGCCTCGCATCGGTAGGGGTGGGCGAGGTCCGCCGCTCGACGTTCGGTCGACGTATGGTCGCGCTGGCGGATTCGCCAGCGGCGGGGGCGACGGTAGGACTGGGCGTTTACCCCACCCGGCTCGGCCTTTTCGCCACAGCAGCCGGGCTCGCCGGAGTGGGCGGAGCGATGCTGGGGGGCGCGAGCGGATTGGTGGGATCCAACGACTTCGGCCTGTTCGGATCGATGACCTTGCTGCTCCTGCTCACGATATGGGGAGTGCGCTCACTTGCCGGCGCCCTCCTCGCTGGCTTGAGCTACGCCGCCCTTCCTGTCCTGCAGTCCCACCTGCACGCGATAACCGACCTCGTCGGGCTCGTAACCGGTATCGGGATTGTCGCCATCGGGCGCCTTCCCCACGGCCTCCTGGGTGGTGAGCGAGCACACCGCATCTATTCGGGTTTGGTGCGATCCAGATTCGGGTCGCAGGCGCGCGTACCTCTTATCGTCGAAGCTGCCGAGGTCGCGACGCTGTCTCCCGATATTGGGGGATCCCGGCGCGGGGGGAATGTCGCTGTCACCACGGCAGCTCCGGACGCGGAGGCACTCCGGGTGCTCGATGTCGAAGGGGGTGAGCTGCACCCGAACACGCCGATCATGGAGGTGACCAATGTTTCCGTGCGCTTCGGCGGAGTCACCGCCCTGGACCGGGTTTCCCTTCAGGTGGTGCCAGGACGGGTGACCGGTTTGATCGGGCCGAACGGTGCCGGCAAGACCACCCTCTTCAATGTGTTGAGCGGGCTCCAGAGTCCGGACGAGGGATCGGTGGCAATCCGAGGCCGCCCGGTAGCTTCCCTGGGTCCCCACCGCCGTGCTCGGCTCGGGATGGCCCGCACTTTCCAGCGACTCGAGCTCTTCTGGTCGCTCAGTGCAGGGGACAACGTGCGGGTGGCTGCCGAAGCGAAGTCCCGCCCGGCCGGTGCGCGGTACGGCGGCTGTACTTCGGCTGGCGCCGTTCAAGAGAATACGACCCGTAATCTCCTCGCAGCCGTGGGTCTCCCGGACATATCGAGTGAGCCCGCGGCAGCGCTCTCGACCGGCACCGCGCGGCTGGTCGAAGTGGCGCGCGCTCTAGCTACCGAACCCGCCGTGCTCCTGCTCGACGAGCCCGGGTCGGGATTGGACGAATCGGAAACCGAATCGCTCGGGCGTCTCCTCGCAGACATTGCAGGACGGGGAGTCGGGATTCTCCTGGTCGAGCACGACATGGACCTGGTGATGAGTGTGTGCAGCCACCTTTACGTCCTCGATTTCGGACGGATCATCGCATCGGGTACCCCCGAAGAGATCGCCGGCAACCCGATCGTCCAGGCCGCCTACTTGGGAACGGTACCTGTGTTGTGAGTGCCACCGCCGGAGCCGCCTCCGCAATTCCGCTGCTCCCGATCCCCCCAGCGCAGCACGCTCTCGCCTTGACCGGGATCCACGCTGCCTACGGGAAGATCGAAGTCGTCCACGGCATCGATCTCGTCGCAACTCCGGGGCGCGTCCTGGCTCTTTTCGGGCCGAACGGTGCTGGGAAGTCCACCATCCTCAAGGTGGCGGGGGGAGGGCTGCGACCCACCCGAGGCTCGGTTCATTGGGCGGGCCAGCCGGTTCGGAGCTTCAGCCCCCATCGAGCGGTGGCGCGCGGGGTGTGCTGGATCCCCGAAGGACGAGGCGTCTTCCCCAATCTCACTGTGCGGGAGAACCTGTTGATGTGGACCTACAGGGAGGGAGTTTCGCGGGCCATTGTGGAGGAAGCTTCCTTTTCCCGGTTCCCGGTGCTGGGGGAGCGACGGAACCAATTAGCGGGCACCCTATCGGGCGGCGAGCAGCAGATGCTGGCCTTGGCGCGGGCGCTGGCCGGATCGCCGGTGGCACTCCTGGTGGACGAGCTTTCCATGGGGTTGGCGCCCAAGATCGTCTCCGAGCTCTTCGAGGTGATCGGCGAGCTGGCTCGGGGTGGCATGGCGATCGTCCTGGTGGAACAGTTCGTGCACGCCGCGCTGGAGGTAGCCACGGACGCGGCATTGATCATCCAGGGCATTGTGGTGGAGGAGGGCGACCCGGCTGCTGTAGCCGAAGCGGCCCGGCGCTCCTACCTCGCGGCCGGCGGCCCGGCTGTATAGCGGCCACGACGAGAGAATATGGTCTTGGGCGGAATCCCCCCCGATCGAGAGGAGAGAAGGCAGTGATCGTCATTTCCGGTATTTTGCGTGTCGCGACCGAAGACAGGGACCGTGCGGTCGGCTTGGTAGAGCCTCTGGTCCAAGCGAGCCTTGCCGAGGAAGGATGCGCAGCCTATGGCTTCTGGGAGAGCCCCCTCGAATCGGGCCTTTTCCGGGTCTTCGAAGAATGGGCTTCCGAGGAGGCCCTGAACGTGCACTTCGCTGCTCCGCACTTCGTCGAGTTCATGGGTGCTATGGGTTCGCTTAAGATCGAGGAGATGGACCTGTCTCGCTACGAGGTGAGCGGGAAGAAGCCGCTTTTCGGCTGAAGGCCAATTGGGTGGAGCTGGCTTGGAGCGAGCTGGCTTGTAGCTCGCCTGGGTTTACGGTGCTGTGATAATGGGCCCTGATGGCTGCTTGCGCACGCGTAATCGGATATTCGAAGCTGGTCCGGGTTGCCAGCTCCGGGTAATGCCCCACGCACCGTTCCTGGGGGAACCGCAATCAAGCCAATCAGCAGCGAGCGGACACGGCCGAACCCGATCGCCGCTGCCGGCACGCCCGTTCGTACGCCTGGAATGCCCGGAAAACCGGAGTGCGCCCCTGGTAAAAGGAGAGCAGTGCCGATTTGGAGGTGGGAGCGGGTGAATAAGAAGCGAAATAGTCGGTGAAGAAGGGACTGACCCCTTGAGCATGGATCTCGCGCGCGAAGTCGAGCAGAACGCCCGCCCACCGAGCATCCACTTCGGGTTGATCGGGGTTGGATGTGGTGGGCGCGGTGGTGCTCCATGCCTCGTTGATCCACACCGCCTTGCCGCCCGTCCCGACGTCTTCCAGGAAGCGTTGGGTGTCGGCGAACGAACTGGCGGTATAGAGGTCGAATCCGAGGAAGTCAAGGCCTTCCATGCGGGAGGCTGCACTCATCAGCTTCAGGTCAACAACGTCGCCGGGTTGCCCGCGGTAGAGGTTCGCGTCGACTGCGATCCCGACCTTCGTGGTCGGCGATACCGACTTGACGGCGGTGATCAATTGCCTGAGCAGCGATGTCCAGGTGGAGACGTCGAGTAACTGCTTGTCGGCCGGCGCCGAATAATCAGTTCTCGACAGTCCCGCGACCATCGGCGCATACCAGGGGGGCTCTTTGATCACTGTGTAATAGTCCGGGTGATAGCGTGCGGCAATCGCCTTGACTCGCTGCACCCATGCGGCGGCGAATTGATCCCAGGGGAGCGGGAAGTTGCGGTAGCGCTCGGCGGATGCGTCCTTGAGTACCACCAGACGGCCCGAGGAGCGGATTGACCCGATGAGTGCATCTTCGTCGTCGATTATGCTCGTGTCTCCCGACAACCATGGGTCATATCCCAGGTCGATGGTGATGGCCTCGGACCCGGTGTCCTCCTCCATTGCAAGTTCTTTCTCGACGACTCTTAGCGAATGGCCGGAAAACCTGATGTTGTCGTAGCTGGCGCCGTTCAGGGTGGGGGAGAGAAGCAGGGGTGATGGTGGCGCTGATGCCCACGCATTCTGCGCTTCTGACAGCCACCGTGGAGAGATCCCATTGGGATAGGTGGAATCGGGAAGTGGCGCTGGTGCAGCCGGAATTGCGCCGACGCGAGTCACCGTTGTGGTCGCGGGAGATCCTGTAGCGGAGGCATTTATCTTGTTGCGGCCTGCGGTGCCGCAGGAGGGCACGAGGACGACAAGTACCAGGGAGAGGCATACCAATTCCGGGATCTGGCGTCTCACTCGCCTGCCACCACCGGCGCGACGAATTTCTCCAGCAAGATCCGCTCGGTCTCCTCGTCGTCCGCCGGTACGAGAAGCAGGCCGAGCACCACCCGCACTAACCACTTGGCTCGCAGCTCTCTCTCGGTGCCGCCGGCTCCTTCCACCATGCTCAATGCCAAGGATTCGATGACCACCGAGTTGGCCCCGAGGTAGGACGCAACCGTGGAGTTCTCCCCGGCGAACCAGGCGGACAGGATCGGATCGGAGCGCACGCCACGGACCGCGGCCTGCACTGCCGCAACCAGACGCTCCCGAGGATCGGAGATGCCGTCGAGGCTGTCGAGCACCCGGGCGCCGAGTCTGCGAGCTTCGCGATGGACGTAGGCGATTCGAAGATGGGCCCCATCTTCGAAGTACCGGTAGACGGTAGGTCGAGAGCACCCCGCTGCACGCGCAATGTCGGCTATGGAGGTCGCCGACACCCCTTTGTCGGCGAAGCAGCGACCGGCGATGTCGAGGATGCGGTCGGAGGCGAGAGAGTGACGGTCGCCGAGTAGCCAGTTGGTGGTCATTGTTCAGGCAGCGATGCCACGGAGCCGACCGGGAAGACCGTCAGGAGCACTCGAACGGAAGGGATGAATACCAGCGTACAAAATGTCCTGGCGCGAAGGTACTGGACTCCAGATCGATCCGGAATCGAGGGAACCGGTCCAGCATCTCCTCCAGGACCACCCGTCCCATCAGGCGGGCGGCCGCGGCACCCAGGCAGTGGTGCGCTCCGTACCCGAAGGTGAGGATCTGGCGGGGCTTTCGGGTGACATCAAGCTCCTCAGCGCCGTCACCGAACTGGCGCTGGTCCCGGTTGCCCGATGCATAGAGCAGCATGACCTTGCGACCAGCAGGTATGGTCACGCCGCGGATGGTCACCGGTCGGGTCAGGGTCCGAGCGAGTCCCTGGACCGGAGTGGTGAGGCGGAGCAGCTCCTCGACCGCGTCGGGGAGCAGCTCACGCTCCCGGCAGAGAAGGCCCCATTGTTCCGGATGCTCCGAGAGCAACTCGAGCCCGACGCTCAGGAGGCCGGTCGTGGTGTCGTTGCCGCCGGCGACCATGGTGAATGCGAAGCCGAGGATCTGGAGCGCCGACACGCTGGCACGGTCGCTCAGGGTCACCAACTCGGAGATCACGTCGTCGCCCGGTTCTCTCCGGCGGCGATCGATCAGCGCGGAAAAGTACCCGACGAGGTCGGTCACCGTATCCGATGCCGACAGAGGATTGCCCAATGCGTTGGCAGCGACGATTCCTTCCGTCCACCCGTCGAATCGGTCGCGATCCTCCTTTGGAACTCCCAGGAAATGAGCCACGACGAAGCTGGGCAGGGGCTTGAAGACCTCGGCGACGATATCTCCTCCTCCGGCTCGCTGCAGGTAGTCCAGCCTGGTGGATACGAAATGCCGGATGTCGGGCTCGATGGTCTGGACCTGGCGCGGGGTGAATCCTGCCGCCACTAGGCGGCGGAAGGCGGTGTGGTCGGGCGGGTCGAGGAACACCATCGGGGCGACGTCTTCCAACCCGGCTTTGGAACGTTCCCCGTACTGGAACGTCAGTCCTTCGGACGAGGAGAAGGTGATGGGATCCCTCGCCGCTCCGAATATGTCCTCATATCGGGAGAGGACCCAGTAGTCCCCCTCGGCGACGTGGTGCACAGGGTCCTCGTCGCGGAGGAGACGGTACATGGTGTACGGGTCACGCCACGATTCTCCGGATCGGGGCACGAAGGCGGTCGAGGCAAGCACGACGGTTAGTTTACACTTGTGATAGTATGTAAAGCAACAGGACATTAAGGGAATGTCTGTAACACACCTCTGCCATCCCTGATTCCGGAAAGGTTCGGGAAAAGGGGCGCGCATTAGCATCTGCCCCGTGAGTGCCGACCCTGTTGCCGCCGAAACCGACGCATATGACGCAGCCGCCGTCGAAGAGAAGTGGCAGCGGCAGTGGTTGGACCGGGGGACCTACCAGGTGGACAACCCGGCGGACGGGGAGCAGGAAACCTCCCAGCATGCCCCCTACTACGTGCTGTGCATGTATCCCTATCCGAGCGGTCCGGCCCACCAGGGCCACGTTCGCAACTACACCTTTGGTGACCTGGCCGTCCGCTTCCGCACCATGCAGGGCAAGGCGGTCCTCTCGCCGATCGGATTCGACTCGTTCGGCCTGCCTGCCGAGAATGCGGCGATCAAGAGCGGTCGCCATCCCCGCGAGTTCACCGACGAACGTATCGCGGAGCTGAAGGAGAGCCTCGTCCGGCTGGGCGCTTCGTACGACTGGAGGCGGGAGGTACGCAGCCATGATCCCGAGTACATGAAGTGGAGCCAGGCGATCTTTCTCCGATTCCTCGAGGCCGGTCTCGCCTACCGGGCGAACGCCCCGGTCAACTGGTGCCCCGGGTGCCAGACCGTGCTCGCCAACGAACAGGTACTTGCGGATGGAACCTGCGAGAGGTCCGGCGACACGGTCGTCAAGCGTGACCTCGAACAGTGGTTCTTCCGGATCACCCGCTACGCGGACGAGTTGCTCGAAGGATTGGAAGAGCTCGAATGGCCCGAAAGGGTCAAGATCATGCAGCGCAATTGGATCGGGCGTTCCGAGGGAGCGGAGTTCACCATGGAGATCGAAGGACGAGACGATTGTGCTCTCACTGTCTTCACCACCCGGCCCGACACCAGCTTCGGGATGACTTATGCAGTGATCGCGCCCGAACATCCACTGGTCGACGTCCTCACCACCGAGGGGCAACGGGCGGTAGTCGACGAGCTTCTAGAAAGGGTGGCTGCCGTTTCCGACATCGACCGTCTCTCCACCGAGGGTGAGCTGTCCAAGCGGGGAGCATTTACCGGCAGTTACGCGATCAACCCCTTCAACGGGAGACCCATCCCGATCTACATCGCCGATTACGTCTTGATGGGATACGGCACCGGGGCCATCATGGCGGTTCCGGCCGAGGACCAGCGCGACTACGACTTCGCCACCGTCTACGACCTGCCGGTGATCCGCACCGTCCAGCCTCCCGAAGGGTGGGAGGGAGAGGCTTATTCGGGCGAGGGAGTGAAGGTTAACAGTGGCTTTCTCGACGGGTTGGAGGTCGGGGAGGCCAAGGCGGCGGCGATCGACTGGTTGGAGTCCCAGGGGATCGGGCAACGGAAGGTCAATTACCGCCTCCGGGACTGGCTGGTGTCACGGCAGCGTTTCTGGGGGTGCCCGATACCGGTCGTCTACTGCGACGCGTGCGGAATGGTGCCGGTTCCCGAGGGAGATCTTCCGGTGGTGGCGCCCGACGATGTCGAGTTCCGCCCCACCGGTGAGTCCCCTCTCTCCTATCACGATGGATTTCGTAACACGACCTGTCCATCCTGCGGCATGGCGGCCGTACGGGAGACCGACACCATGGACACTTTTGTGGACTCGTCGTGGTACTTCCTGAGGTTCTGCGACCCCTGGTCGAGGGACACCCCCTTTTCCCAGGAGGCGGCGGGCTACTGGATGCCGGTCGACCAATACATCGGCGGCATCGAGCACGCCATCCTCCACCTCATGTATGCACGGTTCTTCATGAAGGCGCTCTCCGACGTCGGCTTGGCCCCCCCATCGTTGCGTGAGCCGTTCAGCCGTCTTTTCACCCAAGGGATGATCCGCATGGGCGGTTCGAAGATGTCGAAGTCCAAGGGGAACCTGGTAGCCCCCTCCCGCTATTACGAGACGGTCGGCGCCGACTCCCTGCGCCTTTTCCATTTGTTCGTCGGTCCCCCTGCCGACGACGTCGACTGGGACGAGAAGACAGATGAGCTGATCGAAGGGTGTCATCGCTACCTGGGTCGGGTATGGCGATTGGGTACGGGAATTGCGACTCCAACACGGCCTGGCCCGGAGGTCGACCAGGCAGCAACACGGCCTGGCCCGGAGGTCGACCAGGCAGCCGACCGCAGCCTTCTCCAGAAGACCCATCGCACCGTGGCCAAGGTGACCGATGATCTCGAACGGTGGTCCTACAACACCGCGGTGGCTGCTCTGATGGAACTCACCAACGAGTCCTATTCGTCGCTGCGGAAGGGTGTATCGGAGCGGGCACTGGACGAGGCGATACGGACCCTCCTCCTGCTTCTGGCGCCGATGACCCCCCATCTGGCCGCTGAAACGTGGGAACGACGCTACCCAGAAGCGCCCCCGATCCATTCGCAGCCGTGGCCGGTTCCCGATCCTACCTATCTGGCAGTGGATTCGGTCATCATGGTGGTGCAGGTCAACGGCAAAGTGCGCGATCGCATCGATGTGGCTCCGGACGTCGGCGAGGACGAGGCAGCAGAGCGAGCGCTAGCACTTCCCCGGATTGCCGTCGCGCTTGCCGGAGCGACGCCCAAGAAGGTGATCTCCCGCCCGCCCAAGTTGGTCAATATCGTTGTGTGACCGAAGCGGGGATCCGGTGCGGATCAGCCGTTGACCCGCACGCGCATCGCCGGATGGAGCTCCGGCGGGTACCAGTTGCCGTCGGAAGCGAGCCACCACCCGGGAAGGGGAGGAACGGGCGGTGGGTTGTCACGAGGTGGCCGGGGGGGCGCTTCGTCCACCAGGGAGGATGGTGGCGGTGGCACCTGATCCACCGGTGGCGGGGGTGGCATGAAGTTGGGCGGGGGTGGAGGAGCCGTGCGAGAAGGTGGTGACCAATCCGACGGGCCGGGAGGAGGAGGGCCGGCGGCAAAGGCTGACGGTGGGGGTGGAGGCAGCAGCGTGGGCGGAGGCGGGGGCACCTGAGCAACAGGTGGGGGTGGAGGCAGCAGCGTGGGCGGAGGCGGGG
>JAKAWH010000140.1 GCA_021817065.1 Actinomycetes bacterium
CTGCTGCTAACGTGCTCGGCCGGACATGACGAGATGGTGATGGTCAAGGACATTCCTTTTGCATCGTTGTGCGAGCATCATCTTTTGCCCTTCATCGGCAAGGCCCATGTTGCCTACATCCCCAACACCCGGGGGTCCATCACCGGATTGTCGAAGTTGGCACGGTTGGTCGAGGCGTTTGCCCGGCGGCTGCAGGTCCAGGAAAAGCTGACCGCGCAGATCGCGGACACCCTGGACGAGATGCTGGAGCCGAGAGGGGTGCTGGTCGTCATCGAGGCGGAGCACCTGTGCATGTCGATGCGAGGTGTGTCCAAGCCGGGGTCGATGACGATCACCTCGGCAGTGCGCGGGCTCTTTCGCGACGAGATCGCTACCCGCGCCGAGGCGATGCAGTTCATCAACGGCTGAGCAGGACCGTGCAATCGCCGGGACCGCTGGTCATGGGGATCGTGAACGTCACTCCCGACTCGTTCTTCGACGGTGGCCGCTATGCCGATCCGGATCGGGCGGTGGCGCGTGGCATGGAGATGATCGCCGAGGGGGCCGACATCGTCGACATCGGGGGGGAGTCGTCACGGCCGGGCGCGGAGCCAGTCCCGGAAGCAGAAGAGCTTGCCCGGGTGGTCGAGGTGGTGGCAGCCCTGGCCCCCCACGTGCGGGTTTCGATCGACACCAACAAGTCCAGGGTCGCCGAGGCGGCGATCGCGGCGGGGGCGAGCATCGTGAACGACGTCAGTGCGTCGCTCGAGGCGGTCGCCGGCCGGGCGGGGGTCGGGTGGATCGCCATGCACTCCCGGGGCACCCCGAAGACGATGCCGGGGTTGACCAGCTATGCCGACTTGGTGGGGGAAGTGAGGGACCATCTCCGCAGGGCCGCGGATCGGGGGCGTAGGGCGGGAGTATCCGAGCTGTGGGTCGATCCGGGGATCGGCTTCGCCAAGACCGCCGAGCAGTCCTGGGAGTTGGTGGGCAGGATCGCCGAGCTGGTGGGCGACGGAACCCCGGTACTGCTGGGCGCAAGTCGCAAGAGCTTCCTCGCCCCGGTTGGTGCCGTCCCGGCCGAGCGGGCGGAAGCTTCCCTGGCGGTGGCGGTGTGGTCGATGTTGCAGGGGGTCTCGATCGTGCGTGTCCATGACGTCGGGTCCACCGCCGCCGCGGCCGGGCTGATCCGCGGGCTCCGGCACGGCTGACGAACTTTTCCCGAACCGGGTAGCCACGATGCTCGCCCGGCCGAGACGGGTAGGATGCCCGGTGTGAGAAACCCTGATCTGTGCCGCGCGTGTCGAGGGCGATGGTGAAAGGCAAGTGGGCTGCCGGCATCCCACCCCGGTACTTCACCTGGGTGGTCAAGGACTGTCTCGGTCTCAGCGAGCGGCCCGGCGGGTACGCGCGCAACCATCGGCCGGTCCGCCGCCAGGAGGAGATCATCTGGCTCCGCGAGCAGGGTTTCACCAGGGTGGTCTCCCTTCTGGGGTCTCCGCACAATCTCCACGCCTACGAGGAATTCGGGCTGACCTGGGCGCATTTTCCGATCTCGGCGGCCGGTGACACGGCGGAGGGGTTGCTCGACCTCTACCGGAACCTGCACAAGTGGTTGGCAGCCGGCGAGAAGCTTCTGGTCCACGAGGAGGAGATGGGCGACAAGGTGATGGGGGTGGCGGCGGGGTATCTGGTCTGGTCGGGAATGGTCCCGAGCGGCCCGGTCGCCATCGCGGGGATCGAGAAGATGTGCCACCGGCAGATGGGTGCGGCGGGGCGGGAATACATCCCGGTCGCCCTGAGTTTGCCCCGCGAGTGTTCGACGCCCTCCTCGTAACCGGCATACGAGTCGAAGGCCGCCACGGCGTCCTGCCCGAAGAGCAGGAGCGGCCCCAGCCTTTCGAGGTGGACCTGGAAATCGAGGTGGACCTCCGTACCGCCGGGGCGAGCGACCACCTGGGCGACACCGTCGACTACGCCGTGGTTGCATCGGAGGTGAGTTCGATCGTCGGGTCGAGATCGTTCGCCTTGCTGGAGCGCCTTGCCGAGGAGATCGCCCGCTGCGTCCTGGCGTTCGGGGAGGTGCGCGGAGTAACCGTCACGGTGAAGAAGCTCGATCCCCCGATGCCGATGTCGGTGGAGCACGTGGCAGCACGGATCTATCGTTCCCGCTAGTGACCCGGGCTTTTCTCGGTCTCGGCTCCAATCTGGGCGACCGCCGCGGCTTCCTCCGGGCGGCAATCGGTCGGCTGCGGGAAGAATCCGGGGTGCGGGTCACCGCGGTGTCGGATCTGTACGAAAGCGAGCCGGTGGGGGGCCCGGGTGGGCAGGGCGATTACTGCAACCTGGTCGTTGCCATCGACACCGATCTCGACCCCCGCGCCCTGCTCGATCTATGCCAACTCCTGGAGGACGAGGCAGGTAGGGTGCGCCACGAGCGGTGGGGATCCCGGACCCTCGACGTGGACATCCTGCTCTTCGGTGCCGAGAGCATCGAGGAAGACGATCTGGTGGTGCCCCACCCTAGGATGTGGGAGCGGCGCTTCGTGATCGAGCCTTTGGGCCAGCTGGCTCCCGATGTGCTGGCCGGCCGGCCGGCCGGGGTAGCAGTTGCAGGAACGGTCCGGCGAGTGGGTAATCTGGAGTAGACGAACGGCACCCGCCGGGGACGAAGTCCCTCTAGAAGCGTGCGGGGCTGGAACGTGTGAAGGAGCAAACGTGACCACTGCCGCAGAGGCGGTATCAGTTCTTCGGGCCAGCGCCGTCCGCGGGAGGACGGGTGTAGTGGTATTCGACACGGTCGGAGCCTTCACTGCAGCTCTTGATGAGGCACGTACCGGTGGGGCGGCAGTCGGTCTGGTGCCCACCATGGGGTCACTGCACGCAGGCCACGCATCGCTCATCTCCCGAGCCCGGGCCGAGTGTGACGTTGTGGCGGTGACCGTCTTCGTCAACCCCACCCAGTTCGACGATGTGGCGGACCTGGCGGCCTACCCGCGTGATCCGGATGGCGACGTCGAACTGGCCGGGTCGGCTGGGGCCGACATGGTTCTCATGCCCGCGGTCGAGGAGGTGTACCCGGAGGGTAGCGCGACGGTGGTGTCGCTTCCGTCATTGTCGGGCAGTTTCGAGGGGGAGAGCCGACCCGGCCACTTCGACGGGGTCGCCACAGTGGTGGCCAAGCTCTTCGCCATGACGGGCCGGTGCAGGGCCTACTTCGGCGAGAAGGATTACCAGCAGCTCGCACTGGTTCGCACGATGGCACGCGACCTGTGCCTTCCCGTCGAGGTGATCGGATGCCCCACTGTTCGCGATGCGGATGGTCTGGCTCTCTCCAGTCGCAACGCGCGCCTGTCGGTGGAGCAGAGGAAGGCGGCGCCGGTCCTCTATCGGGCACTTCTGGCAGGGCGGCGGGCCATCGAATGCGGATCCCGTGATCGATCGGCGGTCGAGTCGATCATGCGGGGGGTGATCGGGCAGGAGCCTCTGGCCCGATTGGACTACGCGGCGGCGGTCGACGCCTCCGATCTGAGTTCGCCGGACGAGCTGGGTGGCGCGGTACGCCTGCTGGTGGCAGCCCGGGTGGGCGCGGTACGCCTGATCGACAATCTCGGGACATTCGCAACGACGCCGGAGCTCGCACATCCTGGGAGACGGCAATCCGTGACCACATCGCCGGTGGCCCCACAGCACCGGCTTGACGACGAAAGGCATCCGCAATGAGACGCCGCATGATGAAGTCCAAGATCCACCGGGCGACGGTGACCGACGCCAACCTCGCTTACGTGGGATCAATCAGCCTCGACCCGGCTCTGCTGGAACTTGCCGACATCCGCGAGTACGAACAGGTCGCAGTGCTCGACATCGACAACGGCGCCCGTTTCGAGACATACGCCATCGTCGGCGGACCGGGGGAGGTGACCCTAAACGGGGCGGCTGCCCGGATGGTCCAGCCAGGTGACAAGGTGATCGTCATCACCTACGCCGAGTACGAGGAAGCGGAGCTGGAGACCTACGCGCCGCGGATCGTGCACGTCGACGAGCAAAACCGGCCGCTTCCAACCCTGGTCGCAGCGGCCTGCGACCCGCGTCCCTGACGCTGGTTCATGCCACAGCCTGCTGGCGCCACTGATGCTGCCGCGCCCCTGGACCTCCTCGTCGTCGGGAGCGGGGTCGCCGGCCTGACAGTGGCGGTGCGGGCTGCCCACCCCTCCTCGGGCCTCCGGGTAGGAGTGCTGACCAAGGCGGAGCTTTCCCAGACCGCCACCCGGTGGGCGCAGGGTGGCATCGCTGCCGTCCTCGGCAACGACGAGGATTCCACCGATCTCCACCTGGCTGACACCCTCGCAGCCGGCGCCGGCCTCTGCGACGTCGATGCGGTGCGGGTCACCGTCAACGAAGGTCCCGAACGGGTGCACGACCTGATCGCCCTGGGTGCGAGCTTCGACCTCGAGGCGGGGGGAACTTTTTCCCTGGCGCGGGAGGGTGGTCACTCGACGGCACGGGTGATCCACGCGGGCGGAGCCGCCACAGGTTTCGAGATAGAGCGGGCATTGGTCGAGGCGGTTCGCACCCTTGCGGTGGCTCTTTTCGAGCACTGGTTCGCGCTCGACCTGCTGATCGAAGGCGGTGAATGTCGGGGGATCCGTGCTCTCGATCCAGCCGGGTCGGTTCACGAGGTGCGGGCTACCCATACCGTCCTGGCCAGCGGAGGGGCAGGCCAGTTGTTCGCGGTGACCACCAATCCCGCCGAGGCCACCGGGGACGGTCTGGCGATGGCCCTGCGGGCGGGAGTCCCGGTCGCCGACGTTGAGTTCATGCAGTTCCACCCGACCGCTCTTCACCACCCCGCGATGCCGCGCCCGCTCCTTTCCGAAGCGCTGCGCGGCCACGGAGCACTCATCCGCGATACCAAGGGAGACAGGTTCGTAGACGAGCTGTCTCCCCGCGACATGGTCAGCCGGGCCATCGCTGCCCGCATGTCGGAACAGGGGGTGGACCACCTGTGGCTGGATGCTACCGGGCTGGAGGCCTTTTCCGAACGCTTCCCGACCATCGCGGCTTCATTGGGGCAAGCCGGTCTCGACCCCGCGGTGGACTGGCTCCCCATCGCGCCGGCCGCCCATTTCCTCTCGGGTGGAGTGCTCACCGACCTGGATGGGGCCACTGCGGTGCCCGGGCTCTGGGCGTGTGGAGAGGTGGCTTGCACCGGGGTGCATGGAGCGAACCGGCTGGCGTCCAACTCGCTGCTGGAGGGGACCGTGTTCGGTGCACGGGTGGTCGATTGCATCGTTTCCGGTCGGCGGGGCCCGGTGGCGACCGGTGCGATGCGGGCACTGCTGGGAGGCGAGGGGATCGGGGGGATGCCGGTCGCCGCCGACAGCGCCACCGGACTGCCAGTCGGGGCTGGTTTTCCGACCGCGCCGGACGTCGCGAAGCTCCGCGACGAGCTCCAAGTGGCCATGACCACAGGTGCTGGGGTGTTGCGGCAGGCCGGATCGTTGGAAGATTCCCGCCGTGAAGTGAAACGGATAGGAGGGCTGGTCCCGGCGGGAGCAGGGAGTGTCCCGGCAGCAGAGC
>JAKAWH010000030.1 GCA_021817065.1 Actinomycetes bacterium
CGGGAATGGAACGCCGCCGACGGAGTTACGATCACCCCCGATACCTGCGTGCCTTTGGGGGAAGGTGAGCCCTACGACCTCTCTATCGCTGTCGACGGGCTGATGTGGTGCGAACCGACCGAGGTGCGGGGATACTGAGGGAGCGGGTGCGGGACCCGAGCGCAAACCTCCCGCCCGAACCGCTCGATGTTGCCCGCCAGAGAATCCACCGACCCCCCCGGGAGGGCCAGCGTGACCCAGGAAATGCCCAGCTCGCCCAAGGCAACCAGATCGTCCAACGCTTCCGCGCTGGCGGGCATGGCGGTGGCTGGCATCGCCCCCCAAGTGGGGGTGAAGCAGATGGTCAGGGGCTCAACCCTCCCGGTCGACGAGCAGCGCTCCCGCGCGTAGGCGATCCGTTCGGCCAGGGCTGCCCGATTCGCAATAGCCGGAGTCCGAAGCGATCCCGCCGCTGCTGCCGGGGACGGCATCGGGCACCACCCGTCGCCGAGGGTTACCGCCCGCTCGATTGCCCGGCGAGAGTTCCCCCCCACCCAGATCGGTGGAACCGGCGCGGAAGGCGAAAGAGGCCGGATCACCGATCCGTCGACTTCCTCCCCGGCCAGTGCCTGGCGGATGATGACGATCGACTGGTCGAGAAGATCGTTACGCTGCTCGAACTCCACTCCCAATGCTGCGAACTCGGGCTTCAGGTAGCCGGCGCCCACCCCGAGAATCACCCGGCCTTCGGCGAGGATGGACAGGGAGGAAACCGCCTTGGCAGCCAGTAGGGGATGCCGGTAGGCAGCGACGAATAGGTTGGTGTGCACCAGGAGTGAGCTGGTCGCCGACGCCACGAACGAGAGCGCTACGAACGGGTCGAGGGTGGGGTGGCCGCCAACGTCCAGCCATCGTCGGGGCGGAGCAGGATGATCGGTCGCGAATACCGCCGAGAAACCGCTCGCCTCCGCTGCCCGGGCCAGCTTCACCAGGTCGGAGCCGGAGACCGGCGACCCGTCCTCCCACCGATCACCCCAGGGCAATCCGAGGGAGACCTGCATCCCGGCAACCCTACACCTTGCTTTCTGACGGTGAATCAGTTATTTTCGGTTCACCGTTCACTATGGGACGAGGTGGTTGCTCGCAACAACCGCTCTGCCCCCGGCACCCAAGGAGTCGAACCGGTATGGAGTTCGGGATCTTCCAGAGCCTCTACCTGCCTCATACCCTGAGCGCGGACGACCCGATCGGGGCTGAGCACGACCGCCTCATGGACGAGATCGAATGGCTCAAGGCAGCCGACCGGTCCGGGTTCAAGTACACCTGGTCCGCCGAGCACCACTTCCTCACCGAGTACTCCCATCTGTCGGCGAGCGAAGCTTTTCTCGGATATGCGGCGGCGGTGACCGAACGGATCCACCTCGGTACCGGTATCTTCAACATCACCCCGCCGGTGAACCACCCCGCTCGAATCGCCGAGAGGGTAGCGATGATCGACCAGCTCTCCAATGGGCGCTTCGAGTTCGGTACCGGACGGGGGTCGTCTTCCACCGAGTACATGGGATTCTCGATCCCCTCGACCGACCTCACCAAGGAGATGTACGACGAGGTCCTGCCCGAGTTCAAGAAGATGTGGACCGAGCGCGACTACAACTTCGAGGGCCGTTTCTTCTCCATGCCCAAGCGCACCGTGCATCCTTCCGTTTTCCAGAAGCCCCATCCCCCCATCTGGGTGGCAGCGGGAAGCCCCTCCACCTTCGAAAAGGCAGGTCGCCTGGGAATCGGTGTGCTCTGCTTCGCCAACGAGTCTCCCGACAAGCTGGCCCCACTCATCGAAACCTACAAGAAGGCAGTTGCCAACGCGGAACCGGTCGGTTCGTATGTCAACGACAACGTCATGGTGACCAGCCAGATGTTGTGTCTCGAGGACGGCAAGCGGGCGCGGGAGGTCTTCTGCAACTCGATGATCGGTTACCAGAACACGCTGGTGTTCCACTATCTCGACACTTTTCCCAAGCCAGCGTGGGTGCCCCCCTGGCCGAACCTCATTCCTGAACCCCAGTTGGACAACCTGGAGGAGTCCATCTCCCGCCACCTGGTCACCGTTGGGGACCCCGACGAGTGCACCAAGGCGATCGAGCGGCTTACCAGCATCGGCGCCGATCAGGTCAGCTTCGGGATGCTCTCCTCCTCCATGCCCATCGAGGTGGCGGTGGAAGCGACCGAAACCTTCGGCAAGCACGTGCTCCCCCAGTTCGACAAGGACCCCGTGCACCGCACCACCCGCCATCGCGAGGCATATCTTGCCAAGATAGGTGAGGCCGGGATGAAGAAGATCGCCGACATAGAACGCATCCGCATCACCATGCCGAAGAGCATCTGAGGTGGGACACCTCTCCCGTTCCATTCGCCGAAGCGACTCCCGTGACTGACACGGTCGCCGACCTCATCCGGGCGCGGGTGGGCGACGATTCGCCGGCCATAGCCTTCGAGAATTCCACCTGGACCTACCGCCAGTACGTCCAGGCATCCGTTCAACGGGCTGCCCTGATCGCCCAACTTCGCACAGAGCACCCGAGAGAGCGCGGCACGGGCTTCCACATCGGGGTGCTCGCCGACAACATTCCCGAATTCCCCATGTGGCTGGGGGCCGCCGCACTAGCAGGCGCCACCGTGGTGGGCATCAATCCGACCCGGCGCGGAGCCGAGCTGGAGCGCGACATCGCCCACACCTCCTGCGATCTGATCGTGACCGAGAAGGCTCACCTCCCCCTGCTTGCCGGACTCGATCTCCCGGTCGCCGCCGGCATGGTGCTCGATGTCGACAGCCCCTCCTACCTGGAGCTGCTCGCCCCCCCACGCCGCGGCCTCCCTCGATGAGGTGGATGTCCATCCGGGCAAGGATGATCTCTTCCTGCTCATCTTCACTTCCGGTACATCTGCCGCTCCCAAAGCAGTGATCTGCTCGCAAGGACGCCTGGCAATGATCGGCCCGATCGTGGCTCAGATGTTCGGGCTGACCGCCGATGACGTCTGCTACGAGGCGATGCCGATGTTCCACTCCAACGCGCTGATGGCCTGCTGGTGCCCGGCGATCGCGGCCGGGGCCACCTTCGCCATGCGCCGCAAGTTCTCCGCCTCCGGCTTCCTCGCCGACGTGCGCGCGTACGGTGCCACCTATTTCAACTACGTCGGCAAGACCTTGTCATATGTCCTGGCGACTCCCGAGCTTCCCGACGATGCCGACAACACCCTCGTCCGGGGATTCGGTAACGAAGGGTCACGCGTCGACCTGGAGGACTTCTCCCGTAGGTTCGCCTGCACGATCACCGATGCCTACGGCTCCACCGAGGGAGGCGCGGTGGTTTCCGCAACCGACGACACCCCCCCGGGTGCGCTTGGCCCGGCCGGGGCGGGCAACATCGTGCTCGACCCTGCCACCGGAGATGAATGCCCGCGGGCACGCTTCGACGAAGCGGGACGCCTCGTCAATGCCGACGAGGCGATCGGCGAGATGGTTTCCAAATTCGGCGGCGCAATGTTCGAAGGATATTGGGACAACGACGAGGCCAACCGGGAAAGATTGCGCGACGGGATGTACTGGACCGGCGACCTGGCCTATGTCGACGAGGCCGGCTTCATCTACTTCGCCGGGCGGAGCTATGACTGGCTCCGAGTCGACGGCGAGAACTTCGCGGCCGCGCCGGTGGAGCGGATCCTGTCGCGATATGAGAGCGTGACCCTGGCTGCGGTGTATGCGGTACCCGATGCTCTGGTCGGAGATCAGGTGATGGCTGCGCTTGAATTGAAGCCGGGCACGGGATTCGACCCGGAGGACTTTTCCGCCTTCCTGGCCAAGCAAACCGACCTGGGAACCAAGTGGTCGCCCAGATATGTGCGGATATCCCAGCGCCTTCCGGTGACCGAATCGAACAAGGTGTTGAAGCGCTCCCTGCGCAGCGAGTTCTGGGAGTGCACCGACCCGGTCTGGTGGCGCCCTAAGAAGGACGGGCCGTACCGTCTCCTCTCCGACGGGGACACCGCGGCCATCCGTGCCGAGTTCGTTGGGCGAGGCCGGGAAGCCGTTCTCGACGCTTCATAGACACCACGGTGCTGATCGCTCAACTTCGTGGACACCACAGAGCCACCGAGCTTCTAGCCGGCGCGGCGGAGACCGATTGAGCCCTGTGCAGCGTACTTTCCCGGGTTGAGATCGAGGGGGAATGAGGGCTGGCGAGAGGCGCAACGTTGCACGCCTGTTCTCCGCCTTCGAGTTGGTTCCCGTGAACGTCACTTTCGGGAAGCCCGCACCCCAAGGAATCGGCAACTACCCGCTCGTGCGCTATGCCTCGTTAATGCCATTGTTACCAATCGGTAACTCAGCTAGGTGTCACGACCTGGCAGGCTAAGCGAGCCCCACACGTCCACCCCCCCGGTCGAGCGGGGAGGAGCGCCGGCCACCCAAGTCAAGAATCCGATGGCGGCTGCCGGGTCGCGGCCTGTGGGCTGGGCCACCAGGGTTCCCACCCGCCACGATGACCATTCCCGCCTCAGGTTCTCCCGCAGCGAGGTGGTGCGTGCCACCGGTGACCCACGGTAGAGGGAATCGAAGACCGTGGCGGTGAGGGCGGGAATTCCCGTAGCGGTGCCTCCCCCAGTGGGAGAGGGCACCAGGAGATACCCGCCGGGCATCGAGAATCGGAACCCCGCTTCCGCCTGCCAGAGCATCGGCAAAGCGCCGTCCACCCCGTAAGCCGGGTACGGATAGGTGAGCACCACGCTCCCCGCCGGGATAGCCCGCATTGCCGTCGATGTGAAGTACGGCGGCACGCTCACCCGGGTTGCCGGATAGGGCCATGCAGGGACCAGGGGCAGGAGGGCCACCACCGCAACCCCGCCGGCCAGCAATCCACCGGAATGCTGGTCCACCCACCCCGGCATGCGGCGCCACTTCCGACCCCACCGGATCAACGCCAGGAGGCGAGAGGCCCTACCAAGGTGGGAAGAGGAACGGTTCACCCAACGAAGCGCCCACCGCACGCGAATTGCCAACTTCTGCGAGGCTCTGAGGCGATCGAGTACGCACCCGAGACCGATTGCAGCAAAAAGATCGACGTAGAGGGAAAACCGCACCGGGAGCATCGAGTACAGAAATGGCACGTGACCCAGCGCTGCTTCCGGAAGGGGCACGCCGCCGGACGGGACGGCCGCCGGAGCACCGGCGAGAGTGAGGCGGGCACCCAGCGAGAGAACGAAGGCGCTTGCAGCCATGATCCACGAGAAGCGCATCAACGGTACACTCCGTAGCACGACTGCACCGGTCACCAGCACGGCAATCAATGTCACACCGAGATAGGAACCGCCCTCCCAGGTGAAGCCCCCCACGAAGTGCGCGCTCAGATGGCGCGCCGCCGCCGGAGCGATCGCCTGGAAGCGATCTGGAACGATCAACCCCCACAGGTCGGCGCTATAGGCCTGGGGGGTGGTCTGAATGTGGTCGCCCAGGTGCCCGGCCCCCCGAAAAGACACCCACACCGGGTAGGCGAGCAGCACACCGGCCACCCCTGCCGCGACCCCCAGCGCGGCAGTGGCGTGCCGCCACCGGCGCCGCACTTCTTGAGGGTTCTGCCATGCCAGAACGCCGATCCCGATCAGCGCCATCACGGCGGAGGAGGCCAGCACCTCGCTGGAAATGAAGAACTGGGCTGCCGCAAGTACGCCCAGCAGGGCTCCCCACCGCATCGAGCGCTCCCACGAAGGATGCACGGTGAGCGAAGCCCAGCGTCCGGCGCGCAGCGGCGCCTGCCACCAGCTGGAGCGCTCCCACGGGACCACCAGCACCTCGTCGAGAACCATCACCACGACGGGCGGGAACACCGCGAACACCAGGTGGAGGTGAATGACCCCCTCGCCCGCCATGTAGGGCGAGAACCCGTAGGCGAGCCCGGCGGCAAAGGCTGCCGGCCACCATGACACCCATCGACGTACGAGAAAGAACGCCGCGCTGGCCGACGCGGCCATCGCGACGGTGAAGAGAGTGTTGAGTGCGACCAGCGGGCCGAAGAGGAGGGTCACCGGCGCTGCGATCAGTCCGAGGAACTCCATCGAGGTATTGACGAGAAGGTTAGCGCCGCCCGGAAGATCCACCGCGGAGGTGACGAAGAGCCCGTGGTGGTGCACGATGGCCGCCGGCACCCAGGAGAGGAACCAGGCGGACTGGGCGAGATCGCTGAACCCGCCGGTCAGCCGGCTCGACGGCGATGTCCACACGTTCCAATAGGCCAGAACTGCGAAAGTGGCATAAGCGGCGATTGCAGGCGCCGCCGGCACGGAAGCCTTCCGGCGCTGGACAGGCGGGAAGAGAACGCGAGCCGGATTCGGAGCGGAACGGAGCGGAGCGAGGAGGATCGTCACGGTGGCAGGCTCGCCAGTAGGGCGGTCGCCTGCCTACTCAACCGGCGCCAGCCCCACGATGGGCGCCGCCAGGGGAGTCCCGACCGCGTCCCCCTGGTAGGAGGCTGCACCAAAAGTCACCACCGCGCCGGTCGGACCGGCGATCAGGTAGTCCTGGGATCCCGTCCCCGACGAGCCCGAACCCCCGGGGACCGTTGCAAGAACCGATGATGGCGACCCGGTTGCCCCGAGGAACGCCGCGTCACCGAAGGGATGCACGCTGCCTGCAGCGTCCAGCAACCAGTAGCCCTTGCCGTCGGAAGTAGTCGACATCGACACCACCCGGGTCCCGGCTATCCCTACCGAGCCGAAGAACCCCGCGTTCCCGAAAGCGAACACTCCCCCGTCGGAGGCCACCAGCCAGTAGCCGGCTCCATCGGGTGTGGACTCCATCCCGACAATGGGAGCGGCCAGATGAACGGAATTGGTCCCTCCCGGTGTCGCCCCCGGGTTCAACTGCCCCGCCGAACCGAAGTAACCGGCATCGCCATAGGTGAATATGCCGCCGTCGGAGGCCACCAGCCAGTAGCCCTTGCCGTCGGGAGTGGACGCCATGCCCACGATGGGCGCAGCCAGGTGCAGCCCACCGGCGGACCCGAAGAACCCGGCATCACCGAAAGCGAACACTCCGCCGTCGGAGGCCACCAGCCAGTAGCCCTTGCCGTCGGGAGTGGACGCCATGCCCACGATGGGCGCAGCCAGGTGGACCGCGTTGTTCCCACCCGGAGCCGCACTCGGGTCGAGCTGCCCTGCCGAGCCAAAGTAGCCTGCGCCACCGAAGGTGTAGACGCCTCCGTCGGCAGAGTCCATCCAGTACCCCCGGGCCTGAGTGCCAACCCCACTGCCTCCGGAGGACACCGTGGGTATCGAGGCACAATCTGGCGGAACACTGCCATCGGCATTCGCTCCGGTCCCGATGGCATCGATCGTGACCGGGCTCCCCAGGCCGTTGTAGGAGATCTGCAGGTTAGCCTGGCGGGTGCAGGTCCCTTGCGGCGTGAACTGCAGGTTGAAGGTGCAGCTCTGGCCTTTTGTCAACTGCAGCCCGCAAGTACCTCCTGGTGCCGGCTGAAAATCGTTCTGGTCATAGCCGCCCACGGTCACGCCGGTCACCGTGAGTATCGCCGACCCCGAGTTGGTGAAGGTGATGGACTCCGGTGCCGAAGTGGTACCGACCGGTTGGGGAGCTTGGAACACCACGCAGTAATTGGTGACACCGGTGCCGGTGGTCCCGCAGGTGGGACTGACCGTGAGCACGGCCGCATTCCCGAAGGTGACCTCGGCCAGTTCGTTGACTACTTCGCTGTCTGTGGTATCGGTGGCGGTGAAGGTGACTGGCTCATCGTGGGTGTCGCTCACCGAGAAAGTCGCCTGCCCTTGAGCGTTGGTCACTGGGAGCAGGGGAACGATCTTTGCGAACGTGCTGGAGGAGGCAAGGGTGACCGTCTTGCCTTCGAGGGGCACCCCCGAACCGTTGACCAAGGTAACCGTGATGATCGATGTCGAGATGCCGTCGGCGGGCACCCTCGACGGATTGGCTACCGCTGCTGACTTCTCGGTGGAGACCCCCACACTCGCCCCGTTGGTCAGGCTGAATGTCGCCGGAGCAAACCCAAAAGCGTTGGCGGACACACTGTACGAACCGTTCACCTGGTTGGCGCTGAACTGGCTGGCCTGCGCTATGCCACTGGCATTGGTCTGGTCGGTCTCCACATACGAGCCGGAAGACTGGAAGGTGCCGCCGGCACCGCTGGCGGGCGTGCAGGTGGTAGTGGTCGGCGAATAGGTGCCGTCACAGAAGGTGACCGAGGTATTGACGATCGGGTTCCCGCTTGCATCGGTGAGCTTGACCTCGAAGGGAGAGCCGAAGGGAGTCCCCAGATCGGTTGACTGGGCGGGGCTGCCGATGATGGTCATGTTCTGACCCGTTCCGTTGGCGATGGAGTAGTACACCGACTGGACCGATTGGCTGTCGGTGGAGGTGGCCACGTTCATGTAGTCCTGGGTGCTCTCGCTGGACGGATTGGTGACGTCCTTGATGGTGACGTTGACCTGGGCGCCGGCGGCGGCGTTGACGGGAACGGTGAAGATGACGGTGGTGCAGTCGGTCGGAGCCGGATTAGTGCTGGCGCAATGGGACATGGTCGGAGTGAGTGCAACCTGAGCGGGCGCAGCGCCCCCGGTCACTCCCACTGTGTAGTCGGCAGGGTTAGTGGGGAAATAGGTACCCGCCGCGCCGACCGAGGCATCCAGCTCGATGACGTCACCGGTTTGGGTGGCCAGGGTGGAACCGCAGAGATTGTAGCTCCCGCAGCCGATGCCAGAAGTGCCGCTCGACGACGTCTGGAAGGAGACCGTATAGGTGGCGGTACCCGACTGGGTGTTGGGATTCGGGGTGATGGTCGGGTTGGACACCGCGGTCCCCGGTGAGATGGTGACATCCAGACCACCCGGCCCGAAACCGATTCCACACACGCTGCCGCAGGCCACGCCGCCTTTGGAAGTTCCGAGCTGGGTGACATCGCCCCAGGCTCCAAAGGTGTCGAAACCCGAGTTCGAATCTCCGACATAGAAGGTGACGTTGGTTGAACCCGCCGGTATCGCGACGCTGGAGGTGTTCGCTCCGAACTTGGATGTCGCCACCACCGCGCCGGGCGCGGTGGGATAGGAGAAAACGCTTTCGTTGACCCCACCCGTCGGTGCCACCGGCGACTGGCCATTGGAGTTACCGAACTGATCGGTCAACTGCATGCAGACCGGAATATCGGCGAAGAAGCTGGCTGACCCGCTGACCTGGCCAGTCACCAGCGGTGCCTGGTAGGCGGAAGCGAGCGGGGAGACACCCGAGCCCGGGCACCCCCCGTTGAGGAAGGCAACAGCACCTCCGCAGTTGTTCTGGCTGGAGCCCGAGGTACACATGCCGACTGGCTCGGGGTTGATGGTGAGAGGCTGCCCGACAGACACGCAGGCGCCGCCGCAAACGCTTGTGCTTGTCGCACAGAGAACAAGGCCGTTCGGTGCTGGAGAGCCCCCCGGACAACTCGGAACGGCAGCGCCCCCGAATGTCGGCGTGAACATCCTGGTCGACGCCGCCTGGGACAACTCGTCGGCATAGCAGAAGTAGCCACCCGCGTTGGCAATACCGCCAATGGTTTGATTCAGCGCGAGCGTAGTAACCGTGACCGTACTGTTACAGTTGCTCGAACTAGGCGCCACGCTGAACATGTAGCAGGGTTGGTTCTGGGGAGTGAGGCAGGTCGAGGACGACACCAGATTGACCGTGCAGGAACTGCAGGTAGCCGGATTGCCGGAGCTATCCTCGTACTTCACGGTGAACGGGCCCAGGGTCGGCTCGATGGTCCCCGGGCAACCGTCGGAGTATGCCGACGCGCACTGGGCGCTGGCCGTGGCGGTACATGGAGCTCCACAGGTCACTACCAATTGCGCTCCGGAACCGGCATTTATGGTGACCGCCTGAGTTGCCGAGGTGAGGGTGGCAGTCGAATCCGCCCCCGTAATGGTCGGGCTGCCCAACGCTGTGTCCCCGTAACAGAAATCAACCGGTGTGGATACACCTACCGCGATAGTCACACTGGTGACAATCGTCGTCGTGCAGGCTCCGCTACTGAAGGTGGAGAATTCCTTGGTGCCGGCTGAACCCGACGACAGATTGACGGTCACCGAACCTGCGGCGCAGGTTGTGCCGTTCCCAGAGTCACCCGCCGGGAATATACAGGTTGGGTTGCTATTCGCATCTTCTGCCACCACTGCCATCTCCAGGTTGGGCGAGTTGGATGCCGTCCCGGTGCATCCCGCCGGACATGAAAACGCGAGCTTGGTGGCAACCCCGGCATTGATCGTTACAGTCACCGACGCGCTCCCCACCCCTCCGGTGGCCGGGTCGGTTCCGGTGATCATCCAGGTTGGGCTACTTGCCTTCTCGTCCCCGTAGCAGAAATCGACCGGAGTGGCTGAGGTGATGGTGACCGAGGTCAAGGTAGGCGCAGCACAGCCGGCCCCCGTGTTGAATTCCTTGGTGACCCCCGTCGAGTTGGAGGAGAGATTAACAGTGATCGAACCACCGTCGCCGGCAGGAAAAGTCCCGGACGGATTGTTGTAGGCGTCCTCGGCAACCACCGCCAGCTCCAGGTTGGGACTGGCCGACGCCGCTGCCGCACACGGGACCGGGACGCAGGAGAGAGCGAGCTTGGAGGCGGTGCCGGCGACGATGGTGAAATTCGACGACGTGGCAGGAGTGACGTCCGCAGTGGTGCACGCGTTAAGCGTGTCGGTGGTCGAGGCGACAGTGGGATTCTTGACCGAGGCGGTAATCGTGACCGTGATCGTGGTCGTTATGCCTCCGGAGACGCTCGCGCTCGTAGGAACTTGCACGGTTACCACGTTGGTCCCCGACCCACTTGCGGAGCAGGCGCCCGCCACCGAGTTGCCCAGGAAGGGTCCGGCCGAAATCGTCGTCGGTCCCCAACTGGCTGCGCCGTTGCAGGTGGTACCACTGCTCGCGCACGAAACCTTGTAGTCGCTGGCGACCGAAGGAAACACGATCGAAGTGGTGTTCGGGTTTGCCGAACCGTCAATGGTCACCAAGTCGGTCCCGCCGACGACCCCGGTGGTCAGATCCATGGCGACGGCATACGTAGCGCCCGATGCTCCGGCAGTGCTGGTCACCGATGGGGTCACCGTCACCGCAGTCACCGATGTCGCCGCCCACGCCGCCGGGATGACCGGGAACCCGAAGACCACCGCGGCCAGCCCGGCCGCAACCGCCCCACACAGGGCCACCAGGTGCCTTGATCGTGAGGCCAGGCTGCGCCCGGCCCCGGTGAATGCGGACAAGGGATGCGTGCGCATCGATCCCTCCCTTTTCCCGAACATCAGGGATTAACCGTAGTGGACAGAGAGAGGGTCCCGCCTGGGTTACTTCAGCCGTCTACCCCCAAGATCATCGCCGAGGTGGGAACACCGGTCCCCGAGGTGACCATGACGTGCTCGGATCCCTCCACCTGGTTGACCGACGTGCCCCGGACCTGCCGGGTACCCTCAGCCACCCCGTTCATGCCGTGGATATACGCCTCCCCAAGCTGGCCACCGTGTGTGTTGATCGGCATGTCTCCCCCCCGGCCGATGTGACCCTCGGCGATGTAGTCCTTGGCCTCCCCTTGGGGGCAGAATCCCAGGTCCTCCAGCTGCATCAGCACAAAAGGAGTGAACGCGTCGTACAGGATGGCCACGTCGATGTCGGTCGGGACGAGCCCGGACATCCCCCAGAGCTGGCGGGCAACCAGCCCCATCTCGGGCAACCCGGCGATGTTGTCCCGGTAGTAGCTGGTCATCATGTCCTGCTTGTCGCCGGATCCCTGGGCAACCGCCCGGATCACCGCGGGCGGGTGTGCCAGGTCCCGGGCTCGCTCGACACTGGTGACCAGGATGGCCTGGCCACCGTCCGACTCCTGGCAGCAGTCCAGAAGGCGCAATGGCTCGGTGATCCAGCGCGATGCCTGGTGGTCCTCCAGGGAGATCGGCTTGCCATAGAACCAGGCGCGGGGGTTGGTCGCGGCGAAGTCGCGCGCCACCACCGCCACCCTTCCCAGGTCCTCGGAGGTGGCGCCGTACTGGTGCATGTAACGGCGGGTGAACATCGCCACCCATTGAGCGGGGGTGAGGAGACCGAATGGCGCGTACCAGGCGAACTGGGCGTTCTCGGCGGTAGGGATGTTGGGTCGGTTCTGAACTCCCGACCCGAAACGGCTACCCGACCTTTCGTTGAAAGCCCGGTAGCACAGGACATGGGTGGCAACCCCGGTTGCCACTGCCATCGCCGCCTGGAGGATGGTGGCGGTTGCCGCCCCTCCTCCAAAATGGACCCGGGAGAAGAAAGTCAGCTCCCCTATGCCCAATGCGCGTGCGATGTCGATGTCTGGATTGGTGTCGGACGAATAGGTAACCATGCCGTCCACATCGCTCGGGCTGATTCCCGCGTCCTCGATCGCGTCCAGGCACGCTTCGACGGCCAGGCGCAGTTCGCTGCGTCCGGATTCCTTGGAAAATTCGGTGGCGCCGATGCCGGCGATTGCGGCACGGCTGGCGATAGTCATTGCACTCATGGCTCAGTGGTCCTTTTGGTCAACAAGTCGGTACGTTCAGCTCGACGGTGCCCACCACGTGGTCCCCCAGTGAGTTGGCTCCCCGGACCGCAACGGTGAGGTGGTCCCGGCCATCCCTTTTCTCGGCGCCGGTCACCTCGCCGGAGAAAACCATGGTGTCGTCGGGATAGTTCGGCGCTCCCAGGCGGATCGCCACCCGGGTGATGATGGCGTCCGGCCCGGCCCAGTCAGTCACGTAGCGCCCGACCAGACCATTGGTGGTGAGGATGTTCATGAAGATGTCCTTGGAGCCCCGCTGCACCGCCAGCACCGCGTTGTGGTGCACGTCCTGGTAGTCGCGCGAGGCAATTGCTCCCGCCACGATCAATGTTCGGGTGATTGGGATGGCCAGCTCGGGCAGCCTGTCGGCAAGTGCAATGCGCCCGGCACGAATCGGGGAGGTCGCCGCTCCAGCCGCGCTCATGCGGCACCTGCATCCAGTGCGCCGGAGCCGTCGGCACGGCTGGCCAGAAAGGAACCTGCCAACTCGTCGCCCAGCCGGGCGAGCTGGGCGGCTCCCGCCCCCATCTCCAGTTCGATGTGTTTGCCCCACAGGAAGTAGCGGTGAACCGGATAGGTCACGTCCGCGCCCAGGCCGCCGTGAAGGTGCTGCACCGCGTGCACCACCCGGTGGCCGGCTTCCGACGCCCACCACTTGGCCACCCTCACCTCGGCTGCCGCGTCGATTCCCTGATCGAGAAGCCATGCTGCCTGCCAGAGAGTCACGCTCATCGCCTCGGTGTCGATGTGGGCATCCGCTGCACGTAGGGCGACACCCTGGAAGCCCGCCAGCGGCTTGCCGAACTGCCGGCGTTCGGAGGTATATCGTGCAGCAATCGACACTGCCTCCTGGCACACACCGAGCTGGAGAGCGCACAATCCAACAATATAGCGTTGCACGATCCATTCCAGCATGCCGGGCCCGCCTGCCGGAACCTTCTGATCAGCGGGATCGCCGATCAAGTCCGCCAGCGTGGCCCGGTACCCGGTCAGGCGCACCCTCCCGTTCTCCTGCCGGTCGGTGGTTATCACCCGTTCGACGTTGCAGCCCGGTTCGGCCGGATCGACCAGGAAAACGCCAGTGCCCTCCCCCGGCCCGAATCGGACGGGGACAAGTAACCGGGTGGCCAGGTTGGCCGCCCGCACCACCGGGCACACCCCCTCCAGCACCCACCCGTGCCCATCGGGCGACGCGGTGATCGACGGAAGCCGCGGATCACCGCCTCCAGATGCAGGCAGAGCTACTGCAAGGATCACCTCGCCGGCAACCACCCCAGGAAGCAGGGCTGCCTTCTGCTCGTCGGTTCCGAACCTCGACAATGCCAGCCCACCCACCACCGTAGAGAGAAGCGGCACCGGAGCGACCCTGCGCCCCTGCTCGACCAGAAGGATGGCCAGCTCGACCATACCGAGCCCAGAGCCACCGTGCTCCTCGGGGACCGCCAACCCGATGAGGGTGGCGCGACCGAGCTCGTCAAGCAGCTCCCGATCCACGCATACCTCACCAGCTTCGATCTCGGCGACCCTCTCGGAAGTCGCATGGCCGGCAAAAACGGCGGAGGCCGCCTCGGCCACCGCTGCCTGGGTTTCGCTGAAGGTGAAGTCCACTGCTACTCTTCCTCCCCCCACAAGTGGCTGTGGCGCCGCCGCACCGGGCGAAACATCGGCAGGGTCAGCTCCTCATCGCACATGATGAAAACCACCTCCACAGCCATCCCCACGTAGACATCCTCCGCGTCGGCATCGATAATCTGAGAGACCAGCCGGGTCCCCTCCTCCAGCTCGATCAAGGCGACGGCAAGCGGGTAATCAAAAGCAGCTACCTGGGGGTAATGGTTCACCACGAAGCTGTACACCGTGCCGCGCCCCGACGCCTCGACGGTGTCCCAGTCGAAGGAGAGACAGGACGGGCAGGACGGCAACGGCGGATGGCGCAACTCCTTACAGTTCGTGCAGCGCTGGATGAGGAGCTTCTCCTCCTTGGCACCCTCGAAGAAGAAGGCGATGTCCGGGGTGATCGCCGGGCGAGGACGCAGCGGGCGCATGGTCTCGGCGGTCAACGGAGATTTCCTTCGAAAAGCAGCGGGCGCATGGTCTCGGCGGTCAACGGAGGTTTCCTCCTTGCGGCAACGGGGAAGTCATGGTGTGCTCCTCGGTGGTTTGAATTTGAGTATCCGGAAGGTCATCGAACCCACATGCTCCCCTTCCGTGGTGGCGTAGTCGACCCTGGTTGTGACGAAATGGCCGGCACCCAGGGCAGTCTTCTTCTCCTCCGACACCGATTCGATGCTGGTCTGGCTCACCAGGTGATCCCCCAAGTGGAGATACCGGTCGTAGCGCTGCTCGCAGTTGGTGGCCACCACCGAGGAGAACCCCGCCTCATTCAAGAGAGCGGTCAGCTCGTCCATCGGGGTGCGATCCTCTCTCGCTGGAGGATTGAGGGAGGCTTGCAGCCCTCTCATTCCCCAGGCCTGCATCATGGTGGGCGGCGCCACGATCTGGCCATGAACGCTGGCGGCGGCGGCCTCAGGGTCGAGGTAGATCGGGTTCTCGTCACCCATCGCTTCGACCCAATGGCGGATCATCGGCTGGTTGACCGGATCGGCGGCGCGCTGCGGAGGGCCGCAGGGGCGTCCCTCGTAGGACTTCACCAGAGCGAGGAAATCATCATCGCTCATCGGGACCTCCTCCCGATCGCCGCGCGAATCGATCCGGGCCCGGTTCCGCGGAGGTGGCTCATCGTCGCTCACCGCGCGCCATTCCGAGTCCCAGCCAGGCGACGATCTCGCGCTGCACTTCGTTCACTCCTCCTCCGAACGTGTTGACCTGCGCGCCCCGGGCAGCACGCTCAACCTCACCGGCCAGCAGTGCCCCGGGCGAGCCGGGACGGATTACTGCTGCCGATCCCAAGATGCCCAGCATCAGGTGGTACGCCTCTATCAGCCGCTCGGTGCCGAACACCTTGACCACCGACGACTCGGAGGGCTCCAGGTTCCCACCACTCATCTTCGTCTCCATCTTCCAGTTGAGGAGCTTCACCGCTTCGAGGATCGCATGCACTCGTCCCAACTCGATGCGCACCCACGGAATCTCGATCATCCGCGGCCCGCTCTGGTCACCCGGATCGGCCGGTTCATCAACACACCACTCGATCACGTCCTGGAGGAGGCGGTGCCCCAACCCGCCCCATGCGGACAATCCCACCCTCTCGTGATTCAACTGGGTGGTGATCATCGCCCACCCTCCGTTCTCCTCGCCCACCCTGTTGGCGACCGGCACCCGCACGTCGTCGTAATAGGTCGCACTGGTGAGCAGCTCCCCCACCGTGCGGATCACGGTGCACTTGAATCCGGACGAGGAGGTGGGGACGATGAGGATGGAAATTCCCTTGTGGGGAGGTGCGTCGGGGTCGGTACGGCAGGCCAGCCACACGTAATCGGCCACGTCGGCGCCGCTGGTGAAGATCTTCTGGCCGTTGACAACGTACTCCTCGCCATCGCGTACCGCCTTGGTCTTGAGCGATGCCAGATCGGTACCGGCCTCGGGCTCGGTGTAGCCGATGGCGAAGATGAGCTCCCCGGCAAGGATCTTGGGAAGAAAGAGGGTCTTTTGCTCTGGTGTTCCGTAGCGGATGAGGGTGGGACCCACAGTGTTTACGGTGACAAAGGGAAAAGGCGCGCGGGAACGGCGGATCTCGTCGAACAGGATGAACTGCTCCAGAGCCGACCGCCCACCTCCGCCGAACTCCACTGGCCATCCCGCCCCCAGCATCCCGTCGGACCCCATCTGCCGGATGATCTCCCGGTAGGTCTTTCCTCCTTCGCCTTCGACGTCGAGGGCAGCCCGGACCTCCGGGGTGATGAGCGTGCGGCAGTAGGCGCGGATCTCTCCGGCGAATTGCCTCTCGGATTCGGTGAAGTCAATGAACATGCAGAGCCATCCTCACTACCGGGCGGGTCGGATGCCGGGGCTAACCGTCGCCACCGGCCCACATCGAAGGGTCGGAGCCGGAACTCCAGGCTGAGTCAATGGACATACCCGGCCATCCTTTCCGACAATTCCTTGGCGGTACCGAATTGGGAGGCAAGGACCAGTGCGCGCTTGAGGTACAGGTGCACGTCCACCTCCCATGTGAATCCCATGCCACCGTGGACCTGGAGGCAGGTCCGGGCATTAGCCACCGCGGCATCGCAGGCGAGCAGCTTGCCTGCGGTGACCGCCCTCTCGGCCAGGGCAACTGGCAGGATGCCCGCCTCCGCGTCGTCGAGGGTCACTCCGGCCGCATGCACCGCCGCCCGAGCCACTTCGGTCCGGGTGGCCGCGTCTGCGAGGAGATGCTTGACCGCCTGGAACGACCCGATCGGCCGATCGAACTGGTACCTCTGCTGCGCATAGGCGACACCCATCTCTACCGTGCGGGCGGCAATCCCCACTGCGAAAGCACCAAGGAGGGCGGTGGCTCGGCGAACGAAGGCCTGCGCCTCCCTACCCCGGAAGACTACCCGCCCCCCCATACCGTGGCCGGCCAGTGCGACCGGGGTCAGGGGGTCGAAGGGCTGGGGGAGCTGCTCTCGGGGGATGGCGGCGGCGGCGACCTCCACCACCTCCCCCCGAGCGTTGAACGCGAGCAGGGCATCGAGAGCGGTGGGGTGCTCCACCAGCACCGGTGTGCGAGTCAGTTCGACCATTCCCACCACCCGATCGCCCTCGGCGACCCCGCTGAGCCGGCCAGCGGCCAGGTGGGAAGCCACCAACGGGCCCGGGACCAGGGCCCGGCCCAGCTCCTCGAAAACCAGCACCGCCTCGGTCATTGCCAGCCCGGCTCCTCCCTCGCTCTCAGCCAGGCACATGCCGAACACTCCGGTACCGGCAAGCTCCTTCCAAAGCTCACGGCGAACGCCCCCCTCGTCGATTAGCTCACGAACGGTCTTCATCGGAAAGCGACCTTCACAGAACGAGCGGGTAGCCTCGGCGAGGGCCACCTCGTCGGCACTCAGTTCGAAGTCCACGCCGGCTCCTTGGGCAGCCCGAGCACACGCTCGGCGATGATGTTGCGCTGGATCTGGGAGGTACCCGCGGCGATTCCCATGGATATCCCGTATACATACCCCTCGACCTGTTCGGCATTGCCGAGGGATTCGATCTCCCCGAAGGACATCCCGGCACGGCCGAGGATCTTCATGGCCAGGTCCCCCATCGCTTGGCGGGCCTGCGAGTAGGCCAGCTTGAACACCGAGCCACCGATTCCAGGAACCCCTTGGCGAGCCGCCTGGGAGACGTTGCGGCAGGTCAACGCCCACAGCCCATCCAGCTCGGCGGCCAGACGCCCGAGCTCCTGGCGGGTCGCCGAATCCGCCCAGGCCGACGGGATCCCCCTCCGGATGTCACCCCGGTGGGCAATGGCCGCCAGCGATGCGACCAATTCGCGAGAGCGGACCAGGTCGGAGATAAAAGCAGTCCCTCGCTCGAAGCTGAAGGTGACCATTGCCACCCTCCACCCGTCGTTCTCGTCCCCAACCCGGTTGGCGACAGGAACCCGGACATCATCGAGGAAGACCTCGGAGAACTCCGATGACCCGCCAATCGTCTTCAGGGGGCGCACGGTGATTCCGGGAGTCTTCATATCGAGGATCAGCCAGGTGATCCCCCGATGCTTGGGAGCGACCGGATCGGTGCGCACCAGCAGCTCGCATCGGTCCGCCACCTGCGCGTGGCTGGTCCATATCTTCTGCCCGTTGACCACGTACTCGTCTCCGTCGCGAACCGCTGTCGTCGCGAGCGACGCTAGGTCGGACCCGGCTCCCGGTTCGGAGAACCCCTGGCACCACACTTCTTCGCCCCGTAATATCGCAGGGAGATAGCGTGTGCGCTGTCCGGGATCGCCCATGGCGGCGATGGTGGGGCCGGCGTGGAGGAGCCCGACGAAATTGACACCAACATAGGGGGCGTGCGCGGATTCTGTCTCCTCCAGGAAGATCATCTGCTCGGTGGGCGAGGCACCACGGCCACCCGCGTCCACCGGCCAGTCGATGCCCGCGTAACCGGCTTCGTAGAGGCGCGCCTGCCAAGCAAGATCGAAGGCGCGCCTTCCCTCCCAGTCATCCTTGGCCGGCACCGGAGGCAAGGTTGGCAGGACGCCCGCGAGCCATGCCCGCAGATCGCGACGGAATGCCTCCTCGTCCTCCGAGTAACGCAGGTTCACGCGGTCCGTGTGCTCCCTGAGCGATCTACCGCCTGCTGCCCCAGGTCCGTCGGAGGTTTGCGACCGGTGACGCTCCAGAACAGAAGCCGTGCCTGGCTGTCAACCAGTGAGGCGGTGCGCATGCCCCAGAACTCGAATCCGTATCGATGGGCGGCCACGTTGGCCATCATGGCGACCAGCACACCGGCGGTCGCCATGGCGTCGGCCTCCGAACCGGATTCGGAGATCACCGAAGCAAGCGCCACCGTGATCGCATTGAGCACCCGGGTGCGCAGTCCCCGGAACCGGAGGTCTCCCTCCTCGGTGGCCAGGTCGACCACCCGGAATATATAGCGGTTCCGCTCCCAGTAATCCATGAAGCCCTCGATGACCTGGTTTGCCACCTGCCAGCCCTGGTCGCCCTTCCACGACCCGTGCACTAGCTCGGCTAGGCGTGCCGCATCGGCCGCCAAGCCGTCGGCCAGCTCGAGGAGTGCTTGCTCGATATTCTCGAAGTACTGGTAAAAGGTCGCCGGTGAAGTATTGGCCTCCTTGGCGATGTCGATGATGCGGATGTCCCGCCAGGAGGTCTTGGTAAGGAGGGCGGCAGTGGAAGCCAGCAGGCGGTCGCGGGTCTCCTGACCCCTCTTGCCGGGCACTCTTCGATCGGACTGGGTCCTCTCGGCATCCTCTCCCCTCATCCCTATCCTTCCCGGCACGATACCGGAAGGCTACGCGAAAGCCATCGGTGAAGCCTCATCAATCCACCCCCCGGCAAAGCAGGTGTGCCGCCTTAACCAGCTCGTCGCCCACGCTGGATACATTGCGCCATCCGTTGACCCAACCGAGCAGCGATGAGTACCAGACGTGAAGCATGACGTCGATGATGTCCTGGCGCAGCTCGGGCTCCACCGTCATCAAGGCCATCGAGAGGATGCTCACCATCACCTCGCTGACCGCCTGCTGGCACTCGGTCACCGACGGGTCCGACCCGGTGATGGCAGTCACCATGGCCACTCCCAGCGACGCTGCCTTTTCCAGGTTGCCGGTGGCGGTCCGCAGCACCTCTTCCAGCCTGCCGGCAGTGGTCTCCTTCGTCGGCGGGTTCCGCTCGAGTTTCTCCTGGAGGTCGCCGGACCAGCTCACCAGTCCCTCGGCCAGTAGATGATCTTTTGACGAGAAATAGCGGTAGATGGTCCCCAGCGCGACGTGCGCCCGTGCGGCTACGTCCCGCATCTGCACCGCCTCGTAGCCGCCCTCGGCAGCCAGCTCCATGGCGGTTCGCACGACCCGTTCTCTCCGAGCTGCCTGGCTACGGGTGAGCGCGTGGACCGGAACCGTCGCCATCACAACTCCCCGAGGGGATCGGTTGCCCCAGCCGTCGTAGAAGTCACCGAACTAGACCGGTTCCTCCGCCAGGGCCCGGCCAAGGCGGCGGAGGCTCTCGGATGCCCCCCCCAGGGTCAGCTCCAGCTTCTTGGCCATCAGGAAGTAGCGGTGAAGGGGGTAGTCGCGATCGACGCCCATGCCGCCGTGGAGGTGATGGGCTGCGAGTACCACTCTTTGGCCCCCCTCGGCAGCCCAGAACTTGGCGATGGCAACTGCCCGAGAAGCATCCATGCCGGCATCGATCCGCCAGGCTGCCTGCAATGCGGTCAACCGCACAGCTTCGGTGTCGATGTACGCGTCGGCAACACGCTGACCGACCGCCTGGAAAGAGCCGATCGGGCGGTCGAATTGCTCGCGCGTCTTGGCGTACTCAGCGGTGAGGCGAAGTGCCTCGCTGCATGCCCCCCCCATCATGAGAGCGAGCCCCGCCATCGTACGCTCCTCGATCCACTCGATGATCTCCACCGCCCGGCGCGGATCGCCTTCGGGGTCGCCCAGAACGTCGCCGGCATCCACCGAAGCGCCCGACAGCTCCAGGCGAGCTTCAGGCACCCCGTCGGTGCACTCTTCCGCCACCCGGGTCACTCCGGCACCGGCCGGGTCGAGCACGAAGACCCCGGTGCCCCCCGCCTCGGTGGCGGCCGGCACGAGGATGGCCCCGGCATCGAGGCCACTCGGCACGCAAATCTTCACTCCGTCGAGACGCCAGGTGTCCCCGTCCCGGGTCGCCCGAGTCGCCGGTTCAGCCGGTTCGGAGCCCGCCTCCACCAGGGCGGCGGTGAGCAATGTCCCGCCGGACACCACCCCGGGAAGCAGCCGCCGGCGCAGCTCGCCGGAGCCGAAAGCATCGATCGGCATCGCGCCCATCACCACCGTGGGCAACAGAGGCAGCCGGGCCGCCCTGCGACCTACTTCCTCGAGGATGAGGCCGGTCGCGAGGAACCCCAGCTCGCTGCCGCCGACCTCCTCGGTCAGGGAAATCCCCAGCAGGTTCGCCTTCGCCAGTTCGGACCAGGTGTCCCGATCCACGCCCTCCCCGGCCTGATCCATGGCAGAGAGACGGTCCGGGGTCACCCGGTCGGAGAGGATCTGGCCTGCCAGCTCGGCAACCGCCCTTTGTTCCTCGGAAAGCTCGAAGTTCATTACAATGCTCCTCTCACCGGCTCTTGGGAAGGCCCAAACCGAACATGGCGATGAGATCCCGCTGTATCTCGTTGGTTCCGCCGCCGAAGGTCAGGATGAGCAGGCTCCTGTAGTAACGCTCGAGCCGTGCGTCGAGGACCGTATCTCCTGAGCCGTCGGTGATGTAGGCGCGTTGACCGATCACCTCCATGAGTAGCCGGAATGCCTCCTGGTAGAACTCGGTGCCGAAGACTTTCACCGACGAGGCGTCGGCGACGTCGAGCTTACCCTGGGTAGCAGTCCACGCCACTTTCCAGTTGATCAGCCGTACGAACTCGAGGCGGGCCGCCACCCGTGCCAGATTTGCCTGCACCCAGTCCTTGTCGATCACCCGTGTCCCATCGGCGAGCTTGGCGTTCTGCGCCCACCGGCGCACATCCTCCAGCGAGCGGTCGATGATCCCCGGCGAGCACAGCGTCACCCGCTCGTAGTTCAACTGGTTGGTGATGAGGGTCCACCCGTTGTTCTCGCCGCCGACCAGCCGGGATGCTGGTACCCTCACGTTCTCGAAAAAGCACTGGTTGATGTCGTGGTCGCCGATCAGCTTCATCGGCACCACCTCGATTCCCGGCGTGTCCATGTCGATGGCGAAGATGGAGATGCCCCGATGCTTCTTCCCCTCGTCGCTGGTACGGGTGGCCAGCCAAATGTAGTCGGCGTCCGAGGCCAGGCTGGTGAAGATCTTCTGGCCGTTGATCACGTATTCGTCCCCGTCGGCAACCGCCTTGGTCTTGAGTGATGCCAGGTCGGTGCCCGATCCAGGCTCGGTGTATCCGATGCAGAAGTGGACCTCCCCCCTGAGGATCGGGGGCAGGAAGAAATCCTTCTGGGCTTGGTCGCCGAACTCCATGATGGTGGGGCCGACAGTATTGATGGTCAGCATGGGCACCGGTGCCCCGGCGCGCATCGACTCGTCGAAGAAGATGAATTGCTCCAGGGCGCTGCGCCCCTGACCTCCGTACTGGGTCGGCCACCCGATGCCCAACCATCCGTCGGTCCCCATTTGGCGAACCACCTGGCGAACCACCGGACCCACCGAGGCGGACACCGCTAGCTGGGAGACGATCTCGGGGGTGAGCAGCCGGTCGTAATAAGCCCGCAGCTCGTCCCGAAGCGCTTCGTGTTCCTGGGTGTAACCGATGTACATTCGGAGCCTCTTTTCCAGAATTTATACGGCAGAATTGGTCCCGGTTCTGAAACAGGTTATATTTTAGTCACATGACCTGACGCCACGTCATGCCCGATCCGGCTTGGCCTCCGGAGCCGGGCCCGCAAAGCGACCCGGCTAACCTGTCGCGATGCGCTTTCACATGGGCCTCGTCTTCATGGAGACCGAGCACGTCGTCGATCTGTGCAAGGCAGCCGACCAGCTCGGCTACTACGGCGTGCTCATCCCTGACCACATCTTCTATCCCCAGGAATTGAAGTCCACCTACCTTTACTCCTCCAAGGGGGACGGCAAGCCCGGCTGGGGACCCGATACCAACTGGCCCGACCCCTGGTGTGTCGTCTCGGCGTGCTCGACGGTCACCAGCCGAATCCATTTCACCACCGGGGTGTATGTCGCACCCGCTCGCGATCTCTTCACCGTGGCCAAGCTCGTTTCGACCGCCGCATTCCTCTCCAACGACCGGGTGCACCTCGGGATTGCCGCCGGTTGGTGCGAGGAGGAGTTCATAGCGACCGGGCAGGACTTCGCCACCCGCGGCAAGCGGCTGGCGGAGATGGTTCCCGCCCTCCGAAATCTTTTCGCCGGTGGCTGGGCGGAGTTCCACGGCCGCTACTACGACTTCGATCCGGTGACCATCAATCCCGTCCCGCGCCAACCGGTGCCCATCTACCTGGGCGGTGACACCGACGTTGCTATGAAGCGCGCGGTGACCATCGGGGACGGATGGGTAGGAGCAGGCCCCTACTCGGTCGATCAGGCGCGAACTCATCTGGGCCGCATTCGTGCCCACTTGGACGAGGCGCGCCGTTCAGGCACAGCCGGCGGGGCTGCGGCCGATCCAGGCGCCGAGTTCCCGATCTATCTCGGGATCAGCACCCGCCCCGATATCGATGTCTTCCGCCAGTTCGCCGACGAGGGAGTGACCGACTTCATCTGCGCACCCTGGCTGTCGGCCCGGGTAGGCGATCCGTCAGATCTGGACGGTCTGCTCAAGGCTCGCATCGCCCAGTGTGAGCGCTTTGCCAACGACATTCTGGACAAGGTGAGGGACTGACCAGTCCTGGCGGCTAACGCCACTCTGCTTCGCTAATGCGGGCAGGTTCACCACCCAACCGACGCTTGAAGTAGCCTTCTCGAACGTAGGCTACATAGCTGGTGGGTTCTTGTGGTGTTCGTGAATCGGGAAGACGAACTCGCCCAGCTCGAACGGAGGTGGAGGTCCGGCGACGTGCTGGGGCTGGTGTGGGGTCGGCGCTCACGCACTCCGGCTCCACCAGTTGGGAAGCTGCCCGCAGTCCGCGCTCAACTCCGACATGGCCCGCTCGAACGCATCCCGCAGATGCCGCTTGTGGCCACGATCGAGGGGGGCGAACTCGATTCCGATATCTATCGCGCCAGGAGAGACCCAGGCAACCGTCCCGTGGATGGCGCAAACCGCCCCGTTCACCGCCAGATCGACCTCCACCGGAGCCATAGCTTCCAGCGAGACGGGATCAGCGACGTTCATCCGGGCTCCACCGTAAGAGATGTCCACGGTGCGAGCCAGGACAGCCCTATCGTAGTAAGTGAGAGACGCATCGAGTGTCACCCTGTGGCGCGCGTGGCGGCGTCGATTCACGATGCGCGGCCCTTCGGTGACCTGTAGGTACCACAGATCACACCCCTCCACCACCTGAGCGAAGCGGGCAAAGCCGGCCAGCCGCCCTACTCCGTGCCGGGTATGCCAGTGCAGATCGGCCGCCGAGTCCATCCGGCCCACCGCGCTCCCGGCCACGTAGAGAGCGATCACCTCGCGGTCTCGGTCGACCTGTGCCAAGTGCGCCATGGCCCAGGTCGAATTGTTGATCAGGATTGCCGCATCCTGACCATCAGAGGGCCAATCCGACATTCCTATCGTGGGGGACTCATCCAAATGTGCCATGGTTAAGAGCCTCCTCGTTCCGTCGACCTAACCAATTACAGGTCCCCGAAAAGCCACCCGGTCGACGAGCAGGACGGCTGGAAGTTCGGGTCGTCGGCGCCGAGGGCATTCACCACGTCCTGCAACGCGTTCGAGTCGTAAGGTAGGGCCAGGTGGCTCGAGTCGTCCTGGGAACACTGATTCTGGAGGGTGATGTTCTGGACGTTGGAGCCGGAGAGGAACGCATTGGTGTAGGGACTGATCACCCCGTCCACGGTGCTCTCGATATTGACGTAGTTGACGTTGGGATCCACTCCACCGGTCCAGTCGTTGTTGAGACTGTTCAGGAAGTCTGAACCCTGGAACTGCTGGTAGCAGGCGGTGCACCAGGGTGATAAGAGTGCAACGGCCACCCCGGCCAAGCTGAGGTCGTCGATAAGGTTGGTGATCCCGTCAAGAGTGGTCCCGAAATTGGAAGGCGCAAGAGCGACCAGCGTGTTGACGTACTGGTCACCGCCCAACTCGTCGATGTAGTAGCGGGGCATCATGCCGCCCTGCGACCAGCCGACGATGTCCACCTGGCTCGCGCCGGTCTGCCACAGGACCGATTGGACCTCGTCGGAGAGTTGCTGTGCCGAGGAGGCGATGTCGCCCATGGCATCGAACATGGAGGGCCAGATGGTCTGCCCGTAGTTGAAGGTGTAGACGCAGTAGCCGGCGTTCGCCAGATACGGCGCGACCGCGCCGAAACTGTTGTACATATTGCCGAAGGTTCCCTCGGTCAGGATCACCGGATAGGGATGATCCGAGGAGGGCGTGCAACCCGTATTGGCGCCCGATGGGGAGGCGTACCAGTTCCACGCCAGAGTCGACGAGAGCATCTGACCCAGCTCTCCCGGATACGAATAAGCCGCCGATGCGGGCAAGGTGGTGACCGCCAGGCTGATTGCCAGCGCCACCGCCCCGACGGTGCCGGCCAAGCCGGCTTTGATGGCTTTTGTCCCCCATATCCTTCGCTTTGCAGTGGCGAGATTCACGGTACCTGCCCCTCCTCAATTATCAAGCCGGCCCCCTGGGATGCCGATACTTCCTGTGGACCGATCCCCTTGGGGGATCTGCTGGTCGCGCGATGTCCCCTCCGCGCTCCCTGGTTCGATTGTCCTCCTGACCACCGTAAGAGTCAATGGGCGCGCGCACAGAGTTCTGAACTGAAATTTGTGCACATGCACAACGGGGGGCGCTACAAGAGGGGCCGCGGACGGCGATCTCCCTTTTCCCGGACTTTTCAAAGCCGGGCGAGTCAGATGGGCGTAGTCAAATGGGCGTAGTCATCCGGAGGATCTTGATCGCCACGCAGACGTCGGCAAGGTCACTCGGGCAGGACAGACTTCGCCCGGCGAGCTGTTCGATCCGCTCCAGCCGGTTTCGCAAGGTGTTGCGATGGCAGAAAAGCCGCTCGGTGGCAGTGGTCGTGGAGCCACCCACCTCGATCCAGGTGCTGAGGGTATCAATCAGGACATCGGCCTCGTCCGCCTCGAAGAGCGATCCGAGGATCAGGGTCAGGACCCTCTCTGCCAGCTCGGGGGCCTGGGCGGCCAGCACCTCCAGGGGATGCTCGTCGAAGAGCGCGACTCCCACCGATTCGGGAGGCAGGCACCGGCGAGCCAGATCGGCCAAACCGACGTGCAGCGCCGAATCACCCAGGAACCCGTAAACGGGACTTATCCCCACCCGGCCCACCGCCTTGCGATCGATGATGTCGCGCACCAGCAGGATCGGTTCCTGGCGATACCCAGAATCGTGACCGTTGCCCGCCTGCAACTCCCTCGGAGACCGGCTCGGCCGCGGGGCGAGATGGCCACCGTTGGACTGTGCGTCCTCCCTTTGCCGGGGGCGTGCCTCCACATCTGCAACCACCACGATGCCAAGGTGAAACTGGCTACGCAGGTGCCATACCGACCGGATCGACTCGGCACGCAGGGCAGCCTCGATACCAGCCAGCCCTTCTTCCCCGGCGGCGGGGTTCTCGGAGACGACCACCACGAATTCCCCGTGCTCGGAGAGATCGAGGAATCGGGCCACATCCGCCATCCGGGGTAGGTCCTGCACCCGGCCATCCATGAGGGCGTCGAGCACCAGGGAGCGGTCCCGCTCGGACCGCCGGAACCGGTCGGCCGCGACCTGATCGTAGACGTGCCCGATCAGCTCGGAGTACGAGTTGATCAGCTCCCAGAGCGCCGACGAACCGGTTAAGACCGTGTCGACATCGTCGCCGACTTGGCGCCAACTCTGGTCGGCAAGGGCCTCCTCCAAGATGAGCTGGCCCCCCATCCTGAAGATGCGGAGGATGGTGGCAAGGGGTACCCCGTCGCCAGCGGCCTGCCGAACCACCGCCTCGGCTTGGTCCAATTGCACCGGCTCGGTGCCTGCGACGCCCCGTATCATCTGGCCGATGATGTTCTCGACATCCCCCCGCAGCCTTTCAAAGACGGGAGGGCCGGTTTCCCCGTAGAAGAGGTCTTCGGCGAAGATCCTTCGCACCAGATTATCGGCGAGCCGGGGAATCCTGCCGGTCAGCGCCACCGCCAAACGCCCGAGAAAAGGATCGGTCACCAAGGCATCCAGGTTGCGCCGGACCACCTCGGTCTGGTGAGCGAGAGCCAGTCGAGCGGCCTTCGGGTTCACCGACACGTTCACCATTCGTAGTCAATCACGCGCGTCAAGGCTGTGCTGCCACGTCGCCTTTCTGACCTACCTTCAGTGGCTATCCCCCTCCGCTATACCTTGACGTCGCCTGTACACTGCGTGGTATCCCACCCGGATGAGGCGATCCGGAAATCGAGGAGGGAAGAGTGAGGGGACTGGATGCCTCGATCGATCGAGGCGGATCACGGGTAACCCGGTGGAAGCCGGGGGTGCGCTTGGTCCTGACTTCGGTCGCCCTCATCCCGATGCTGGGAATCGCTCTCCTCACCGTGGCGAGCGCGTCGGCAAGCTGGACCAACCGGCAGTATGCGATCTCGGCGGCTGCAGACGCTGCCCGATTGAGGACGATCGCCCAGGCTCGATTGCAGGCGAATGATGCGGCGGTGCCGATCATCATCATGGGGCAAGGACTGCAGCTGAACTTGACGGAATCGGAAGTCAGCATGCTGACCGGGATCGACCTGATGAAGGGCCCCATCTCACTACCGACCGCGGCCACGCTGATTCGCTCCAACCCGATTCTCTCCTCCACCCCGACGCTGGCAGCCGAGGTGCAGGCCGCCGAGACACTGATCGGCCAACTCGAATCGGGCACCATCAACGGGCAGCAGGCCGGGTCGGAATCGGTAACCCTGCCCGACTCCCTGGGCACCGACGTCGACAACCTCTGGCGTGCCGAGTTCTCACATCTCCGGAACCGGCTTCGTTCGTGGAAGGCCCCGGAACAGATCGAAACCCACCTGTCCGCGCTCCGCCAGGCTTTTGACGCGTTCGATGAAGGGATCTATGCGGACCGGGACTCGGTCGACGTGATGGAGGGTATCGGTGGGATCCCAACCCGGCTCGAGTTGATCCAGGATGCCGCTCAATTCTCCGCTGCGGAATCCCAATTCGTTACCGGGTTGGGCCCGGCGGGTAACGCCGCCTGGCACGCCCAGCAGACCGATCCCCAGCACCTCGGGTTCGTCAATCAGGTGGAGGGTCCTGCGATCAAGCTCGCAATCAACGGCGGAACGCCCCCGTACAGCACCAACCAATACCTCGCCGGCATCGCGGTGAGGGAGACCGTCGCCGACGTGACCGACATCTCGAACGTGGTCCAGGCTGCTTCCTCCGATCTACAACGCGAGTTCGACAACCAGGCGGTGAGTGCTCGGAACCAGTTCGCCTTCGATACCGGATTGCTGGCCGCCCTCGTCCTGGTCAGCCTGGGAGGTGTGACCGCTGCCGGACGATTCCTCACCAAGCCGCTGAACAACCTGGAGAACGCCGCTCGCCGCATCCACACCGGTGATTTCGACCTGTGCGACCTTCCCGAGCTCGGTCCGCGGGAGGTGGTGACCACCACCGAGGCTTTTAACGTGATGACCTCGACGCTCAAGCTGATCGAGCACAAGACGATCGCGCTTGCAGAGGAGGACCTGACCCACCCCTACGTACGGACACCGTTGCCGGGGCGCACCGGCCAGGCCCTCCAGGCCGCGGTGGAGAGGCTGGTGTTCAGGATCCGCGAAAGGGAGATGCAACGCCAGCAGCTTCACCACTCGGCGACCCACGATCCGCTGACCGGACTTCTGAACAGGGCGGCGACCCTGGACCATCTCACCACCGACGTCGACCGGCGGAGGAGGCACGGCGAGCGAGTGGCGGTTCTTTTTGCAGACCTCAACGGGTTGAAGCCGCTCAATGATACCTACGGCCACGAGGCGGGCGACATGGCGATCCGTCTTACCTCCGAGGCACTCGCCGAAGCCATGGACCCGTGCGACGTGGTGGGGAGGTTGGGCGGAGACGAATTCATGATCGTGCTGTGCGCCGAACACAGCCTCGATCCCACCGCAGCGGTGAAGAAGGTCCACGACGCCCTAGCCCTCCGGGCCATCCCGATCCCCGGCGGGCTATCGGTGCCCTTGGAGGCAAGCGTCGGCACCGCCCTGGCCCAATGCGACGCACTGACCGATCCGATGAGCCTGGCACGCCAGGCGGACGAGGCGATGTACGAAGCCAAGCGTGCGGCACGCGCCACCCGGGAGCACATGGCTGGGGCCATGCCGGTCACCAGACCAGCCTCGCACCTGGCCCCTCCCCACGCTCGCCACGCTGCACCTCCTGAGGTGCCCGCGCCCTGGGGACCGCCGGCTTCCCACCTTCCCCCGCCATCGAGAGCCCCATCGTGGGTTTCCCCCCAACCACCAGCTTCCCCATGGCCGCCACCCGTCCCGGATCCCGTTGTCCACGCTCCTGTTGTCCACCCGCCCGTTGTCCACCCGCCCGTTGTCCATCCGCTCTCACCGGTCGGCCCGGCTCCTGTTGGGGCCGCTCCTGTTGGGGCCGCTCCTGTTGGGGCCGCTCCTGTTGGGGCCGCTCCTGTTG
>JAKAWH010000141.1 GCA_021817065.1 Actinomycetes bacterium
TCCGATCTCCACCACCAGCGCGGCGATCAGCATGGCAGCGAGGCCTGCACGAACCAGTTGGTGCCGCAAACCTCCGGCATCGCTCATCCCACCAACCTCGCTGTCGCACTTTCCCGAGGGCCCGGGCGCTTCATCCCACCAACCTCGCTGTCGACGATGCACCGCCGAACATGGCCATCGACATGACCAGGTTGAGGACCACCACCATGATGATCGACACCCGGATCGCCCGCCCGGTGGCCACGCCCACCCCCGATGGCCCACCGGAAGCGTTGTAGCCGTAGTAGCAGTGAATGATGGCGACCATCACCGCGAAGACGATTGCCTTGACGAACGAGTAGAACACATCGATCGGGGGCAGGAAGAGATGGAAGTAGTGCTCGTAGGTACCGGTGGAAAGAGCGAAAAACTTGGTGACGATCACCTGGGTAGCCAGGTAGCTGGAGAAGAGCGCGGAAAGGTAGAGAGGAATCATTGTGATGAGAGATGCCCACACTCGGGTAACCACCAGGTAGGCGAAGCTGTCGACCCCCATCACCTCCAGGGCGTCAACCTCTTCGGAGATTCGCATGGCTCCAAGTTGGGCGGTGAACCCTGCGCCCACCTGTGCCGCCAGCGCCACTCCCGCAACCAGAGGGGTTATCTCCCTTGTGTTGGCCAGCGAGGAGATGACGCCGGTGAACGCCTGGGCTCCGATCTGCTGGAGGCCGGTGAAGCCCTCCAATCCGACCTCTGTCCCTGTAAAGAACGAAATGCTCATCACCACGAAGAACATCCCCCCGCCGATTACCAGCGCGCCCGCCCCGATAGTGATGTCCGAGATAACCGACAGGATCTCCTGCCGGTGCTTCAACCCCTTCGGGAGCGCCCGGAGAACGCGCGCGTAGAATGCGAGCTGGTCATAGATCCCGCTGAGCATTCCTACCCCGGCGGTAGCTTTGCGGCCGACCACCTGGGCGCCCGGCGATGCGACGAACCAGCGGTACGGACGGGTCTCCGAGACGCTTCCGAATCGGGGAGGCGCGATCATGCCCACGCCATCCCCCCCGTTCCTGCCCGTGTCCAGGCCAGTGTCCCAGCCCGTGTACCTGCCCGTGTACCTGCCCGTGTCCAGGCCAGCGTCCCGCAACTCACGCGATCGCCTTCTGGGGAATGAAGTTGAAGTACACCACCGTCAGGATGAAGTTCACGAAGAAGGCGAGGACGAAGGTGATCACCACTGCCTGGTTCACCGCGTCACCGACGCCCTTGGGACCTCCTTTGGCGTAGAGGCCCTTGTAACAGGCGACCATCGCAGCGAGAAAGCCGAACACCGCCGCCTTGAAGAGGGCCATCCAGAGGTCTGCCAACTGGCTCAACTCGCTGAAGGTCGAAAAGAAACTGGCGGACGTGATGTGGATGGAGTGCGTCCCGAAGTACCATCCGCCGGCGATACCGGCTACTGATACCACCGCGTCGAGCAGGACTGCCATCACCGTGGCGGCCAAGAGGCGGGGAAGCACCAACCTTTGCAATGGATTGACCGCCATTACCTCCATGGCCGATATCTCGTCCCGGATGCGGCGGGAGCCCAAGTCGGCGCACATTGCCGAACCACCCGCACCCGCGATTAGGAGAGCAGTGGCAACCGGCGCCTGCTCGCGCACCACCGCCAGGACCATCGCCGCACCGAGTTGGGCTTGGGCACCGATCTGCTGGAGGAGGGAGCCCACCTCGAGGGCAATGACCATGCCGAATGGAACCGACACCAATATGAGGGGAAGGGTGGTGACCCGGGCGAGGAACCAGCACTGGTCGAGGAACTCCCGGAAAGGGAACCTGCCCCTTCCAAGGAGGCGAAGTGCCTCCAGTGCCACGGCGAACATCGAACCGATCTGCCCGATTACCACGCCAGCCTTGCCTCCCGCGCGCTCCAGCGCGGGAATGACCGAGATTGACTGGCGGGTGCGTCCTGCACCTTGTGGAACCGTGGTGATCGCCATACCGCACCGTGAAACCCGCAGGAAAAAGCTTTATGACGGTTTCGTTAAAGAGAACCTCAGTCCCAATATGAGAATTCGCTGTGACGCAGCTTCGGCGCACCCCACTGCTCGCGCAAGAAGACCATCGGACGTACCCACCGTTCGCAGATGACGCGACAAAAGCCCCCTCGACCTCCCTTCGTGAATTTCTGTGAACTTGCACAGCCCATTCCGGGAGATCGAGAGAGCCATCCCGTCGATCTGACAAGGGGTGCCCCGGAGAGGAGGGAGGGGTTGAAGGGTTTTCGGGTTGTACTCCCCGGAACACCCCTTGTCAGACTTGATATCACCTGGCGTCCTGCCCACTCCGGGATGGACGCCAGGCACGCTCTCGTTGTCAATAAGGAAACCGGTGGCCCGAGCCGACCTTACGGTCGAACCAAAAAAATCGAGAAATTCCCGCCTCCCGCCTCCCGCCTCCCGCCTCCCGCCTCCCGCCTCCCGCCTCCCGCCTCCCGCCTCCCGCCTCCCGCCTCCCGCCTCCCGCCTCCCGCCTCCCGCCTCCCGCCTCCCGCCATAATTGTGCAATCGTTGAGACGGCAAGCCGGTTTCTTCGGTTGCATTCGGTGGGAAACTTGCTACACTGAGCCACGGAGGGGCTGAGTCTTAGCGAGGGAGGAGGCCGCTTTGACCGTCCGATGCGCACGAGAAGATGACGTTGATCTCGAGCGGGACAGAGTTCTCGTCGAGCGATGCCAAGCCGGTGACAGCCGCGCCTTCGATCTACTCTACCAACGATATTTCGAGCGCCTGAAGCGGTTCTGCCTGCGGCGAATCGGCGATCGGGACGAAGCGGAAGACGTCGCGCAGGAGGCATTCGCTCGCGCGTGGAAGGCGCTGCCGGCCTTCAGCGGCGAGAAGCGGTTCTATCCATGGCTGAGTGTCATCGCCGGCAACCTCTGCACCGACACCCTGCGCAAGCGCTCTCGCAACACCCCGGTCCCCGACCAGGAGCTCGATTGGGCCGGTGCTGCAGCTGGCACCCGCGCCGCTGCCGAGGAAGACCGGATCTTCGAGGCGGTCGACGCCGACCTTGCCGCCCAGGCGCTCAATCGAATCTCCCCGCGCCATCGTGAGGTTCTCATCCAGCGCGAGACGCAGGAGTGGACCTACCAGCAGATCGCCGATTTCCACGGCGTGCGGATCACCACCGTGGAAGCTCTCATCTGGCGCGCACGACGCTCTCTGAGGCGCGAGTTCATGGTGTTGTCGGGCGCCGAGTCCCTCGGTGTTGTGGCGGGCATCTCGCTCGCCTGGCGCCGATTCGTCCAACGCACCACTCAACTCGCCCGCCGGAGCAGCACGCATGGCAAAGTCATGCCCCACGGCGCCGGTACCCCGGTCACGGCCGCCGCCGCTCACGCTATCCCAGCGGGGTTGATTCCGCTGGTAGGAGCTATCGCCGCTGCAGGTACGTCGGTGGCTCTCCTCATCAGCGGCACCAGCGGCGGGGTGGCCACAGGGTTGGCGGCGTCGGGAGTTCCTGCCGCCTCGTCCTCCCCCTCTGGCATCGGTAGCCTCGCTTCGGTACCTGCAGGAGCCGCCTGGGGCGCGGCCGGTGGGACTGGAACAGGCAGGTCCGGATCGGGTTCTGCCAACACAGCCGGGGCATCCTCGGGAGGAACCGGATCCCTCGGTTCCGGTTCGCTTGCCTCTCTACCTGGAACGGCCACTGGAAAAGCCGGCTCGGTCTTGCCCGGCTCGGGCGAACTATTTCACTCCGTCCTGGGTGCATTCGGAGGTTCCGGCTCGTCAACTTCCTCCGCGGGAGCCGGCGGTGCTGCCGGAGCGGTGTCCTCGGCAACCGGATCGGTGAGCCAGGCAGTCACTGGCGCCACCGGTGCGCTCTCCTCGGCACTGTCCGGGATCATCTCTGGAGTCACTTCGACAGCGTCTACGCTCCCGAGCCTTCCGGTGACAGTTCCTCCGGTGACAGTTCCTCCGGTGGCGGTGCCGCCAGCAACGGCTCCTCCGGTGACAGCTCCTCCGGTGACGGTGCCGCCAGCAACGGCTCCTCCGGTGACAGCTCCTCCGGTGACATCCACTACGGTTACCGCCCCCGCCAGCTACCCGGTGGTGACCGTCCTTCCGGGCATCTGACCGCCTCTGACCCCACTTTCCTGAAGCTCCTGCTTGCCAAAGCAAGCGCCGAGTGAGCCGGAGAACGCGCAAGGAGCGCGTGACGCTCCGGTTAAGCCTTTATGAACGGTAAAACCAATGGATGGTCGGGCTCAGTTCGGGCCCAGGATTCCAACCTGACCAGTTCCGTCCGCCCTCAGGCGATCGGAAACACTCACCCTGCTGCAGAACCCATATCTGTCGCTCCTCGTCCACAGGCGATGGATGACCCGATCATCTCGCTTCGTGATGTGACAAAGTCATTCGGGCGCCACACTGTTCTGTCGGACATCACTTTCGACGTGCCGCGCAATAAGATCACGGCCATCTTGGGCCCGTCGGGAACCGGGAAATCAGTTCTGTTGAAGACCATCCTCGGCCTCCTGAGACCGGAGCAGGGACAGATCTTCGTGGACGGCGAGCCCATCGTGGGCATCCGCACCAAGGAGCTGTACCGGATCCGCGCGAAGTTCGGAGTGCTCTTCCAGGACGGCGCCCTTTTCGGCTCGCTGAACCTGTATGACAACATCGCCTTTCCTCTCCGAGAGCACACCCACAAGAGCGAGCACGAGATCCGCCAGCGCGTCCTGGCAAACGCGGAGATGGTCGGCCTTCTCGACCACCTCCAGAAGCTGCCCGGCGAAGTGTCTGGCGGCATGCGAAAGAGAGCAGGATTGGCCCGGGCGATGGTGATGGAACCGGAGATCGTCCTTTTCGACGAGCCCGACTCGGGGCTCGACCCGGTGCGGGTCGCCTACCTCGACGAATTGGTGCTGACGGCGCAGCGGGAGACCAATGCCACTTTCTTCGTCATCACCCACAACATCTCCTCGACCATGAGGATCGCCGACTACATGGGAGTGCTCTTCCGCTCGAACCTGGTGCGGTTCGCCTCAAAAACCGACATGACCTCCGACACCAATCCGATCATCCGCCAGTTCCTCGCCGGCAAGTCCGAGGGGCCGATCGGCATGGACGAGATGGCCGACAGCGACGAGACCACCTCTGAGCGGTCGTTCGCATCGATGTCGCCGGTCACCACCAACTGAGTTCGGCTCTTATGACGCTATCGGGGGTCCCTGACCTGCCCATCCGCGAGCGCACGCCCTCTCTCGCCTACGTTTTTGGCTTCTACAAGGCTAACGACGAAGGAGTCGGAGAACGTGCGCATATCCAA
>JAKAWH010000031.1 GCA_021817065.1 Actinomycetes bacterium
GTCCAGGGCTGCACACATGCTACAATGGCCGGTACAGAGGGCTGCTAATCCGCGAGGAGGAGCGAATCCCACAAAGCCGGTCTCAGTTCGGATCGCAGTCTGCAACTCGACTGCGTGAAGTCGGAGTCGCTAGTAATCCCGGATCAGCAACGCCGGGGTGAATACGTTCTCGGGCCTTGTACACACCGCCCGTCACACCACGAAAGTCGGCAACACCCGAAGCCGGTGACCCAACCCGTAAGGGAGGGAGCCGTCGAAGGTGGGGTTGGCGATTGGGGTGAAGTCGTAACAAGGTAGCCGTACCGGAAGGTGCGGCTGGATCACCTCCTTTCTATGGAGTCACTGCCCGGAAACAACGTGTGCATTTCGCACACTGCGTATTGCCGGGAACTCCGGAGTCGATCATCGGCTATTTGGCTCTGTTATGGCCCTTCCGGTCGCAGAACGAGGCTTTTGCCTTTAGTAACCCGGTGGGCAACCAGGGCAGAGTCAGACTGTTTCCTGTTCCGTTTTCAGGGAGCGTCCGTGGATACGGCGCTCTTTGAGAACTCCATAGCGAGCACGAGCATCTAATAATTCTCCAAGCTACAAAGAGCCAACGGTGGATGCCTTGGCGCCTGATGCCGATGAAGGACGTGGGAGGCTGCGAAAAGCCGCGGGTAGGTGCCTACCAACCATTAATCCGCGGATGTCCGAATGGGGAAACCCAACACCCGTTACGGGGTGTTACTCCGGTCTGAACACATAGGACCGGTAGAGGGAACCGGGGGAATTGAAACATCTCAGTACCCCGAGGAGAAGAAAGCAACAGCGACTCCCTGAGTAGCGGCGAGCGAAATGGGATCAGCCTAAACCGAGCCGGTGCAATAGCCTGGTGGCGTTGCCGGTTCGGGGTTGTGGGACCTGATGGACAGGGCACCAGACCTGTCAAAGAGTTACAAAGCTGGTGGTTAGCAGAAGCGATCTGGAAAGTCGCGCCGCAGAGGGTAATGGCCCCGTATGCGAAAACCTATCAGCCTCTTTTTGGGTATCCCAAGTAGCGCCGGGACCGTGAAATCCGGTGTGAATCTGCGAGGACCACCTCGTAAGGCTAAGTACTTTCAGGCGACCGATAGCGAACTAGTACCGTGAGGGAAAGGTGAAAAGAACCCCGGGAGGGGAGTGAAATAGTACCTGAAACCGTTGGTTTACAAACAGTCAGAGCGTCGTGGGCCCCAAACACCCGACTGAAAACTCATCGTCTTCGGATGGTGATGATTAGGTTGAGGGGGCTCGCCGCGATGGCGTGCCTTTTGAAGAATGAGCCAGCGAGTTACCGTGTGTGGCGAGGTTAACCCGAAGGGGGTAGCCGAAGCGAAAGCGAGTCTGAATAGGGCGATTCAGTCGCATGCGGTAGACCCGAAGCCGAGTGATCTTGCCATGGGCAGGCTGAAGCGGGGGTAAGACCCCGTGGAGGGCCGAACCCACCATGGTTGAAAACATGGGGGATGACCTGTGGTAAGGGGTGAAAGGCCAATCAAACTCGGTGATAGCTGGTTCTCCCCGAAATGCATTTAGGTGCAGCGTCATGCGTTCAGCGTCGGAGGTAGAGCACTGGATGGGTTAGGGGGCCTACAAGCTTACCGATCTCAACCAAACTCCGAATGCCGGCGCTCCAGAGCATGGCAGTGAGACTGCGAGGGATGAGCCCCGTAGTCGAGAGGGAAACAACCCAGACCGCCAGCTAAGGCCCCTAATTCATGACTAAGTGGAAAACGATGTGGGATTGCAAAAACAGCCAGGAGGTTGGCTTAGAAGCAGCCACCCTTGAAAGAGTGCGTAATAGCTCACTGGTCGAGTGGTCCTGCGCGGATAATGTAACGGGGCTCAAGTCATGAGCCGAAGCTGCGGATTTCTGTCCGGTAATGCGGGCAGGAGTGGTAGGGGAGCGTCGATCTCTGCAGTGAAGCAGGCGTGGGAACGTCTGTGGAGCGTGGTCGAGTGCGAATGCTGGTATGAGTAGCGAGAGAGGGGTGAGAAACCCCTCCGCCGTAAGCCCAAGGGTTCCTGGACAAGGCTAATCCATCCAGGGTCAGTCGGGAGCTAAGGCGAGGCCGCAAGGCGTAGTCGATGCACAACTGGTTGATATTCCAGTACCACCATGTGCGCGCCCATTCCAAGCCAGGGGTACTAAGGGGCTGACCTTCGGGTCGAACCGACCAACTCTGGGGAGGGAAGCGATGGGAGGACGCAGGAGGATAGGTGAGCCCAGGCGTTGGTTGTCCTGGGGCAAGCGTGTAGGGGGAGGTCTAGGCAAATCCGGACCTCATCAACCCTGAGACGCGACGCCGAGACGCTTCAGTCGAAGTCACTGATTCCATGCTGCCAAGAAAAGTCCCTAGCTAGTTCACGTGGTGCCCGTACCCCAAACCGACACAGGTGGGCGGGTAGAAAATACCAAGGCGATCGGGAGAACTGTGGTTAAGGAACTCGGCAAAATACCTCCGTAACTTCGGGAGAAGGAGGGCCCCGCCAGGGTGAAGGGCTTCGCGCCCTAAGCTCGAGGGGGCCGCAGATACCAGGGGGAAGCGACTGTTTACTAAAAACACAGCAGCGTGCCAAGTCGTAAGACGATGTATACGCTGTGACGCCTGCCCGGTGCCGGAAGGTTACGTGGAAGGGTTAGCCCTCGGGCGAAGCTCTGAAACTAAGCCCCGGTAAACGGCGGCCGTAAGTACAAGTTGCGGCTCTGGAGGAGTAATCCACCAGAACAAACTCTGCTATATGCTGGAAACCCCGTGTATCCGACGGTACTCGTCGATGTCACACCCTTTTCTTAGGGTGATGATGTGGGCAGTGACAATCCGTTCGGTGCGGACAATCAGCAGGAAAGGCCCAGTTTCTCTAACTGGCTGGATCGGATCCCGCGTGATCTGGGTAACTGGATCGCCGGATTCGTCGATGGTGAAGGGAGCTTCAATATCCCCGTCCGTCGAGAGCGTGATCGCGGATTGCCATGGCGTGTTTCGTTGTCGTTCAATGTTTCGCAGATCGGACCAGAGGTTCCAGAACTTCTAGGTTCGATATTCGAAGTAGGGACGGTGCGAGGCAGGGGCGATGGTGCCTTCTACTTTGAAGTCACCAAGCCCGGAGACCTTGTCAAGAGGGTAATTCCTTTTTTCAATCGTTTTCCGCTACGTGGTCCGAAGCGATCGGATCTTGAGATATTTATCAAGGTCATGGAGCTTGTTCGGTCAGGCCGTCATCTAACCATCTCGGGAATCGAAGAGGCCCTCATCCTGAGGGCACCGATGAACCGGGGAGGCAAGAGGCGGCGCAGCGATGATGAAATCATTGAAGCGTTGAGGGATTGGGAATCCTCAGAGGCCATACGCAGAGCTCCCTCTTTGAAGCAGAGGGATGAAGATATGGTCCACACCCCATAGCGATATGGGGAACGATGTGAACTATAACGGTCCTAAGGTAAAGACCTCAGTAGTCGTACTGAGGCGTTGCCCCTTGCACGAGTGATTGTGTAAGTGCAGCTGGCTATTTGCTGGAAACCCCGTGTATCCGACGGTACTCGTTCATGTCACACCTGTTTTTTACGATTGCGACATGAGCAGTGACAATCCGTTCGGTGCGGAAAATCAGCAGGAAAGGCTAGATCTTGCGCAGTGGATCGTCGGCTTTGTCGACGGTGAAGGATGCTTCAGCGTTCCGATTTTCCGAAACAAGACGTGCAAGCTCGGTTGGCAAGTTCAACCCGAGTTCAGCGTTGTTCAGGGAGTCAAGAGCGTCGATGTTCTACATCTCATGAAGTGTTTCTTCGGATGCGGTCATGTCGGTCGTAACGGCCGTCACGACAATCATCGAGAAGACCTGTACAGATTCAATGTCAGGTCGATCGGTGAACTGTCGGGTCGCATCACTCCGTTCTTCAAAGTGAATCCACTGAGAACGGCTAAGCGAGAGGACTTCTCGAAGTTCTCTTCCGTGGTCACAATGATGTTGGAGAACCGCCATCTCACGATGGAGGGAATCGAACACATTGCATCCATCGCGTCGACGATGAATCGTCGGAAGCCGTCGCGGTTTCTGGAATCCTCAGAGGCCATACGCCAGCCTTCTTATGTCGACACGTAAGAAGAAGATATGGTCCGAGCCCCATGGCGACATGGGGAACGACTCGAGCGAAATTCCTTGTCGGGTAAGTTCCGACCTGCACGAATGGCGTAACGACTTCCCTACTGTCTCAACCACAGACCCGGCGAAATTGAAGTACGAGTAAAGATGCTCGTTAGCTACATCAGGACGGAAAGACCCCGTGGACCTTTACTACAGCTTGATGTTGGATTTTGTTATGAGTTGTGTAGGATAGGTGGGAGCCGAGGAAGCTCCGGCGCTAGCCGGGGTGGAGGCAACGTTGAAATACCACCCTTCTTATGACGGAGTTCTAACCCGGGCCCATTATCTGGGTCGGGGACAGCGTCAGGTGGGTAGTTTGACTGGGGCGGTCGCCTCCTAAAAGGTAACGGAGGCGCCCAAAGGTTCCCTCAGGCTGGTTGGCAATCAGTCATCGAGTGCAATGGCACAAGGGAGCTTGACTGCGAGACATACACGTCGAGCAGGTGCGAAAGCAGGGCATAGTGATCCAGCGGTTGCTTGTGGAAGCGCCGTTGCTCAACGGATAAAAGGTACCCCGGGGATAACAGGCTCATCTTGCCCAAGAGTTCATATCGACGGCAAGGTTTGGCACCTCGATGTCGGCTCGTCGCATCCTGGGGCTGAAGCCGGTCCCAAGGGTTGGGCTGTTCGCCCATTAAAGCGGTACGCGAGCTGGGTTTAGAACGTCGTGAGACAGTGAATTTTCCGCGCTGTCTATAAATCTGGCTATATGCTGGAAAACCCGAGCATCCGACGGTACTCGGCCATGTCACACCCTTGTCTTATGGTGCATTCATGGTCAGTAACAATCCGGTCGGTGCGGGCAATCAGCAGGAAAGGCTGGATGCTTATTTAGCGGGATTCGTCGACGGTGAAGGCACTTTCCATGTGGCGGTTCAACGGAATCCGGATACAAGAGTTGGTTGGCAACTCGTTCCTGAGTTTCATGTCAGCCAGAATCGGGAACGGAGCGAGGTCTTGCGCCTCATCCGGAGTCGATTGGGTTGCGGATACATCCGAGAGAACCACCGCGGTACGACAGATACCACTTTGGTATACGTCGTCCGGAAGCGCATTCACTTACTAGAACGGGTGATTCCGTTCTTTGAAGGGAATCCATTGTTGAGTTCGAAGCAGAAAGAGTTTCTCACCTTTGCATCCATTGTCTCGGCAATGGATGACGGGGAACACTTGGCGCAAGCCGGGTTCGAGAGGCTCAAGATGGTGGCACTCTCCATGAATGGAGGAGGTCGCTACCGCCGTCTGCACCGAGCATCGCATCCAGAATCCTCAGAGACCATACGCCAGACACCGAACCTCCTCGTGTCGGAGGCGCGGTGAAGATATGGTCCGATCTGCATGGCGACATGCAGAGCCAGGCAGAAATGATCTGGCCCCTACCCTGATTTCGCGTCATGCACGCGGGTAGTGGTAACAACAATGTCGGTCCCTATCCGATGTAGCCGTAGGAGATTTGAGGAAGGCTGTCCCTAGTACGAGAGGACCGGGACGGACGCAGCTCTCGTGTGCCAGTTGTCCTGCCAAGGGCACGGCTGGTTTGCGACCTGCGGAAGGGATAAGCGCTGAAAGCATCTAAGTGCGAAGCCCGTTCCAAGATGAGATCTCCCACAGGGTTAACCTGGTAAGGCCCGTGGTAAGACGACCACGTTGATAGGCCGGAGGTGTAAGCACGGTGACGTGTTCAGCCGACCGGTACTAATCGGCCGAGGGCTTGGGATCTATTTGCTCGTGTTCGCTATGGAAGGCTCAAGGAGCCCCTGCCTTTAGTTGGCAATCCCCTTCGGGGTATGCCCGGTGAGGCGGGCGAGGTTTCCGGTGGCCATGGCGGCAGGGAAACACCCGTTCCCATCCCGAACACGGAAGTTAAGCCTGCCTGCGCCGATGGTACTTGGGGGGAGACTCCCTGGGAGAGTAGGTCGCCGCCGGAGTTCTACAATGATGAGACAGCCCCCGCACACCGCGGGGGCTGTCTCGCGACTGGGTTGATTGTTGTGTCTGCATTGTGGGTCGTTGTGGCCGGGTTGCTCATTCCATTTGGGAAGATCAACCGATAAGGAAGAGAAGATCCTGTCGGAAACACCGCCGACCGGGGGGAACAAGGAGGCGTAATGATGCAGGCAGTACCGGGCAAGAGGAAGGGAATTCGCCTGACAGTTCGATTGGCTTCTGCCGCCGCAGGATTGGCGGGAGTTGCCGGGCTGATGGTAATTCCGGTGGGTGGCGCTTCCGCAGTCATGGTGCACCCACCCTCCACGACCACGACCGAAGGCCCCGGGCATTCCTGTGGTCACCATGGCCAGGGGAACGGGAGCGGTGAGGACCACCATCCGGGGAAGTGCGCGACCGGATTCGACAACGGGAACTGGGACAGGTAGCTGCAACCGGGCTATGGGGAGGAGGGTCCGGCATATTCCACTGCGCTGACGGGGCAGCGCAGTGGGCTGCATTTGAGCCCGGTAGCATGAGCGCCTATGCCGTCCGGGACACGACCCACTCCGCGAAGGGATCCCGGAAGTGGTAGCCGCGGGGGCAAGGCGGCACCGGCTGGGAAGCGGTCCCAGCGCTCCGGCCCACCGCGGCCAACCGGTAAGCCGACCAGCCAGCGCTCCGGCCCACCGCGGCCAACCGGAAGGCCCACCACCCAGCGCTCCGGCCCACCGCGGGCAACCGGAAAGCCAACCAGCCAGCGCTCCGGCCCACCCCTAAAGTCTCGGGTCCCCCATGCGTTGCGGGGATCCCGCTCGGCCCCAGCCACCAGAGGCGTGCGGATCTGGAAATCGGAAGAAGATTTCAGTGAAGAGGAGCGCTTGCTCCGGCAAGACGTCCCCGGGGGGGAGCCCGGAGGGGGGCCGGAGATCATCCGGGAGGAACACCCCCCCGGCAAAGCGCCGGCTCGGAGGCGAGGGGGGGCAAGCGAGCCTCTGGTCCTTTCTGACGAAGTGCGTAACGAGATCGAGATGGCTTTGCCTGCTACCCGGTCGGCGGCAGATCGCCTCGCCCAGGCCGCCGAGGCGTATCGGCGCGATCGTTTTCCGGAAGCGCTCCGCCTGCTGGTCGCGCTACGCCGGGAGGTCCGATCGCCAGCGGTGGAGGAACTCTACGGACTCACCTTCTACCGGTTGGGTCGATGGAAGGATGCGGCGCGCAAACTCACTCGGGTAGGAGTCGATACAGGTTCAATCGACCAACTCCCCGTCGTAATGGACTGCTACCGGGCGCTGGGCAAACACGCCAAGGTGCAGGAGATCTATGAAGAGCTGCGCCGGGAATCGCCCGGGGCCGAGCTGCTGGCCGAGGCGAAGATCGTCCTGGCGCAGTCGATTGCAGACGCGGGTGATCTGGATGGCGCCATTGCGGTACTGGCGCGAGCGGGGCGCCGGGTCGCACACCCACGCATCTATCACGTCCGCCAGTGGTACGTGCTCGGTGACCTAAACGAAAGGTCAGGAGACCTCGCCAAAGCGTCCGCCTACTTCCGAATGGTGCTCGACTCCGGCGAAGAGCCCTACGACGCCGAGGAGCGGCTCGTAGCGCTGTCGTGATCACGATCCCGAGCGGGGATACCGTTACCGAGTAATGCCCGGATCAGTTTCCAGGTGCAACCTGGCGTTCGTAAACGATGTTGGTCTGGAAGGCGAGGGGATTGCCGATGCCGCTGACCGAAGGAAGCGCCATTGGGATATAGGTGAGGGAGAAGAGATTGGCGATGGACACGTTTCCTCCGGCATAGACCTGGCCGAACGTCCCCTGGTTGTTGGAAAAGGCCACATTGCACGGGGAGTAGAGGAAGAGGTGCACATCGGGCGAGATGGAGGTGTTGTTGGCGAAGGAGATCGCTCCGGTCGACCCGCTGCAGGTTACCGAGGAGGGCACCACCAGGTAGAGGTCCTCTGGTGAGCTTCCGGCAGGGCTGACGATGAGCCGGTTCATCGAGGAGAAACCCCCGGTGGAGATTACCGCCAGCGAAGAGCCGAGCACGAGCGAGGAGTTGTTGGACCACACGATCGAGCACGACGTCTCGATCACCGTCGGGGAGGTCGCGGAAGACATCGACGAGATGTCGTTGTAGACGTTGACCGGATCGTTCTTGTTGCAGTCGTCGTCGGTGACAAGTGTGGTGAACCCTGCCGCCCCCCAGTCCGTCGACGAGAAGGTGAAGGAAGGGAATGCCTGATAAGGAGGATCGGGGATGACAGCATCCTGCACGATATTGCCAAGGACTGTGGCCTGGTCTTCCATGCTCACGGTTCCCTCGGCTATAGCGGAACCGTCCACGATGTTGGTGTTGGAGAGGCTGATGGATCCCCGCGACGACTTTATATCGCCTCCGACCGTTCCCGAGTTGGAAAAGGCGACGTTTCCTGATGCGTAGACGGTGTCGTCGACCGAGCATCGGTTGGTCGCATCGAAGGTGCCCTGGACGATCGCGCTTCCGTGGATCACCTCATTGTTGGCGCAGGTCATCGATTGGTTTGAGTAGACGTTGGCGTTCGAGCCCTGGCCCGGTTGACCGTTGATGGTTGCCTGGTTGGAGAACGAAAGGGTCCCGTTGGCGAAGATGGCGCTGTTGAATCCACCCCCGGGAACTGGATTGAGCTGGACTAGCGCCTGCATGGCCTCGTTTCCATAGACGGTGCTCGTGGTTGTGCCCTCGGAGGTGATGAGGGCTGCAGCCGGGATGGCATCCCCCGCGGCGAGCTGGTCGCACGAGAGGATCGAGTCGTCGGGAGGATAGACCGGATAGTAGGTGATCGACACCGAGTAGGAAGCCTGGGCTGGGACGGTCCCGAGGGTGCCGGAAACGGCGGTGGGGCCGCAGGGGAGGGTGGTTGGTTCGCTGCCGCCGATGGTCTGGACCGCCAGATTGAGGCCGGCATCGGCCGCAGCGGTCGCGTCAACCTGCTTGCCGGTGACCATGGCCGCTGACGCGCTGTGCTGAGCGCTATTGAATGCCCAGTTCCCCAACATGGAAGCCACAGTAAGCAAGATGACTACGACGATGAGGGCGCTGCCTTGCTGGCCCTCCTGTCCTGCTATGTCGGATTGCTTGCTGATTTCTCGGTTCATCGGCCTTACCGGGGGTGAGGTTTGCATGACGAAGGTGCTCTCTACGCGGGTGGAATGGTTGAGCATGCGTTAGCGTCGGTGGGCAGGTAGCCAATATCGCGCCCGTCGACGGAAGAAGTAAGGCGAAGTGACCCCCCGGGATTCGGTGATGCGTTGGCGACAATGACGATGTCGAGGAGCCTCCCGTTATTGGGTGCACCACTCGTACCGGGTCCGCCGAAACCCGGGCTCGTATCGAGGAGGAAGGGAGGGTCAGAAGCCGGATTGTCGATTCCCGATGCCAGAAGGCTCCACGGAGTGACCGGCAGCCCACTTGTCCAGTAAGGCTGCCAGGTTCGCGACTGGAGTTGCCCGGTGTCGAGAAGACGCCATTGTTCGCATTGGTAGGAACCGTTGGACTCGGTATAAACCCGCAAGCTGAAGCCAGCCGGGATCGGAGTTCCGTCTGCGTTCTGCCCGGCATCGGCTCCCTCGGTGGAAGGATCGTAGATGGTCAGGGCAGAAGTGACTTGCCGGTCGATCCCGCCCACGGCCAACTTGTCCTGGTCAACCGCGCTCACGGCGGCGCTGGCCTGGGTTGCCCAACGGGTCATGCTTACCAGGAACGTGCTGACTCCGGCGACCACGATGCCTGAGATGAACATGGCCACCATGAGCTCGACCAGAGTGAACCCGCTTTGGCCGTTTGCCCAGGTAGCTGATGGAGCAGCCCGTTCCAGAGAGGCAGGCACTGTGGATGGGTGTCGGTGCTCCTGGTGCGGAGGAAGGATCGTGGTCACGCGGCCTGCCACGAAGTTGAGGCAGAGAGGGTACCGAGGTTGAGCACGATCTCCAAGTCGGCGAGCGCGACAGTTCCATCGGTAATGGAGTACACCACGGTCGCCACCACCGGGCTCGACGAGGTGGCGTCGGAGGTACACGGAGTGGTGCAGCCTGCGGGGTTGGTGACGGTTGTCCCGGTATAGCCAAAGCTGAGGGTGGTGTCCATGGTCACCGAGATGCCGTTGTCGATACCGGGAACAGAAATGCTTACTGGCGGAACGGCGATGGCCGGCAGGCCCGACTGCCAGTCGACGTTCATTGTCGAACATCCACTGCCGTTCCAGTAGACGAGAGCCCCGGCGTTCTGGGAGGCGGTGGGGTTAGATGAGCCGCTTCCGCTCTCGGAAGTGACCGTGTCGGAGAAGCCGTCGAGCTGGAGCAGAGCGTTGGTCGCGCCGCACGAAGCACCCGCCCAACCAGCCGGCGCGTCGTCAAGCAGCCCAGGAGGGATGGCCGCGATAGCGATGTCGCCGACTGATCGGGTTCCTCCCGCGTGGATGCAACCCTGACCTGTTGCAGCCGGGCAGTATGTGCTGGGCGGGCCCTCCGAGCGGGTAAGGAAGGTGGAGGTGGAGGAGGGTGGTGGACCGACCGAAGCGAGGAGCGTTGAACCGAGTGAGATGTTGCCAGCGTTGATGCTCGCCGACATCGCCATCCCAGCCGACTGGTGCACCGATGCGCTCCCGCAGGGGAGCCCATTGGATTGCGTGGCCCCGCCCAGATCGTCGCAGGCTGCTCCCGCTCCTGCAGCAGTAACGCTGGTGGTGGACGCCGTGTCGGAATAGGTGGGAGTGATGGAGAGCACGTTCCCGTCACTTGCCGAGATTGGTTGCGCGTTCTGGGAGACGGTGGAGGAATTCGGCGCGGTTGCGGTGTGGGCGGGATCGTTGTCGGCGGATGACGCTGCGGTGTCGGCTCCGGTGGTCAGCTCCGGCTGACCGTTCACCTCGATGACGCCTCCCGAGGTGTGAGCGGATCCGAGCACCTCGACGGTCTGCTCGATCTGGGCGGTGGAGTCCGCCTGCGCGAGCAGGAGCTGGGCCTGGGTGAGGTTGATCCCGGCGATGGCGGGCAATCCCGATCCGGGAACCGGCGCGACGGTGACCGAACCGGCTCCCGAGGTCACCGTCGCGTAAAAGGCCGACGAGCAAGGCGCGGCGAAGGGATGGGTGTCGGGCGACAGGCAGGAGCCGGAATTGGCTCCCGGCGAGTAGACGAGCGTCTGGGCGCTCTGTTCTCGTTGCATGTTTCCGTGGAGGGGATCGGTCCAACTCACTATGGCGGTTACCCGGTACACGCCAGACATCGAAGTGGCGAAGGTCGGGTAGACGCTAACGGTGAAGTTGGTGGAATCAATTGTTTGTGTGGTCTGATGGGGGGTAAGTGGGACCTGGCTGTAGCTCAGGTTCCCGTGGGGAATCACTTCGCCGGTTGGGACGAAGGTCAGGGTCTGGTTGGGGGCAGTGCCACTGACACGGATCTCGGGATCGGTGGCGATGGTGGGGTCGGAGTCCGATAGCCCGTTGGTCACCGTCTGGAAGGGGAGCGCCCGCACCTCCTCGATGGCCTGGTTGGCCAGGAAACTGGCCGACTGGGACTGGCGGGACGCGCCGTTCAGGTAGAAGCTCCCGACGGTCATCATGGTGAGCGAACTCATCACCGTGAGAAGGATCATCGATCCGATGGCAGCCTCCAGAATGGTGAAGCCGCCGCTGCCGCCGTGCTCGTTCCGGTCCATCACTTGCAGCGTCGTACATTTTCGGAGTGCAATGTATGTTGCTGCGCATAATTGGGTCGAAGTCGCCCAAAGTTGTGCGAGCGTTGTGGGCTGGGCCGTGACGCCCCCCGAACTCGCGATGCGAGGGAGAACCCTGGGCAGCCGATCCGGCGAAAGCCGCGAGGATGTGCTCGAACCGGACCCGGCGTTAGGCTCGGTTCATGACCGATATCGCCACCATTCTCGGAGACGAGGCTGACGACCTCCTCTCCTACGTCGCCAAGGCAGTTCCCCGGGAGGACCTGTGCCTCCCGGGGCCCGATTTTCTCGACCGGACCTTCGTGGGGAGCGATCGGCCGGTCCCGGTGCTGCGCAACCTGGGCACGCTCTACAACCACGGTCGGCTGGGAGGGACCGGCTACCTCTCAATATTCCCGGTTGACCAGGGTATCGAGCACTCCGCCGCCGCCAGCTTTTCCAAGAATCCCGCCTACTTCGACCCGAAAAACCTGGTCGAATTCGCCGTCGAAGCGCAGTGTTCGGCTATTGCCACTACTTTTGGTGTGCTCGGATCAGTGGCCCGGCGCTATGCCCACAGGATCCCTTTTATCGTCAAGATCAATCACAACGAGCTGCTCACCTACCCGAACAAGTTCGACCAGGTGATGTTCGGCTCGGTCCGCCAGGCGGCAGATCTGGGTGCGGTTGGCGTAGGAGCCACCATCTATTTCGGGTCGGATAATGCCGATCGCCAGCTGGTGGAGGTGTCGGCGGCTTTCGAGGAGGCGCACCGCCTCGGGATGTTCACCGTTTTGTGGACCTACCTGCGCAACCCGGCGTTCAAGACCGCCGAGGCCGACTACCACCTGGCTGCTGACTTGACCGGGCAGGCAAACCACCTGGGGGTGACCATCGAGGCCGACATCGTCAAGCAGAAGCAGCCGGAAGTCAATGGCGGGTTCACCGCCCTGAAGTTCGGCAAGACCGACCCTCTTGCCTACGAGGAGCTCACCACATCCCATCCGATCGATCTCACCCGCTGGCAGGTGGTCAATTGCTACATGGGGCGCATTGGCCTGATCAACTCCGGCGGGGAGTCCCACGGCGCCTCCGACCTTGCCCAGGCTGTCCGCACCGCGGTGGTCAACAAGCGGGCCGGTGGACAGGGGCTGATCGTCGGGCGCAAGGCTTTTCAGAGGCCGATCGCCGAGGGGATCGAGTTGCTTCACGCCATCCAGGACGTCTTCGCCGACCCGTCGGTCACGGTGGCCTGATCGGGGCACCTGGAGATTCCAGCGGCGTTCTGGCGCCGGGAAGGGGGTCGTGGGCGGATTCGGCTTGGCGCTCCTCGGGCGGTAGACTCGAATTGGGCTCCGCGAAATAGCTGGTCAGCGGCGAAATAGCTGCTCAGCGGCATCAAAGGCGCTTCTGGTACCGGGGTCCTACCCGGCCCGGTGGTGCTGCTGCTGGGATCGGGTGAGACTGTAAGGAGAGCGATTGTGGTCGACAACGTAGTCGAGTTGGACCGGGTAATCGTCCGGTTTGCGGGCGATTCCGGCGACGGGATGCAGCTCGTAGGTGACCGATTCACCAACATCTCGGCCATCTTCGGAAACGATCTTGCCACGCTTCCGGACTTCCCCGCCGAGATCCGCGCTCCGGCGGGAACCGTCCTCGGCGTGTCGGCCTTCCAGGTACATATATCTGACCATGACATAGTGACCCCGGGGGACTACGCCAATGTTCTGGTTGCGATGAACCCGGCAGCATTGTCGGCCAACCTCGTGCAGATCGAGAAGGGGGCGACCATCCTGGTCAACGAGGACGCCTTCGACGAGAGGAGCCTCGCCAAGGCTGGGTACGGCTCAAATCCCCTCGACGACGGCAGCCTTGCCGACTACACGGTGTACCGGGTCCCGATGACCTCGCTCACCGTCGCGGCGGCCAAACCGACTGGTGCAAAGCCACGGGATGCCGAGCGGGCAAAGAACTTCTTCGCGCTGGGCTTGGTCACCTGGATGTATTCGCGACCCGTCGAGCCCACCCTGACCTATATCGAGCAACGATTTGCCAGCAAGCCTCAGCTCATCGAGGTGAACACCCTTGCGTTCAAGGCCGGTTTCAATTTCGGGGAGACCGCAGAGCTGTTCGGAGTCGCCTACCAGGTCAAGCCCGCTGCGCACGAGCCGGGGACCTATACCAATATCACCGGGAACATAGCCGTGGCGTGGGGGCTGATCGCTGCGAGCGAGTTATCGGGCCTACCCCTTTTCCTCGGCACCTATCCGATCACCCCGGCATCCGACATCCTCCACGAGCTCTCCAACGACCGGAACTTCGGCGTCCGGACACTGCAGGCCGAAGACGAGATTGCCGGCGTCGGGGCCGCCCTGGGCGCTTCGTTCGGTGGCCAGCTCGGAGTCACCACAACCAGCGGCCCGGGAATGGACCTGAAGGCGGAGACGATCGGTCTGGCTCTGCAACTGGAGCTTCCCCTCGTGGTCATCGACGTCCAGAGGGGAGGTCCCTCCACCGGCCTGCCCACCAAGAGCGAGCAGTCCGATCTCCTCATGGCTATGTACGGGCGGCACGGGGAATCACCCTTGCCGATCGTCGCTGCCCGGAGCTCAGCCCATTGCTTCTTTGCCGCGATCGAAGCGGCGCGGTTGGCGGTCACCTACCGAACCCCGGTGATACTGCTCACCGACGGCTACCTGGCCAACGGGGCTGAGCCTTGGAAACTACCCGACGTGTCCGACCTCCCCCGGATCGATCCTGGCTTCGCCGAGGGTCCCAACGCCCGCGATGGCGAGGGAAACCCCCTTTTCTATCCGTACCTGCGCGATCCAGAGACGCTGGCCCGCCCGTGGGCACCCCCCGGGGTGGCCGGGCTGGAGCACCGTATCGGCGGTTTGGAGAAGGCCGACATCTCGGGCAACGTGTCCTATGACCCCGACAACCACGAGAAGATGGTCGAGTTGCGTGCAGCCAAGGTTGCCGGGATCGCCCGGGGCATTCCCGACTTGGAGGTGGACGATCCGGGCGGTGCCGCCGTGTTGGTGATCGGGTGGGGTTCTACATACGGGTCGATTACCGGGGCGGTGAGGCGTATCCGGGCTCGTGGCGGCTCGGTCGCTCAGGCACACCTGGTCCACATGAACCCCTTCCCCTCCAATATCCGGGAGGTACTGGAGCGCTACGAGGTGGTGATCGTGCCCGAATTGAATTCCGGCCAGCTCTGCCGGATGTTGCGCGCCGAGTTCGGCATCACCACAGTTGACGTTAATCGGCTCCAGGCACAGCCCTTCAAGGTCGCCTATTTGGAGGAGAAGATCGGCCCGCATGTGTTCGGGCCCGAATCGACCGTGTCATCGAACGGAGGTAAGCGATGAAGAACCTGCCGGACGACCTAGTCGCGCTTTGCATGGCGGCTGGGCGATGACGGTGACTGCCAGTGAGTCTTCTGTGCCGGTGACGACCCGCAAGGACTGGGCCAGCGACCAAGAGGTGCGGTGGTGCCCTGGGTGCGGGGACTACTCGATACTCACTGCCGTACAGATGCTGCTCCCCGAGCTGGGTGTGCGACGTGAGAACACCGTGTTCATCTCGGGTATCGGTTGTGCGGCCCGGTTCCCCTATTACATGAGCACCTACGGAATGCACTCGATCCATGGCCGTGCGCCGGCGATCGCCACCGGGTTGGCGTTGTCACGTCCCGATCTCGACGTGTGGGTGGTGAGCGGGGATGGTGACGCGCTTTCGATCGGTGGAAACCATCTGATCCACACCATGCGGCGCAACGTCAACCTCACCATCCTCCTGTTCAACAACCAGATCTATGGGTTGACCAAGGGACAGTTCTCCCCGACATCGGAGCTGGGCAAGATCACCAAGTCCACGCCGTTCGGGTCCCTGGATACGCCCTTCAACCCGGTCAGCCTGGCATTGGGAGCGGAGGCGTCTTTTGTCGCGCGGACTCATGACATGGACCGCAAGCACATGATGGAGACCTTTCGCCGGGCACACGACCACCATGGTGCATCTCTGGTCGAGATATATCAGAACTGTAACGTCTTCAACGACGGCGCTTTCGAGCACATTACCGGCAAGGATGTCCGAGCGTCTATGTTGATCCCTCTGGAGCACGGCAAGCCGGTCCGTTTCGGTGCGGATGGCGAGCGCGGGGTGGTAGCCGACGGGCGGGGCGGCGTGAGCATCGTGAACGTCGCCGATGTCGGCGAGGATGCCCTGATCGTTCACGACGAGCATGCGGAGAATCCGGCGCTGGCTTTTGCGCTGTCACGGCTGGCTACGGGGCCGCACAGCCCAACGCCGATCGGGGTGTTCCGCGATGTCGTCCGGCCTGAATACGGGGATCAGCTCGCCGATCAAGTGGACGCGGCGATCGCTAAGAAGGGACCCGGCGATCTGGCGGCGTTGCTTTCCTCGGGAGCGACTTGGGTGGTGGAGTAGGGTCGCTCAGCTCGCGGCTGTACAGCCCGGCTTTGCCGGCAAGCAGCACAGTGGCGCAGACTCTCACCCGATCAAGTGTGCCCACAGGTCGAGAGCGTGGGTGAACACGGTGGAGATGATGCTCGACCCGGTGAGAACCAGGAGGAACACCACCACAATCATGGCGGTGCGGAACTTGTAATAGGTGGGCAGCCAGGTGGCCGGTAACAGCCGCTCCACTACCGCCGAGCCGTCGAGGGGAGGTATGGGGATCAGGTTGAAGGCAGCGAGCACCACGTTCATGAACCCGGCGAGGTAGACGATCTGAAGGAGCACCCCGTTGGGGAGTGACCCGGCCGGGGCGCGTGCCAGCGCAACAGCCAGTCCGGCCGGAGCGAGAACGGTGAACAGCCACGCCATGAGGAGTGCAATGACAATGTTGGTGAAGGGACCCACCAGCCCTACCAGCACCGCCTGGTCGCGGGGACGCCGGAGATTGGCGACGTTGACTGGTACCGGTTTTGCCCATCCGAAGGCTCCGAAGCCGGACAGCGACATGATGATCGGTACGATGACCGAACCGAATGGGTCGATGTGGGGCAGGGGATTCAGGGTAAGCCGGCCAGCCTTCTTGGCGGTGTCGTCCCCGAAGAGGTAGGCAACCACCCCATGGGACACCTCGTGGAGGATGATCGATGGGATCAGCACGGCGAAGATGATCACCTGGTAGAGGTGAAGCCGGTGCTCCCGCAGTAGCAGGTCTACCAGCACCACCCCGATCGCGATGGCTGCGACGATTCCGAAGGGGCTGCGGGCACGGGGTGCGGGCCCACCGGGCCCACCGGCATCTGGACCACGAGGGGGAGATGTGCCTGGAGGCAGGTACTCGCCGCGGAGGGGAGTAGGTTCCGCCGGTTGACCGCGCCCGGGCGGACCGGCGATGGGGGTGTCGCTCAGCGGCTCTTGGCGGCGCAGTCGATGCACAGCCGGGCGGTCGGCATCGCCTCCAGCCTCGCCGGGTTGATCGGCTGCCCGCACGACTCGCAGTTGCCGTATTCGCCCGACTCCAGCTTGGTCAAAGCCTTCTCGACCTCGTCGAGGGTGTCGCGAAGCTGCGACGCCAGTGCCTCCGCTTCACCACGCTCGGCAGTCACCTGCGATGAATCGGCGAAGTTGGGGTCGTAGCTCGGGCCGTTGGAGGACACCGCACCGTCGGCGCCGAAGCCGATCTCGTCGAGTCTGGCGACGAGCTGCTGGCGTTCCTCCTCGAGAAGGCCTCTGTAGGTCGCGGTCTCGGTGTGGGCAGGCGCGTCGGGCTGCATGTATCAATGGTACTCGCCATCTGGCCCGTCCGCTCTGCGAAGGGGGTACTTTTGCCTCCTCGTCACAGGTTCGTCATCAACCGCGGAGGGTGGCAGGCAATGCCCGCGATCGGGGATGCGCCGCGTCGTAGACGGCACGCAACCGGGCGGTGGAGACCCGCGTGTAGATCTGGGTGGTCGAGATCGATGCGTGGCCGAGGAACTCCTGCACCACCCTAATGTCAGCGCCGTGGTCGAGCATGTGGGTAGCACACGAGTGGCGAAGGACGTGTGGGCTGAGCTTGCCGGCGAGTCCCGCCTCTTCTCCCCATGCCTTGACGATCAGCCAGGCGCCCTGCCGGGTGATTCGCTGGCCGCGGGCATTGAGGAACAGGGCTTCGGCATCGCCCCGGCGCGCCCATCGGGCAGGCATGAGGCGCGGGCGCCCCTCCGGGGAAAGCCATGCGGCGAGCGCGTCCTGGGAACAGCGGCCCATCGGGACCAACCGTTCCTTGGAACCTTTTCCGAAGACCTTGAGAAGTGGGGGAGGCACGTGCTGAGACGCGGTTGTCGGCGGAGAAGCTCCTACAAGTTCCGCCACGTCTTCCAGAGAGAGGCCGACCAGTTCGGATATCCGTAGGCCGCACCCGTAGAGAACCTCGAGCATCGCCCGGTCGCGCAGCACCCTGGGGAGGTCGGCGGAAGGCCTGGTCGGAAGCGCCCGGGTAGGTCCCTCCAGCAACGAGAAGACCTCCTCCTCGCTGAGTGCCTTGGGCAATCCGAGGGGGACACCGGGCTTTTCGATTCCTGCCAGCGGGTCGGATTCGATCGATCCTTCAGTGGTCAGGAAACGGTAGAGGCCGGAGATTGCCGCCATTGCCCGGGCAACCGATGCGCGGGCGAGACCGCTCGCCTGGAGGAACCGGAGGTAGTCGGCGATCACCGCCTCGGAGGCACTGGTAACCGGGGTAGAGCGACCCATCAGGAACTCCTCGAACGAGGCAAGGTCGCGCCGGTAGGCAGCCAGGGTGTTGGACGCACGGCCCCGCTCGACCGCCAACCAGGTGAGGAACTCCTCGCTCGGGACGGAGAGGGGCGTGGTCTTGCCCCGCGCCGCCGCCCGCTTAGCCGTCTGTACCGCCCGGGTCGCCGTGTGGGCCCGGTGCAGGAACCGTGTCCGGGTCGCCGTGTGGGCCCGGTGCAGGAACGGTGTCCGGGTCGAGAATGTGGGGGGCTCGTCCCTCGGCTCGGCTCAGCGCCGCCGACACCAGCCCGTCGAAAAGGGGATGCGGTCGATCCGGCCGGCTCTTCAGCTCCGGGTGCGCTTGGGTGGCCACCCAAAAAGGATGACCGGGAAGTTCGATGAACTCGACCAGCGTGTCGTCAGGGGAGGTGCCCGAGCAGACCAACCCGGCTTCTTCGAGGCGGGAGCGGAAACGGGGGTTCACTTCGAAGCGGTGACGATGGCGCTCGGATACGACGGTGTCGCCGTAGAGGGTAGCTACCTGGGAGCCGGGAAGGAGATTGGCCTTGTAGGCGCCGAGTCGCATGGTGCCGCCCTTGTCGGTGACGTCCCGCTGGGAGCTCATCAAGTCGATGACCGGAAAAGAAGTATCGGGGTCGATCTCGGTGGAGTGCGCACCGTCGAGGCCCGCCACCGAACGGGCGAACTCGACCAGCATGGTGTGGAGCCCCAGGCAGAGACCGAGGCAGGGTACGTCGTGCCGCCTGGCGTAGCCTGCAGCGGCGATCTTGCCCTCGATACCCCGGCTGCCGAACCCTCCCGGGATCACCATTCCGTCGAGCAGGGAGAGGCCGTCATGGGTGAGCACGTCGCCCACCTCCTCTGCCTGCACCCAGTGGATCTCGACATCGGCGCGGTGACGTATACCCGCATGACGCAAAGCCTCGACTACCGACATATAGGCGTCGGCCAGATTGACGTACTTGCCGATGATGCCGATGGTGACTTTGCGGGTCGGGGACATTGCCCGATCCACCAGGTTGCGCCAGGCGGTGAGGTCAGCCGGATGTTGATCGGGGTCGAACCCGATCAGCTCGCACACATAACGGTCAAGTCCTTCTTCGTGGAGTGCGAGCGGAATCGCGTAGATCGAGCGCGCGTCGAGGGCGGAGACAACTCCTTCGATCGGGACGTCGCAGAGCATGGAAATCTTCCTCTTGACATCGGGAAGGAGAGGCTGGTCGCTGCGGCAGACGATGACGTCGGGCTGGATGCCTCGTCCACGAAGCTCGGTGACCGAGTGCTGTGTTGGTTTGGTCTTGAGCTCACCACCCGGACCAATGTGGGGAACCAGGGTGAGGTGTACGTAGCAGACATTGCCCCGGCCGACCTCCTTGCGTACCTGGCGGATCGCCTCGAGAAAGGGAAGGCTCTCGATGTCGCCCACCGTTCCCCCCACCTCGGTGATCACCACGTCGACGTTGCCGTCGTCCTGGCGGAGGATACGCTCCTTGATCTCATCGGTGATGTGGGGGATCACCTGCACGGTCTTGCCCAGGTAGTCGCCTCGCCGCTCCTTGGCGATCACCGACGAGTAGATGGATCCGGTGGTGGCGTTGGAATCGCGAGTTAGGGACTCGTCGATGAAGCGTTCGTAGTGTCCGATGTCGAGATCGGTTTCGCCCCCGTCGTCGGTAACGAAGACCTCGCCGTGCTCGAAGGGGTTCATGGTGCCCGGGTCGACGTTGATATAGGGGTCGAGCTTGCACATGGTGACCCGGAGTCCTCGCGACTTGAGGAGCCGACCGAGAGACGAAGCGGTGAGGCCCTTGCCCAGGGAGCTGGCGACTCCACCGGTAACGAATATGAACTTGGTCACCGGTACGTTCCGGGGAGGGGGTGGAACCGGAGGGAGGGGGTCAACGGGGGAGCGCTTGCCCGAAAAGGCGACCCGACCGAATCGACACCTGCGAACCTATCACCGCTGGCTCAGTTGATCGCGAATCGCTGCGGCAGCACGGAGAAGCTCTTCGGCGTGGCTGCGAGCGGCAGGGCTCTCCGGCTGGCCCGAGAGCATCCGGGAGATCTCCAGGACTCGTTGTTCTCCGTCGAGCGCGTGGACTTCGGCCACAGTCCTTCCCTCCACCAGCGACTTGGAAACCGCGACCTGGCGGTCGGCGAGGGCGGCGACCTGGGCAAGGTGGGTTACCACAACAACCTGGTGCCGGGCAGCCAGGGCCGCGAGGGCACGACCGACGGCCAGGGCTGCCTCCCCTCCCACTCCTGCATCCACCTCGTCGAAGACCAGAGTAGATGGACCGCCGCTGCACACCAGTCGGACCGCCAGGGTCGTGCGCGCCAATTCGCCCCCCGAAGCCACCCTGGACAGGGGGAGGAGGGGTTCGCCGGGATTGGCTCCCAGGAGAAAAGTGACCTCGTCTCCCGCTCCGGTCTTGCCGACGGCCACCTCGACGGTCGCCTTGGGCATAGCCAGGGTTCGGAGCTTCTCGGTGATCGCCGCAGCCATGAGTGGCGCAGCACGGGCACGCTGGTGCCGGATGGACGCTTCGGCGGCGGCAACGGCCGCACGGGCAGACTCGAGGCGAATCTGCAACTCGGCAGCGCTCCCGTGGTCACGTTCGAGAGATTCCAGGCGCTCACCGGCGGAGGCGAGGTAGCTGCGGGCGGCATCGAGGCTCCCTCCGTACTTGCGGGCAAGGTCGAAAAGGAGCTGCCGGCGTGCCCGGACTTGGCCAAGCTGCTCGGGATCGTCCTCGATCGCCTCGTATGCCACTCTCAGGTCGTGGCCCACGTCGGCAAGGCCATCGGCCAGAGCCCGGAGCCGCTCGTCGAGGTGGTCGAAGGGCCGGTGTCCGGCCAAGGCGGCGATCGCCGAGGCAATCGAGTCGGAGGCGGAGGTGGAGATGCCCAGCCCCGGGTCGGTTCCGGCGCTGCCGGTGCCGAGGGACAGCAGGGCGCGCTGGGCAGATTCCCGGTGGGCGTCTGCGGCAGCCAGCAACTCTTCCCGCATGGCCAGGGCTTCCTCTTCAGCGGGGTCGTCGATGCACGCACGGCGCAACTCGTCGATCTGGTAGCGGAGGAAGTCCGCTTCCCTTTGCCGCTCATCGGGGTCTCCTCCCAGGGCGGCGATACGGTCGGCGACTCCGGCGAGCTCGGAACGGGCCGCCCTGAGGGGCGCCGGGTCCACCCCCGCATAGGAGTCCAGGGCGCAGCGCTGGCCCTGGGGGGTCATCAGGGTCATGTGGTCGTGCTGGCCATGAAGATCGAGAAGCTCGGAACCGGTTTCTGCCAGCGAAGCGGCAGTCGCCATCCGCCCGTTGCACCAGGCACGCGAGCGCCCTTGAGCGGGCACTTCCCGGGCGAGGATCATCTCGTCTCCTCCGGCCGGATCGCCGGAACCGACCCCTTCGAATCTCCCCTCCACCAGTGCCGCGTCGCAGCCCGGTCTCACCAGGCCCGGATCGGCGCGTCCCCCCACCAGGAGCTGGAGGGCCTCGACGACCAGGGTCTTGCCCGCACCGGTCTCCCCGGTCAGAGCGGTCATTCCCGGTCCCAGATCGAGGACGATCTCGTCGATAACCCCCAGGGCCCTGACTGACAGCTCCCTCAACACCGGGCCGCTCCCCGCCAGTCTCTCAACACCGGGCCGCTCCCCGCCGCGGAAGGAGCGGAAGGAAAAGGCTCCGCACTTGCCCACTTGGGGGAGCGGAAGCCGGCCGGCCGGTAATGAGCCTTCACCGGTCGGCGAGGTGGAACTTGGCCTTGAGAATTCCGTGGAAATCCCTGGCCGCGACGCTGACCAGCCGGGCCGGGTGAGGGCCGACTGCCACCTCGACCCTGCTTCCGGGGCCGAGGGTTCCCACTCGGATGCCATCCACCACCAGAACGGCTGGGCGCGGGTCGAGCACCTCCAGGTCGACGTTCTCGTCGGGACCGAGCACCAGCGCCCTGTCGAAAAGCATGTGGGGCGAGACAGGGGTGACCACCACGGCGTCCAAGCGGGGAGAGAGTATCGGGCCACGAGCTGAAAGGTTGTAGGCGGTCGACCCGCTCGCAGAGCAGACCAGCAACCCGTCGGCAGCGTAGCTGGCGAAGCGGGCTCCGGCGATGGACACCCCGATGCGCACGGTGTGGCCGGGTACCGATCGCTCGAGGACCGCCTCATTGAGGGCTGCAGGAAAAACCACCCTCCGTCCGGGGTCCGGATCGTCGATGCCTCCTACCCCGGTTGAGACCGCGCCGGTGATCGCGACCTCCAGGGTGGTCCGAATCTCCAGCGCGTAGCTGCCGGAGACAAAGCTCTCCAGCGCAGCGTGCAGGTGGTGCGGTTCGACGGCGGTGAGATAGCCGAGGGTGCCGAGGTTCACTCCCAAGACCGGAACTGAGAAGGGGGAGGCCGTCTCCACCGCCCTCAGCATGGTCCCGTCCCCGCCAAGGCTCACCACCAGATCGGCCCGGGAGACCATCTCCACGACGTCGGGAGCCAACTCTGCGTCTGCATGGGCGGCGACATCGACGGCGTGCCCCGCAGATCTCAGCCAGCCGGCTGCCTCGGTCGCAACCTTGGCGGCAGTCTCGCTGGAGGCATGCACCACCATGAAGAACCTCACCGTTCACCTCCCGGCGCACCGGCGGTCGAAGCGCTACCGGCAACCGAGTCACCGCCGAAGCGGGTGACCGCCTCTTCCACCGAGTGGGCGATCCTGGCCTCCCACCCGGCCCGACCTGAAGGGTGGGCGGTCGCGTGGGCGGTCGCGTGGAGGAAGAACTCCACGTTTCCCTTGGTACCGCGGATCGGCGAGGTCATGGCCTCCATGATGCACGCGCCGTGTGACATGAGCGAGCGTGCCACCCGTTCCAGGGAGTTCTGCCAGATCGCGGGGTCGGTGACGATTCCCCGTCCTCGGGACACCACCGCCTCGTCGGCTTCGAACTGGGGCTTGACCAGGAGGACCACCGATGCGCCTGGCGCAGCCAGGTCGCCTGCGAGGGTGCCTGCCAGGCTGGTTAGGGAGACGAACGACAGGTCCCCCACCACCACCTCGAAGGTCTCGAACCCTGCGGCCGGACCTCCATCGGGCCCCACCAGCGACCGGATATTGGTACGTTCCAGGATCCGGACCCGCCGATCGTTGCGCAATGTCTCGTGGAGGAGCCCGTAGCCCACATCCACCGCGGTGACCTCAGAGGCGCCCCGGCTCAGCAGGCACCCGGTGAAGCCGCCGGTGGATGCTCCCGCATCGAGGCAACGCCGCCCCGCCACCGGGCAGGCGAACCGGTCGAGCGCAGCGTCGAGCTTGGCTCCGGCACGCGATGGGAAAAGGGGGCTCGGTGATGGTTCCCCGACCACGATCGCCTCCGCCGGGGACACCAGACGATCCGGGTTGGTGGCAGGAGCACCGGCGACCAGGACACGTCCCGACGCGATGAGATCGCATGCCGAGACATGGTCGGGGGTGAGCCCCCGGGATACCAGCTCGGAAGTGAGCGGGCGGCGGCGAGGGTTGGCCAGCCGCCTAGGCGCGCTTGGCTGCCGGGCGCTTCTTGGCTGGCGCCTTCTTCGCAGCGGCCTTCTTCTTGGCTGGCGCCTTCTTCACAGCGGCCTTGGTTGTGGCTGCGGCCTTGGTGGGAGCTGCGGCCTTCTTCGCCGGCCTCGTGGTGGGGGGCCGGTTCTGCCGCTTGCCCAAAGTGGCCGACGAAAGTCCCATCGAGGCGGCGAACTTGTCGAGCAGCTTCTGCACCTCGTCCAGGTTGACCAGCCGGAGCTGCTTGATCTGGCGGCGAACCTCGTCCCGGATGAGGTTGAGGAGGTCTTCAGTGGACTTGCGGCTTCTCTCCACCAGATCGTCGACCCACTTCTGAGCCTGCTCGCGCTGGATCTCCCCGGTCTTGACGAGGTCCTTGGCGATCTCCTGGGCGCGGACGCGGGTTAGCCGGGTGAGCGAGAGGCCCGCCTCGGTGTACCGCCGGAAGATGTCATTCTGGGGCATAGCCCTAAAGGTTAGCTCAAGCAACCGAATTGCTGCCAGTAGTTTGCACCGATCGTCATCGATCGGTAATGCGCCAGCCACCCGGCGCCAGCTATCCGGGAGAAACCATGCTGGGGAGAACCGACGATACTTCCCGGACGATTGGGGTCAGGCGGGAGGGGGTGCTCCGCCGGTGGTCACCAGGTCGCCGAGATCTGCGGCAACGAGATCGGGGCGGGGCTCCCCGTCGCGGGGAGCAGAACCCCGGGGGGTCACTCCCGACTCCACCAGTGCGAAGCGAGCGCCCAGACGGCGGGCGAACGCCCCGTCGGTGGAGGGCCGGTCCCCGACCACCGTGCACTCGTGACCGTCAATACCGAATCTCTCGCGAACCAGGTCCACGATGGGTTGGTACGGCTTGCCGGCGAGGGTCGGCCTGATTCCGCTTGCAACCGAAAAGGCAGCCAGCAGTGCGCCGGTCCCGGCAAGCAGGCCGTTCGGGGTCGGGTAGGTCGGATCGGCGTTGGTCCCGATGAAACGAGCGCCCTCCCGAATCGCCCGGGCTCCCGCCGAAAGGGTCTGGTATCCGAAGTCGAGGTGGTAGCCGACGACGACCGCGTCTGCCCGTTCGATGGGGAAGTCCTCTCCCGATCGAATCGGGATCTCCTTGACGCCGTAGTCGGAGAGCGCCTCGGATATCCCAGGTCCCGCGCAGGTCAAAGCGATGTCGCCCGAGTGAAGGAGGGAAGCGGCGGCTTGTGCAGAAGACACCACGTCGTCGGGGTCGGCATCGATGCCGGCAGTCGCCAACTTGGCCACATAGGCATCTCGGGTGAGGAATGCGTTGTTGGTGGTGAACGCCACCCGGTCACCGCCGGTCACCAGAGACCGCACCGCCTCGGCCGAGCCGGGGATCGGACGGTCGGCCAGCCAGACCACTCCGTCCAGATCGAGAATCCACAACACCGCCGACCATCATCCCACGTGAGGCGGAGTCTCCGATCGATCGACGCCGGCGATTCTCCTTGGAGCGGCGCTACGGACAGGCCGGGGAGGGGAGTCGGAGCGGTCCACTACGCTGGCTCCGTGCCGAGTTTCCGACCCTTCCAAGGACTGCGATACGACCCCTCCCTCGTCTCCCTGAACGAGGTGATCGCCCCGCCCTACGACGTGGTGGACGAACAAGGGCGGGCCGCGCTGGCTTCACGGAGTGACTACAACGCCATCCTGGTCGAGTTGCCGTCCGACGATCCCGAGTCGGGGAGGGATCGTTACCGGGTGGCAGCGGACCTGCTGGGACAGTGGCAGGCCAAGGGCGTGCTCCGGCGCGACGAGGAACCGGCGCTCTACGGCTACCGGATGGAGTACGCCGACCCGGCGGGGAGAACCGTCTCGACCACCGGAGTTTTCGGGGCGCTGGGGGTGGAGGACCCCGATCGAGGGGGCATCCTGCCCCACGAGGAGACCATGTCCAAGCCCAAGGGCGACCGGCTGTACCTTCTCCGTGCCACCCGGACCAATCTCTCTCCGATATGGGGCCTTTCCCTGGCGCGGGGATTGACCGCTTGGTGCACACCGGAAGCGACCGGGGCCACCGAGATGGTGACGGCCACCGATACCGAGGGCGTCGTCCATTCCCTCTGGCCCATCGTCGACGCCGATGCCTGCACGAGGATCGCCGATGCGGTGGCGTCCAATTCGGTGGTCATCGCCGATGGCCATCACCGCTTCGAGACTGCGTTGAACTATCGCAATGAGCAAGGACCATCGGAAGGCGATGTTCGTGCCAGCGGGGGAGCTGCAGGTGGGGTCTTCGCGCTGGTCGTCGAACTCGCCGAGGAGCAACTTCACGTCCGATCCATCCACCGGGTCCTCTCGGATCTCCCCGCGGACCTCGATGTCGCCGAAGCGTTTGCCGGACGCTTCGCGCTCCAGGAGTACACGAGCGATCCGGCCGGGATTAACCCCGATCTCCTGGTTGCCGAAGAGGCGATCGCCCTGGTCACCGGCTCGGGCGCCTGGCTCCTACGGGATGTAGCGACGGCGGGGGGGGAGGGCTCGGGTGAGGACGTGCTCGCCGAGCTGGATTCGGTGCATCTGCGGGCAGCGCTGGACACGCTGCCCGCACACGAGATCGACTACGAGCCGCGCTGGCCGGTGGCTCTCGCAGCAGTGCGGAACGGCAGTTCCCAGGCGGCGGTGATGATCCGCCCGGTCACCGTCGACCAGATCGGCCGCTGTGCCCGCGCCGGTCTGCGGATGCCTCCCAAAACGACTTTTTTCCATCCGAAGCCACGCACTGGGATGGTATTTCGGCCGCTCTAAGGAGCGGCCGGTGTCGCACACTCAGTCGGCCGCTCTAAGGAGCGGCCGGTGTCGCACACTCGGTCGGCCGCTGCGGTAGCGCCTTGGCGGCCTGCCGGTGGGAGTGGCGAGCCTCAGCGGAACTTCTCGCGGCCTTCTCGTAGGCGTCCCTCCCAGGGCGGTGGGAGGAGGCCGATCGCCTGCGAAGCCCGCTCAAAGGTGGTGGTGGCGACCGCACGCGCCTTGGCGGCACCTTCGATGAGCACTTGGCCGAGGGTGTTGCGGTCGGCGATCAGCTCGCGGTAGCGCTCCTGGATCGGGGCCACCATCTCGATCACTGCCTGGGCGGTGTCGGACTTGAGCGGGCCGTATGCGCTGTAGCCGGCGGCGCAGTCCTCGGGGGACCTCCCGGTCGCCGCACCCAGGATCTCCAGCAGGTTCGAGACGCCGGGCTTGGTTCCCGGGTCGTAGCGCACCTCGGTTTCCGTGTCGGTGACCGCACGCCGGATCTTCCTGTCTATCGTTGCAGGATCGTCGAGGAGGAGCACGGTGCCCTGCGGGGAGAGCACACTTTTCGACATCTTGGAAGTTGGGTTCTGGAGGTCCATCACTCGCGCGCCGACCTTGGGGATGGCGGCTTCGGGGACGGTGAAAGTCTCCCCGTACCGGCCGTTGAAGCGGATGGCAAGGTCCCGCGCAAGTTCCAGGTGTTGTCTTTGGTCGTCGCCCACCGGCACTCGGTCGGTGTCATAGAGGAGGATGTCTGCGGCCATCAGCACCGGATAGGCGAACAGGCCCACCCGAACCGACTCGTCGTCGCGCCCCTTGTCCTTGAACTGGGTCATTCGGTTCAGCTCGCCCATGGTGGCGGTGCACTCCAGCAGCCAGGCCAGCCCGGTGTGCTCGGCGACGTGGCTCTGGACGAAAATGGTGCACACGTCGGGATCGAGTCCCACTGCCAGCAGCACGGCCGCCATGTCGAGGGTGCGCCGCGAAAGCTCCGCCGGATCGTTTTCCTTGGTTAGGGCGTGGAGGTCAACGATGCAATAGAAGGCGTCGGCCTCTTTCTGGTCGGAGACCCAGATCCTCAGAGCCCCCAGGTAATTGCCCAGATGGACGTCGCCGGAGGGCTGCACGCCCGAGAGAACGCGTGTCATGGGTCCTCATCGTAGGGTGCGCGCCGCTGCGGGTGGGTCGGCTCGCATTTGCTGGGGCCTGTGCAGGGGTTCCTTCGGAGCCAGGCGGAAGCCGACCGTCCACCAGACGGGCGCCGGGAACCGGTACTGTCGAGAGGTGGCCACCGAGGTCTCTGCCCCCACGTCGCCGAACGCCTACCGGGTATCGACACCCGTATTCGAAGGCCCGTTCGACCTGCTCCTTCACCTCATTCTCTCCGAGGAAGTCGACGTCTACGAGGTATCGCTCGCACGCATCGTGGACGGCTTCCTCGCCGAGGTGGAGCGGATGGCAGGCAATCTCGACTTGGAGACCGCCACCCAATTCGCCCTCATCGCCGCCACCCTCATCCAATTGAAGTGCCGGCGCCTTCTTCCGGTGCCCGAGGGAGTGGACCTGGACGAAGAGGTGCAGATGTGGGAGGAACGGGACCTCCTGCTCTCCAAGCTGTTGGAATTCAGCGCTTTCCGCGAGGTCGCCGCCCTTTTGCGTGGTGCGATGGAGCGGGCTGCCCGTTCCCTGCCTCGCAGGAACGGCTTGGAGGAACGGTTTTTCGACGTCACCCCCGATCTGCTCGAAGGAGTGGCACCGAACCGATTGCGCGACGCGATGGTGAAACTTCTCACCCCCAAGCCCGAGCCGGAGGTGAGCCTTGCGCACGTGACGGTGGTGGCGGTCTCCGTCACCGAAACCGTGAGGAAATTGGCGGCGCGCCTGGCCGTGGAGGGCGGTGCCACCTTCCGCGAGCTGTGCGCTGGGATGGAGGCGACCATCGAGATCGTGGTGGCTTTTCTCGCCATTCTGGAGCTGCACAAGCAGGACTTGGTGGAACTCGAACAGGCGGAACGGTTCGGCGAGATCCGGGTGACCTGGTGCGCCGGGGATTCCGGTACCGACGCGGTGGATCCGGGAGCGATCGAGGTCTCCACCGAGCTGTCCGGTGGCGCAGTGGATCGGGCGCTGGCCCGTATCGCCCACCGCGGCGAGGAGTACGAGGGATGAATGACCGTCCGGTCGAACCACGCGCCATCGAGGCGGTCTTGATGGTGGCCACCGAGCCGATGGCGCCCCACA